>NZ_JBNGDN010000085.1:0-9054 GCF_049975065.1 Hydrogenovibrio sp.
AATACGCTGTCGTCTATAGAGATGGGAAGATTCAAAAAATCCAGTTTTAACAAACCCTAATTGACAGACGCCATTGTACGAGCCAAGCAAATTTGCTTGGCTTTTTAATTTCTGAAGGACACGTGGAACGGCTACACTATTTCGTACCTGGATGATTGATAGAATAATCCTCCAAAGGAGAACGAAATATGATGACCATAGGTTTCGGGTGTTCGATATGAATGACACCGCTGAAGCAGTATTGAGCGACTCGCGTCCTGTGGGGCGGTTTGCGCCGACGCCGAGTGGCCCCTTGCATTTCGGTTCTCTGATTGCGGCGACGGCGAGTTATTTGAATGCCAAGTCGCAGGGCGGTGAGTGGCGATTACGGATTGACGATATCGATGCGCCGCGTGTGGTGCCCGGCGCGTGTGAAAGCATTGTCCGCACTTTGCAGGCGTATGGGTTTGAGTGGGATGGCGATGAGGTGTATCAGTCGGAGCGTTTGGCGTTGTATCAATCGGCTCTGGCGGATTTGAACCAATCTGGGCGTGTGTATGTGTGCGAGTGCAGTCGCAAGATGATTCAACAGCGCAATTCCGCCAGGCCTGGGCAAAATGATCCGCGCTATGATAATTTTTGTCGTCCGCAAGCGGTGCGGCCGGATGTGGCGGCCATGACGCCCGCCTCGGCGTGGCGCTTTGCGGTGACGCCGGGCGACATCGCGTTTCACGATGCGATACTGGGCGCGCAGCGGTTGGACATCGCTTCTGACTTGGGGGATTTTGTGGTGAAACGCGCCGATGGGTTTATGGGGTATCATCTGGCCTGCGCGGTGGATGACTGGGACATGGGGGTGACCGAGGTGGTGCGCGGCGCGGATTTATTGCACAGCAGTTTTCCACAGTTGGCGATTCTTCAGGCACTGGGGGTGTCTGACCAAGCCTGGCCTCATTATGCACATCATCCACTGGTGACGAATGCGGAGGGCATTAAATTGAGCAAAAAAAGCCGTGCGCCTGCCATTCAGCAAGCCGACGCGGTGGACACCTTGCACGCGGCCTTGCGTTTTTTACAGCATCCGCCGCCTAAAAACCTGACGCGGTTAACCCGCTTGTGGGATTGGGCGATGAAACATTGGGAGTTGTCGCGATTGCGGACGAGCACGGTGGACTGAAACGCTTGGACAGACCGGTTAAGTGCTCAGCGCAGCAAACTGGTGGGGCGTAAATTCGCCTTGGGTTCGCCGAAGTGGTAGCCTTGCAGGTAATCAAGGCCAAGGCGTTTGACGTGGTCGTAAACGGCCTGGTCGCCAACGAATTCGGCGACGGTTTCGATGCCGAGTTTGCTGGCAAAGTCGATAATGGTCTCGGTGATGACCTGCGAGGGGCGATCCTGGTGAATGTTACGGATAATCGATCCGTCGATTTTAATGTAGTCGATGTCCAGCCGCACAATGTTGACGAAATTGGAGTAGCCAGCCCCAAAGTCGTCGATGGCGATTTTCACGCCGTGCTGTTTCACCTCCTGAATAAAGCGGCTGACCACGTCGTAATTCTGAATGCCTTCGGATTCGACGATTTCAAAAATAATCCTTGATGAAAACGGGCACTGGCGGACTTTTTGCCGTATCCATTCATTGGTGACTGGGTCGGCAATGTCTTCGATGGAAAGGTTGATGGAGAAGCAACAGCTCTCGTCGGCAAAGCGTTGCATGGATTTTTCGATCATGCGTTGGGTGAGCTGTGGATAGAGTTTGAGTTTTTTCGCCATTTCCAGAAAGTGGAACGGCGAGTAGACATCGCCGTTGGTGTCGGTGATGCGCACCAAGCATTCATAATAGTCGACTTCCAGGTTGCTGGCCTTGACCACCGGTTGATAAAACGGATGCAGTCGGTCTTCTTCAATGGCGGAAATCAGCCGTTTAATCCAGACAATGTTGTTTTCGTAGCGTTGTTTGATGTTCAGGGTCGGGTCGTAAATCGCATAGGGCTTGCGTTGATGCTTGGCGATTTTCAGCGCCATGTCGGCGGCGATAATGCGATCTTTGGCCTCTTCGGTGACATCGGAGGTGGCAATGCCGGCGCTCAAAGACAAACGAACGCTTTGTTGACGTATTATGAATTCGGCGGTGGAAATCTGTTCCAGTAGGCTTTGGGTGAAGTCGGCCAGGGTTTGGGTGTCCCAGGTTTCGTAAACCAGCAGGGCAAATTCATCAATCGGCAGTTTGTACAGCGTCAGTTGATACCCTTCCAAATGGTGTTGCAAAAACTGCGATAAACTCTGCAACAGTTCATCGGCGAGCGCATGACCGTAGATGGAATTGATTTCATTGAAATTGTCGATATTCAGCAGCACCAGCTGGGTCGGCTGCTGGCAGGCCTGGCAATCCGCCATTAAGCGGTGCCGGTTAGGCAGTTGCGTCAAGGGATCGTAATTCAGGCGATGCGATAGGGATTGTGTGGTCTCGATCAGGGGGCTGACATCGTAGCTGATATTGACGATTTCGCACAGAGTGCCATTGTCACTGAGAATCGGCACGATATTGGACTCCAAATAAAAGGACGCCCCGTTTTTGGCACGCATCGACACCAGGCCTTTCCAGGGCTGGTCTTGAGAAATCTTTTCAAGGATGTTCGGCAGTTGTTCTTGTGCTTCTTCCGACCACAAAAACGTGCTGGCCTGGCCAATCAGCTCGTAGGCGCTGTAGCCGGAACGGTTGCAGAGGGCGGAATTGACTTCCAAAATGGTTTTATTCGGCGAGCATTTACTCACCATGCCCGCTAAATCCAGCGCATTTTTGTAGCCGGTGAGAAGCGCCATTTGTTCGTAGAGGTGGTCGGTGCGCTGTTGCACCATGCGGCTGAGATTCTGGTTGGTGTGTTCCAGTTTTTCCGTGGTGTCGGCCAGTTCCTGGTTGAGACGGTGCACTTGCGAAACATCGCGCAGACTGACAACGATTTGAGTGTGCCCCTGGTCGTCGGTTAAGGTTTGGACATTTTTGCTGAGGTGCAACAGATGGCCGTCTTGGTGTTTGAAGGTGGTTTGCTGATCTTGGCAGACGCCTGTGTCCGCCAGTTCGCGGCGACAGCTCTCGAAGACGTTTAGATCCTGGAGGTGGTCGTGAATGACGGTGCCCAGTAAATCCGTTTCGCCGTAGCCCAGCATTCGGCAGAAAGCGGGGTTAACGTAGGTGATGCGGTAGTCTTGATCCACCGTCATCACGCCGTCCGGTAGATGCGCCAGTATTTGGCGGAAGGGTTGGATTGCGTTGTGGGCGGATTCGGGCATGGCGTCACTCGGTCGTTGTGGAAAGGGAATCGGTTTTCGGCGGCTCAAGTTGCGATTGTGCCGAAGTGACACGGCGGAGGCCTGGCGTTTGTGCAGCCTCGGTCTGGAAAAACGCCATGTCGCGCTGCAGATGGTCGGCCTGCTCGCTCAAGCTTTCCGAGGCGGCGGAGGTTTCTTCCACCAGTGCCGCGTTTTGCTGGGTGATGCCGTCGATTTGACCAATGGCGTGGTGCACCTGTTGGATGCCTTCGGACTGTTGCATCGAGGCCTGGGCGATCTGGTTAATCATTTCGGCGACCTGATCAATCGAGCCGGTAATGCCTTTGAGGACTTCACCGGTTTCAGTGGCCAGCTCGGTGCCTTTATCAATGCGTCCCACACTTTCGTCAATCAGTTGACGAATGTCCTTGGCGGCATCGGCGGATTTTTGCGCCAGCGCCCGGACTTCGCCCGCCACCACGGCAAAACCACGGCCGTGCTCTCCGGCGCGAGCGGCTTCCACGGCGGCATTCAAAGCCAGCAGGTTGGTTTGGAAGGCAATGCCGTCAATCAAACCGATGATTTCCGCAATCTTGTGGCTGGAGCCTTGAATCTGCGTCATGGCTTCCAGTGTCTGTTGCATGACTTCCGAGCCGCTGTTGGCTTTGGCTTGCACTTCCAAGGTGATCTTGGCGGTGTTCTGAGCGATTTCGCTGTTGTTCTGCACCGCGGCGTTCATCTGTTGCATGGTGGCCGAGGTCTGTTCCAGTGCCGACGCTTGTTCCTGAACACGTTCGCTGAGATTGGCGGAGCCTTGTGACACCTCTTGTGCGGCGGTGCTGACGATTTGTGACGCTTCAATGGCATTGGCGACCACGTCCACCAGTTTGTCCGCGGTGTTGTTGACTGCCTCTTTCAGGATGCGTAACTCGCCGTGATAGTCGGTGGTGATTTTATGAGTGAGGTCGCCGTTGGATTGTGCCACGACAATGCGGGTAAGGTCTTTAATGGCATTTTCCAGTGCATCCATGGAGTCATTCACGCCGTCTTTTAGGTGTTTAAAATGGCCGTGCGCCTCAATGTCTACCCGATGACGGAATTTACCGTTTTTCATTTTGTCCATGACGTTGACAATGGCTTGAATCGTGGACTCAATGGTGGTCATGGTGGCAAGCAGATCGTCCAGCAGGCGTTTAAAATCGCCGTCCACTTCCGAGTTGACCGCCAGATCGAACTGCCCGCGACTCATGCCGTTCACCACGCGGGTAAGCTCCGACATAATGTTGCGGATATTGCTCACAGAGGTGTTGATGGCGTTTTGCATGATTTCAAAATCCCCCTTGAAGTGCCCGGTGACGGCCACGTCGAGGTGGCCTTTGGCGAGTGAGGCCATGACATCGTTAATATTGGTGAACGATTGCTGCACATTGCCGACAAAACTGTTGTAGTGGTTGACGATGTCATTGATCTCATCACCGTTGTTGATGAGGTTAACGCGCTCATTGAAACGCCCGGTTTCGCGCATTTTACGCATGGTTTCGGACAGCTGCATCAGCGGCTTGATGGCGCGTTGCTTCATTAGCCAGATGAGGGTGCCGACAATGAAGACAATCAGCAGCAACAGTTCCACAATGGTGAGCAGAGCCTGCTGTTCGGCGGCGGCGACTTTATTCAGAATGGGATCGGCGGCGCGCATCAGCAGATGGCGCCCAATGAGCTGACCGTCGGCGTTGTAGGCGGGTAGGCTGATATAGAGACGGTTATCTTGAATGAAAGCAACCGCTTCCGACGCTTCTTGTGGGGCGTTGAAAACCGACTGGAAGGCTTCGACCGAGTTGGCATCAAACCAGCCGTTGCTGGCCAGGATGCGGGTTTCGGAAAACGCCTGATTGTTTTTCAGGCTGGTTGGCAGTCCGGCGGAAAAGGTATCGCGATTCAGCAACATCACCCAGTCAATGCCCTGTTGTTTGAGCTCGCCGACGACTGAGGCGAGGCCGCTGGAAACCGCTACCGCGCCGACCAGACGTTCATCTGCAAACACCGGCGCATAGCCGGTGACACCGAGCCCCATATCATGGGTGTCCACGGTGAGCCCGCCGGTGACTTTACCGCTCTGCTGCATGGCTTGCAGCAGGGGGTTTTGCGGTGCTTTGGCGGGCGGGTTCGACCAGGAGTTCATAAAAGGGCTGGCGTCGTCGCGGTAGACTTGAACGCGAATGTTCTGGTAGTCGGTGATGCGCGCATAGTGCTGGCGAATATCGGCCAGCTCCGCTTTCAGCAGGGATTTCGGCAGGGTGCCGTTCAGTGTCTGTGAGACTTCATTGAATCCTGAGACACTGGCGGCTAAATCCATGACCGACACCACCTTATTGTGAATGTGATTGTCCAACAGGGTTTGCGTTGCTTTGGCTTCGCGGGTGAGTTCTTGCTGTTCAATCGGGGCGATGTCGTTGAGGTACAGCGTGGTGGCCAGCAGCCCGGTACCGATCAGCATGATAGCCGCGGCGTAAATCATCAGCACCGTTTTGAGCTTGGCACGGATGCGCAGCCAATCCCATTTCATCGCCAGCCTGCGGCGAATCACCGCGCACTGCAGTTGCCACTTGCCTGTGTGGATGGCTTGATAGAGGTGTTCAGCCTCTTGTATTTGTGCCCGTGTGGCCGGGGTGCGCACCGACACATAGCCGACGATTTGGCCGTTTTCTTCCATGGGGGTGACATTGGCCAGAACCCAGTAGTGGTCGCCGTTTTTGGCGCGGTTTTTCACCATCGCCGACCAGGTTTGGCCTTTTTTCAGGGTGTACCACATATCGGCAAACACCTGCGACGGCGTATCCGGGTGACGCACAATATTATGCGGCTGACCGATCAGCTCCGCACGACTGAAACCGCTGATCTTGACGAAGTCGTCCGAAGCGGTCAGGATGGTGCCTTTCAAATCCGTGGTGGTGCTGAGAATGGCCTTTTCCGGCAAGGATTGTTCTTTTTGAGTAATCGGTAAATTCTGTCGCATGATAGTCCTCGTATCCGTGTGCATCCAAGCTTTGAATACTGAAACAGGTCCAACGTTATCACAATCTCAGACACCCTGATGGGGGGTAAGAATTCTTTAATATCGCACATCCGAGTCGGTTTTTGTATGACACTTGGATTAAGGTCTGTTGACCGATAAAGACGGCCATTTGCACGGATACGATATTAATCGCAGTGATTGGGGTCGGACAAATCAGTATTTTTTATATGAACATAGTCGGCGGAGGCTGGAGCTTCCGCCAATTTTTGATAACCGTCGATTCCTTTTTAAAACTCACCCCATTCGTCGCCGTCGCTCGGCTTGGCGGCCGGTTTGGGTAAGGCCGCTGGTGGGCGGTCGGCTGGGTTCGGCGTTGGTTTTGTTGCGGCTTTCGTCGAATTGGCCAGGCCTGGTGAAATCGCCGCATCACGGGTCTTGAAGAAGGCCATGTTTTGGCTTAATTCGGTGGCCTGCTCCGACATGCTTTCGGCGGCGGCGGAGGTTTCTTCCACCAGTGCAGCGTTTTGCTGGGTGACCTGGTCAATGTCCGCAATGGCTTTGTGAACCTGATTGACGCCTTCGGCCTGTTCTTTGGAGGCCTGGGCAATGTGTTCAATCATTTGTGTCACGTTTTCCACCGCGCCGTTAATGCCGGTGAGCACTTCGCCGGATTCAGAGGCCAGCTGAGTGCCTTGGTCAATGCGCGTGACGCTCTCGTCAATCAGCGATTTAATGTCGCGCGCGGCATCGGCGGACTTTTGCGCCAAGGCGCGTACTTCGCCCGCCACCACGGCAAAGCCGCGACCGTGGTCTCCGGCGCGCGCCGCTTCCACCGCCGCATTCAGCGCCAGTAGGTTGGTCTGGAAGGCAATGCCGTCGATCAGGGTGACGATTTCGGAAATTTTGTGGCTGGACTCCTGAATGGCGTTCATCGCCTCAATGGTTTGTGTCATCACTTCGGTGCCGTTATGCGCCTTTTCCTGAACATCGCGCGCCACTCGGGTGGCTTCGAGCGCATTTTGGGTGTTGTTCTGCACGGCGGAATTCATTTCGTCCATGGTGGCGGACGTTTCTTCCAAGGCGGCGGCCTGTTCCTGAACGCGCTGACTGAGATCCAGCGAACCGCGCGAGACTTCTTCGGAGGCACCATTGACCACCTGAGCACTGTTGAGCGCCGAGGCAATAATGCGTGCCAGATTGTCGGCATTCTGGTTGATGGCGTTTTTCAGGCGATCCAGTTGTCCTTCGCATTGGGTGGTCACCGACAGCGTCAGGTCGCCCTGACTTTGGGCGTCCATGACGTCGGTGATGTCGCTGATGACGCTTTCAAGGATCTGAACCGTGTCGTTAATGGCGGTTTTCAGGTCGTTCATTTCCCCGCTGGCGGCGACGTTCACCCGCTCGTGGAATTCGCCGCAGGAAACCCGTCCCATCACTTGATTGATTTCACCGATGACGCGGTTCATGGCATTCATGGCGGTGGCGGCGGTGTCGATCATGGCTTTGTACTCGCCCTGTGCTTGCGTGTCCAAGGTGATGTCAAACTGGCCGTTTTGCAGGTAGTTCATGACGTCTTTGAGTTGCGACATGACATCGGCAATATTATCGGCACTGGTGTTAATGCCGTCTTTCAGGGTCTCCAGATCGCCGTTCAGATCTTTGGTGATGCGTTGGTCAAAGCGTCCGGCGGCCAGCGCACTGACCACGTCATTGGCTTCGTTAATGGCACCCTGCATATTCGACAGCAGGGTGTTCACCGCTTTGCCCATGTCGCCGACTTCGTCCGGTCGTTGGTCGTCGGCGCGAATGTTGAAGTCGCCGGTCTGACTGATTTGGCCGAGTTTGGTTTGAATGCTGGCCAAGCCGTTGGCAATGCTGCGCGGAATGGCGACGGCCATGACGGTCGCCAGCAGGGCGACTAACAACCCGATAATCGCCATCATGGTAATGATGTCGGTGTTCAGTTGCTGCACCATCGGACCGATGCGATCCTGGTCATTGCGGATGGACACGCGCACCTGTTCAGCCAGGTCGGCCACTTTCGGCCCGAGTCGGTTCAGGTTGTCAATGTGGCGGTTGCGTTCGGTAATGATGCGATCAATTTCGGTCACGGCGTTTTCGTATTCCACCAGTTTGGCGTGCGCCGCCTGAAAGACGCGAATGGGCTCCGGGTTTGACATGGTGTTTTGCAGCGTTTCTACCTGGTCTTCCACATGGTGCAGTTCGTCCACAGCACGTTTCATATCGTCCGAGGTGTTGGTGTCGAGATAGCGTAGGGTGTAGATGCGCGCCAGCAAAAAGCTGCGCAGCCCTTCGGACACGGCGGCAACCACTTCCGCTTGGTTCGCCGTGCGCATGATTTGCGTCATGGCCGCTTCAATGTCTGGGCCGTGTTTTTGAATCACGTTTTCAAACAGCTGGTCGCGCTTTTGAAATAAAACCACAACGCGTTCAAATTCGGTTTTGTATTCTTGCAGAATGCGGTCGATTTCCGCGACCTGTTCGGCGCGCCCGGCTTTTTGAATTTCGGTTTTGGCGCGTTCGACTTCTTTCAGGGTATTTTGATAGCCTTGCTGGAAGTCGGAAATGTTTTGCGGCGACTGATGGTTCAAATAGCCCAGCACGTCCAGTCGCGTGGTGAGCATTTCACTTTGCAGACCACCGGTCAGAGACATATGAGCGCCATTTCACGGTAATTGGCAAAGCCGATGACCATCAGGGTGAGAAGAATAAAGCTGCCCAGCAGCTTGGCGCGTATGGTTTGAAAGATGATTGTCCTTTCGATCTCGAAT
>NZ_JBNGDN010000086.1:0-8457 GCF_049975065.1 Hydrogenovibrio sp.
CTATAATCATAAACAAAGCTTATGAGCTAATAATTATTTTTATCATTAATCAGGAGACAGTTTATGAAAAGTCGCAGCGAATTAAAATCCATCGCCAAAAAAGGGTCATCTTTCCACGGTTTGTTTGAAGTGGCCTTTATTTCGTCCATTCTGCCAATCACCTTTTTGAGTTCTTTCTCAATCGCTTTGGCCAACGCTTCTTTGTAAGCTTTGCTGCGTTTGAGCCAAGCGTTTCAGGCGTTTGTTCAATAAACGCCTGTTTTCTTTTCTCGTGAGCTTAAACCGTTCACAGGCTATGAAACCTTCGGTCAAGATCACCTTTCGGGTTAAAATGCTTCTTTTATTTTAAAAAGTTGACGTTATGACCGCCAGTGCCCACCCAAACCCTTCTAGCATTCAGCTCACGCAATACAGCCACGGTGCCGGTTGCGGCTGCAAAATTTCGCCAAAGCTGTTGGAAACCCTGCTGGAAACCCGTTCCAACCAAGCGTTTTTTCCGAACCTGTTGGTGGGCAACGACACGCGCGATGATGCCGCCGCCTATGATTTAGGCAATGGCACCTCGGTGTTGAGCACCACCGATTTTTTTATGCCGATTGTGGATGACCCTTTCACCTTCGGGCAGATCGCCGCCACCAATGCCATCAGTGACATTTACGCCATGGGCGGTCAGCCGCTGATGGCGATTGCCATTTTCGGTTGGCCGATTGACACCTTGCCTGCGGAAGTGGGGCGAGAGGTGATTGAGGGCGGTCGTGCCACTTGCAAGGCCGCGGGGATACCGTTGGCGGGCGGGCATTCCATTGACGCGCCGGAGCCGATTTTTGGGTTGGCGGTAACAGGCCTGGTGGAAAATCGTTTTTTAAAGCGCAATGCTTCCGCTGAAGCGGGCTGTGCCTTGTTTCTGACCAAACCCATCGGCATTGGCATTTTGACCACCGCGCAAAAGCAGCAGAAGATTCAGCCGGCACAATTGCAGGTGGCGATTGACGCCATGAGCACGCTGAACCGCATTGGCACCGAGCTGGCACAGCTGGACGGTGTGACCGCCATGACCGATGTCACCGGCTTTGGTTTGCTGGGGCATTTGATTGAGTTGTGCGAGGGCAGCGACATCGCGGCGCAACTCGATTTTGCTCAGGTGCCGGTGCTGCCTTATGTGCATGAGTATCTGGCACAGGGCTGCATTCCCGGCGGTTCCAAACGGAATTTTGAAAGTTTTGGTCATAAAGCCAGCGGCTTGTTCGGGTCGGATTTAACGCCGGAACAGCAAGCGATTTTGTGCGATCCGCAAACCTCCGGCGGCTTGCTGGTGGCGATAAAGTTCGATGCCGTCGAATCGTTTCAGGCGGTGGCTCAGTCACATGGCCTGTCATTGCAGGCGCTGGGGCGAACGCTTGAAGCGGCGGCGCAAACACATCGTGTCGAGGTGATTTAATGGGGTTGGATGGCGTATCGGCGGGTTCGGCGGACGAGGTGTTAACGCAGTTTCAGGAAAATCTTCCACAATATGATGATTTCAAACGAATTGTTTTGGATGAGGTTCCACTGATGGATGTGCGTGCACCGGTTGAATTTGCGCAGGGTGCGTTTGAAATGGCGACAAATTTACCGCTGATGAACGATGCCGAGCGTGAAGCGGTGGGCAGGTGTTACCAACAGCAGGGGCACGAACAGGCGGTCAAACTGGGGCATCGGTTGGTGAATCAGGCGACCCGTGCGCCCAGGCTGGCGGCTTGGCAGGCGTTTATGAATGCGCATCCGACGGCGATGCTCTACTGTTTTCGCGGCGGTATGCGCTCCAAAATCGCCCAGCAATGGCTGGCCGACAGTGGTTACACCCTCCCACGCTTGAAAGGCGGTTATAAGGCTTTTCGGCGTTATCTAATTGATTTTCTGGAGGCTGTGCCGCAGGCATTTCAGCAGGCGGGCATTCGTCCGCAAGTGCTGGCCGGACGCACCGGTTGCGGCAAAACGCTGTTGCTCAAGCGTTTGCGAAATCAGGTGGATTTGGAAGGGCTGGCCAATCATCGCGGCTCGGCCTTTGGCCGTCACGTCAGTCCGCAGCCAACGCAGATTAATTTTGAAAATGCGCTGGCCATGGCGCTGATGCGCTTTCAGTCGCAGAATTACAACACTTTGGTGTTGGAAGACGAAGCGGCGAATATCGGTTCGGTTTCGATTCCGAAAGGAGTGTTCGATTTTTTCAAGTCCGGCGGGCATGTGGTGCTGGAGGCCACGCTGGAGGCGCGTTTGGCGATTACGCACGAAGAATATGTGGTGCAGGCTCAGGCGGAATACGCTCAGTTTGACGATTGGGCGCAGTTTATGACTCACGCCTTTGAGCGCATTCGCAAGCGTTTGGGGGGCGAGCGATACCAGCGGGTGCTGACGTATTTTGACCAGGCCTGCCAGCAACAGCGGCAGCAAGGGGTTCTGGACGGGCATTATGCGTGGATCGAGGTGCTGTTAACCGAGTATTACGATCCGATGTACGATTATCAAATTCGTAAAAAACAGCGCAAGGTGGATTTCAGTGGCGATTCTCAGGCGGTGTCGGACTATTTGAACAATGCGCTGACCGTTTCCGAGCGGGACTGAAGCTTGACCGGATTGGGTGAAAATAACCAGGCCTGGTGAAATAAGCCGATCGCTTGAAAACAACCAGACCTGGCGAAATGGCCGCTTGGGGATCACATGCCCAGTGCGGATTTGACTTTTTCTTTGTCAACCGAATCATAGGCTTTTTGTTTGTCCACGGATTCGTAGGCTTTTTGATAGTCAATGCCGTCGCCGCTCACCGCTTCTTTGGCTTTTTGCGTGTCCACCGATTCGGTGGCTTTTTGTTTATCGACGGAGTCCACCAGCTGGCCATAGTCCACTGCGTGCGTGGGTGCCATGGCAAACAGTCCGATGAGGACGGCGAATGGCAAGGCCAGTGTGGATGTGTTTCGGCTTTGGTTTTGAATTTTGTTTTGAGTCTTGATTTGAATCATGCTTTTATCCTTGTCAGTAGTGCGGTGGCGGGACTTCTTCGCTGGGGCGTTTAATGGCGTCACCGCCGATCTCGTGTTTCAGTTGTTTAATAAAGTTGGATAATACCTGAACCTGCCGTTGCAAAGTCTGTATTTCCTGATGTTGTTTGCCCAGTGTCTGGTTAAGGTGTTCGATGGCGTCTTCCTGATACGCCGACGTCACTTCCAAATGCTGTGTTTTAGCCTCTAAATCATGCAGTTGCCTGTTTATTTTTGAATCCATTTTAACCTCTTTTCAGGCTTGGCATTGGCGGACGCTTCCAAAAACGTCAGCTGCACTCGGTCGCAGGGTGTCGGATGCAAATGGAGCACGGTTTCATACAATTCGTCGCGGCGGAAATAGTGACAGTGGATGTCGTCTCCGATGTTGTGACGCGCCAGATAAGTTTCCAGTGCTTGGACTGAGGCCATTTTGAAACCGTTCAGGGCGATGATTTCGTCACCCGCGGCCAAACCGGCTAGGCCTGCGCTTTGGTCGTTCCACACATGGGTCAGTTTCACGGTTTGGTGTTCGGACTCGACGAGGTTGGCGCCCAACTGCGGCGGGAAGCTTTTTTGCTCGGTTTTGCCGCCAGAGTCTGTGGCATGGGTGGCCGGGCGCAAGGTGAAGTCGATGCCGAATTGGGCGAACAGGCTGTCAAACGGCAGGTCTTCGGTGCCGAACAGATAACGTTGGAAAAAGTCTTTTAAATCCAAACCGGAGGCACGTTCACAAATGGATTCGATTTCACCTTCCTGCAAGCCTTTTCCGGTGGCACCGTATTCGCGCCATAAGGTCAGCAACACGTCGTCCAACGATTTGGCGTTTTGGGTTTCGGCACGGATGGTCAAATCCAGCCCGAGCGCAATCAAACTGCCTTTGGTGTAATAACTGACAATCGCATTGGGAGCGTTTTCATCCTGCTGGTAGAACTTGGTCCAGGTCAAGTAGCTGGATTCCGCCACGGATTGTTTGAAACGCCCCGGCATGCGATACACGCGGGTCATTTCTTTGGCGAGCTGGTTCAAATAGCTGTCGTGATCGAGAATGCCGGCGCGGTGCAGAATCTGGGCATCGTAGAACGAAGTGATGCCTTCAAACCACCAGAGTTGATTGGTGTAAACCGGCTCCTTCAATGACGCGGTTTGATAAATTTCCGGCTGGATGCGTTTGACGTTCCAGGTGTGGAAATATTCGTGCGAGCAGAGTTCCAGAAACTGAATGTA
Source organism: Hydrogenovibrio sp. (assembly GCF_049975065.1). GTDB lineage: Bacteria > Pseudomonadota > Gammaproteobacteria > Thiomicrospirales > Thiomicrospiraceae > Hydrogenovibrio. The sequence goes on from NZ_JBNGDN010000086.1 coordinate 4,242, forward strand.
ACCGTCGCTGCGTTTTTCGTTGTTTAAATCGTCGTTCAAGTACGGCAAGTCACTGCGCGCGCAGATGAGCGCGGTGGAATCGCGGTGTTCCAAACCGCCGTAGTCCTTTTCGGTGACGGTGACCTGGAATAGGTAGCGTTCAATCGGATAGGGCTGACCAAACAATTTCAGCTCGGTTTCGCAGATGCGGGTTAAATCGTCCAGCAGTTGTTTTTTGTCGATGCAATGGAATTCAATTTTGCCAGTAAAAGCAATTTGGTGCGGAATGCCGCAGGCGTCGAATTCCAGCAAATGAAAGCGTCCCATTTCCACCGGATAATCGATGAGGGACAGGTAGTCGTCGGCGCGGTAGCGCCCGAAGCCGTCGGCATCCACGTTTTCGACCGGTAAGGTCGTGGCCACCTGCCAGTTTTCCGTCTGCGAAAAGGGCGACGGAACGATTTCCACCGAACAGGCCTGGTCACGTTGGCCATCCACCGCCAGAAACACTGAGGTGCCGTTGAAAAAAGCGTGGGTTTGGTCGAAATGCGCACCGCGAACCGATAAATCCCAAGCGTAGACCTGATATTGAATGCGAATCGATCCTTGGTGCGGCGCGACCTGCCAGTGGGACTTTTCCACTGGCGTAACGGATAAAGGGGTGCCGTTTTCCGTTTCGGCTTGGAGATCGATCAGATGTTTGGAGAAGTCTCGAATCAGATAGCTACCGGGAATCCAGTTTGGCAGACTGAACGACTGACCACCGGGATTCGGACGCGCCACTGTAAGCGTTACTTGAAACAGGTGGGCGAACGGGTTTAACGGCGTGATTCGATAACAGATATTCGACATGCAAGCGTGTTCCTTAGTAAAGCCGTGTATTCTACCACTGGTGCGGGGTTGCTGCTTGCCAGGCTTCCAGCAGGTGTGCTGGAACCGTGCCCTCTTGCAATAGACAGCCGTCGGCCAGTGCCGGAAAAATGTCGGCATAGCTGCGATTTTCGGTGGCGCTGACGCGGCGAAGGATTTGCTTGGGCGAGACATCGCTGGGGCGAGTCAGTCCGGTGGCGGCGGTGAGGTGTTTGAGGTTATGAATCACCGAGGCTTGATAGCGGGCAACCCGTTGGCTTTTATCGTCAATGTCTAAATGCTTGTAACGGCTCGGATCCTGAGTGGCCACGCCGGTTGGGCAGGTGTTGTTATGGCAGCTGCGCGACTGTACGCAGCCTAGGGCAAACATCATGCCGCGCGCCGAGTTGACCATGTCGGCGCCCAGCGCCAATAAGCCGAGCAGGTGGGCAGCGGAAAAGGATTTGCCGGAGGCAATGATGCGAATGTTGTCACGCAGTCCGAAGCCGACCAGGCAGGTGTGAACCAGATGCAAGCCTTCGCGCAAGGGTGTGCCGACGGAATTGGTAAACTCGACCGGAGCCGCACCGGTGCCGCCTTCGGCGCCGTCCACGGTAATGAAGTCCGGTGCCAGCCCGGTTTCGATCATGGCTTTGCAGATGGCGATGAATTCACTCGGCTCGCCGATGCACAGCTTGAAGCCAACCGGTTTGCCGCCGGAAAGCTGGCGCAGCTCGGTTACGAACTGTAACAGACCGACCGGTGTGCTGAAGGCCGTGTGCGTGGGCGGTGAAATCACGTCCTGACCTTCAGGCACAATGCGGATTTTGGCGATTTCCGGTGTGACTTTGTCGGCGGGGAGGACGCCGCCGTGTGCCGGTTTCGCTCCTTGGGACAGTTTGACTTCGATCATTTTTACCGCTTCGTGCTGGGCTTTTTCGGTAAACACGGTTCGGTCAAAGGCACCGTCGTGGGTGCGGCAGGAAAAATAGCCGGTGCCAATCTGCCACACCAGATCGCCGCCTTCCTGAAGATGGTAGTCGGTCAGGCCGCCTTCGCCAGTGTTGTGATAGAAACCGCCCATTTTCGCCGCGCGATTAAGGGCAATAATGGCGTGCTGGCTCAAGGCACCAAAACTCATGGCGGAAATGTTGAGGTGTGAGGCTTTGTAGGGGTGTGAGCAGTGTTTGCCGCCGACGAGAACGCGGCCTTCGACGTCGGAAATTTTCTGCGGTTTCAAAGAATGTTTAATCCACTCGTAGCCAATGCGATTGGTATCGAACACCGTGCCGAAGGGGCGGGTGTCGATAACGCCTTTGGCGCGTTGGTAAATCAGTGAGCGGAATTCGCGGCAGACGGGTTTGCCGTCTGTGTCGTTTTCGACAAAGTATTGCTGAATCTCCGGTCGAATGGACTCGAAGATAAAGCGTATGTGTCCCAGAATCGGGTAGAGCCTGAGAATCGTGTGTTTTTTCTGCAACATATCGTAGCTGCCGAGGGCAATAAAGGGGAGTAACAGTAACCACAGGTAAGCGGCGGCAGGCCAAGCGCTGGACGCGGCGATGACAGCAACGGATAACACAACGGATGTGGTGACAAAAAGTGTTCGAGTGGTGCGCATGGCAATTTCCTCCAGGCCTGGTGAAATGCGTGATGGATGTGGGGTCAGTATAATGTCTGAGGCTTTAAATGGAAACCCTGAATTCAGCCGCGTGGCCAACCGCATTGCTTTATAATGAGCGCCACGAATTAGAATGCTAAACCCTCCGCCCATCGAAGCGGACCTGTGCGATTCCTTCATTGAACACAATTCTAGGAGATTTTTGTGATTAAAACGCGTTTTGCTCCCAGCCCAACCGGTTATTTACACATAGGCGGCGTGCGTACCGCTTTGTTTTCATGGCTCTATGCCAGACAAAATAAGGGACAGTTCATCCTGCGTATCGAAGATACCGATTTGGAGCGCTCCACTCAGGAATCCGTCCAGGCGATTTTAGACGGTATGGCATGGCTTGGGCTGGATTACGACGAAGGGCCGATTTATCAGACCGAGCGTTTTGATCGTTATAAAGCCGTCATTCAGGATTTGTTGGACCGCGACTTGGCGTATTACTGCTATGCGTCACCCGAAGAGCTGGACGAAATGCGTGAGCAACAAAAAGCCCGTGGCGAAAAGCCGCGTTACGATGGCCGTTACCGTTGCTTTACCGGCACACCGCCGGAGGGGGTCAAGCCAGTGGTGCGCTTTAAAAACCCGACCGACGGGGAAGTGGTCATAGACGACTTGGTGAAAGGCAAAATTGTGGTGGCTAATAAAGAACTGGACGATTTGATTATCGCCCGCTCCGACGGCACGCCGACTTACAATCTAACGGTGGTGGTGGATGACTGGGATATGGGTATGACGCACGTCATTCGCGGTGACGACCACGTCAACAACACCCCAAGACAAATCAACCTCTATAAAGCCTTGGGCGCGGAAGTGCCGAAGTTCGCGCATATTCCGATGGTGCTGGGCGAAGACGGCAGTCGTTTATCAAAGCGTCACGGCGCGGTGTCGGTTCTGCAATATAAAGAAGAAGGCTTTTTGCCGGAAGCCCTGTTGAACTATTTGGTGCGTTTGGGCTGGTCTTATAAAGATCAGGAAATTTTTACCATGGCGCAGATGGTGGAATTGTTCAATCTGGAAAGCGTGAATTCTTCGCCTTCCACCTTTAATGCCGAAAAACTGCTGTGGATTAACCAGCAGCACATTCAAACCACCGACATCGATCATTTGGTGACGCATTTGACGCCGTTTATGCAACAGAAGGGCTTGGACCTATCGCAAGGCCCAGCATTGGCGAAAGTGGCCGACTTGCTGCGTGAGCGCGCTCGCACCTTGATTGAAATGGCAGAGGGCGCGACCTATTTCTATCAGGACTTCACCGAGTTCGATGCCGACGCGGCCAAAAAACACCTTCGCCCGGTGGCGGAAGCCCCCTTGCGTTTGGTGCAACAGAAGTTTGCGGCGCTGCCGGAATGGCAAGCGGAAGCGATTCATGCCGCCATTCAGGAAGCTGCCTCTGAGTTGGATGTGGGCATGGGCAAGGTAGGGATGCCATTGCGTGTTGCCATTACCGGCGGTGGTCAATCGCCATCAATTGATGCCACCGCAGAGTTGATCGGGCAGGAAAAATGTATTGCCCGTATAGACTTAGCGTTACAGGCCATCGAAATGCGTAAGCAGCAGGCGTAAACCATGAAATGTGCGCGTATCGGAGCGGTTAAAAAATATGGCAATTTTGTTAAAAAAGTCTTGACCGTTTCGATGAGTTCTATATAATACGCGCTCATCAGCTTGAGGGGCTATAGCTCAGCTGGGAGAGCGCAACACTGGCAGTGTTGA
>NZ_JBNGDN010000087.1:0-8392 GCF_049975065.1 Hydrogenovibrio sp.
CGCCATCCAGTCCTCCATAAATGGCAAAATCATAAGCGGTGAATTTTACCTTGGCCGTCAGCCCCGGGTATACAAAACCTATATCGGCCGGCAGAATTTTGGTTTCCAGTACCAGTGAATCGTCTTTGGGCACAATTTTCACAATGTCACTGCCAGGCTGCACCACCTGACCGATGGTGGTGACCAAAAGTTCGCTGATGGTGCCATTGACAGGCGAAGTGATGTTGGTGCGTCTGACGCGATCGGCCAAGGCGGTTTTGGAGCTTTCCAGCTGTTCCAATTTGGCGAGAACGGTGTTGAGCTCTTGTTGCGCCTCGTTACGGAACTGCTGTTCCGCCTCCTGACGTTTGTTGATGGATTCATCAATAATGGACTTGAGTCTTGGGATAGAGTTTTCTGTCGTCTTCAGAAGGGAATAGGCATCGGTGGCTTCGCGCTCGGTTTTCAGGAGATCCACTTCGGAGGCGATGCCGTCTTTCACCAGCGGCTTCATAATGGACACTTCTTTTTTCAGTAAGTCATAGGATTTGGATAGCTGAGTGAATTGGTTGTAGGCGTCTTTCAAGTCGGCACGGTTCTGCTTGATTTTTTCATTTAAGATGCGTTTGGTGGTTTCCAGTTGTTGTAACTGGTTTTCGTGCAGTTGCTTTTCGCGATTAAACATCTGTATCACTTCCGGATCATCGGTGGGCAGATTCATTTGGAAGGGATGCCCAAATGCCTGCGCGGAGAGGCGAGCCGCTTGGGCTTGCAGATCATGCAGTTGCGCCGAGGTTTCACCAAAGGAACTGAAAAACTGGGTGTTATCCAGTTTGAGCAGTACTTGGCCTTTTTTAACATGGTCGCCCGAATGGGCAAAAATGTCTTCGACAATTCCGCCTTCCAGGTTTTGCACCACTTGGATTTTGGTGGAGGGCACCACCTTACCTTCTCCACGCACAATTTTGTCCAGCTCGGCATGATCGGCCCACACAACCAGCCAGATAACCACCAGCAGCAACACCCAGACGATCAGCTGGGATTTCACAGTGGGCTTTTCCAGCGCCGCCTGACTCAGACTGGACATAAACGACAAGTCGTCATCGGACAGATGCGATGGTTTGCGACTTTTTTTCAGTTTTGGCTCTGTCATGTTTCGCTCGATTTGTTAATACGCCCGGTTTTCAGGGCTTCCAGAACGGTGGCCTTCGGTCCGTCGGCAATGATTTTGCCGTTGTCCATGACAATCAGGCGTTCCACCAGTTGCAACAGGCTCATTTTGTGGGTGACCACGATGGCGGTGTTCTTTAGGGTGCCTTTTTTCAGGCGGTCGATCATCGCCTGTTCGGTTTTGGCATCCATCGCATTGGTCGGTTCGTCAAACAGGTAAATCGGGCTGTTCAGCAGCAGCGCACGAGCGACGCCAATGCTCTGCCTTTGACCACCGGACAGGGAGCTGCCACCCTCATTGATTTTCAGGCTGTAGCCGGACGGGTGGGTTTTGATAAAGTCGTCCACGCCCGCCAAACGTGCGGCCTTGAGGATTTGATCGTCTTCCACATAAGGCGCTCGATAAGCAATGTTTTCACGCACGTCTCCGCTGAAGAGGGTGACGTCTTGGGGCACATAGTTGATATTGCGGCGCAACTCGGCGGGATCCAGTTGGGTGATGTCGATGCCATCGACCAAAATGGAACCGGAGTCGAGTTTATAAAACCCTAAAATCAGTTTTTCAATAGTGGACTTACCGGACCCGATGCGACCGATAATGCCAACCTTTTCGCCGGGTTTGATTTTGAAAGAAACATGGTTTAAAGCCCGCTTGCTTTCGCCTGGATAGGTGAAGCAGACGTCCACGAACTCAATGCTGCCATCAAACACCGGATGCTGAATAAACCGTTTGTCGAGCGGGCGTTCAATTTCTTTCAACATCAGTTCATTCAGCGAGTCGAGTGCTGTTTTGGTCTGATGATAGGACGAGGTTAAATTGGCAAACTGTCCCATTGGGCCAATGGCACGTTGGCTGAGCATGACGGCGGCGATCAGCCCCCCCATGGTCATGTCGCCGTCTTTGATGTAGTAAACTCCCGCCAGGATAATCACCACCGTGCTCATCTGTTGCATAAAGCCGGTCATGCGGCCAATAGAGCTCTGCAGCATTTTTGACTTCAGGCTGGTGCGGGCAATTTCGCCGACGGCCTGTTCCCATTTCCATTGCGAATGCGCTTCAACACCGAGCGATTTGATGGTTTCGATGGCGGTGAGGGTTTCAATTAAAACGGCATTCTTTTGTGCCGACGCTTCGTAAGTGGCTTCCACGCTTTTACGGATAGGGCCTTTCATTAACAAGCTGTACAGCAGGATAATGGCGATAATGGCGATGGGCACCAGCACAATATTGCCGGCAATAAAGAAGATCACCAGCAAGAAAATCACCACAAATGGCAAGTCCACAATGGACGCAACGGTGCCGGAGGTGAAAAAATTGCGGATGCTGTCGAATTCTTTGAGATTGTTGGCGAAGGCACCGATGGAACCTTGGCGGTTAGCCATGGTCAGCCCAAGCGTTTGTTCAAAGAGTTTGGAAGACATAATGACGTCGCTCTTTTTACCGGCCATTTCCAGAAAATAGGAGCGCAGAAATTTCAGGAGAATGTCGAACATATACACCACACTGATGCCAATGGCGAGCACCCACAGCGATTCCACGGCATTGTTTGGCACGATGCGGTCGTAAACGTTCATGACAAAGAGCGGGTTGGCCAGCACAAATAAATTGATAATCACCGAGGCCAGCATGACGTCGCGGTAAATGCCTTTGTTTTCCCAAAACGTACGCCAGAACCAGTGGCCTTTTTTCGAGCGAACCAGGTTTTCCTTGCGGGTGCTCTGTTGAAACTTTTCAGTGAAGTAAACCGCATAACCGAGATAATCTTCGTTAAGAGCGTCGATATCGACGTCTTTACGGCCGTCTGGCGCTTCCGACAGCACCACTGTGGCCTTGCCGGAATCGAAGTCGAGTTTTTCCAACAGGCAGGCCTGGTCGTCTTTCAAGGTGAGGATACAGGGCAAGACCAGGTTGGGGATGTCGGCCAGTTTGCGTTGCTTGAAGGCGGCGGTGATATTGGCTCTTTCCGCGGCACGGATAAACAATTCCGGCGTGAGGCGTTGTTTATCGGCCAGCGGCAGGCCGGACAGCAGGGCATCCTGGGAAAAGGGGTGCCGATTCAGCTTGGTGTAAAGCACCAGACAATCCAGTAACGGATCTTCAAAGGCTGAATTCGCATGATGATGCGTGTGCAAAGGCGCTTCTTCTGCGGCTTCCGTCGATGGTGTCGTTTCGTTGCTCACGTTCGTATTCGCTTCCTGAGTCGGGTCGGTGTTTTAATTTAGCGTTGTTATAATGTTGTCTTCTAATCTTGTCTTCTAAGGTCGTGTCATTACAGTGGCTTGGGTGCGCCGTAATAATAGCCTTGGAAATATTCAATGCCCAGTTCACGGAAAGCGTTGATCTGGGCTTCGTTTTCCACCGACATGGCAATCACTTGAATGTCGAGGCTTTGGCACATTTCGCACAGGCTGCTGACATAGTCACGGGTTTGGCCGTCCTGTTCAATTGCTTTACTGAAGGAGGCATCCAGTTTAATGTAATTCGGACGCAATTCCTGTAAATAATGCATTTGGGTGAAATGGCTGCCGAAATGGTCGATGCCAAAGGTAAAGGACAATTGTTTCAGCGTCTGCACTAAGGGCCAGGCCTGGGCTTTGTTGTTATTGATCAGGGTTTCGGTCATTTCAAACGCCAGATGGTTCGGGTTGACCGTTTTTAACTGTTGAATCAACCAGGCCTGGAAGTTGGCCTGTTCGACAATGGAGTCCGTCAGATTAATGGCGAGACAACTCTGATCGTTCGGTGGACGCTTCTGCAGGTGCTGGAGCGCCAGTTCAATCACGATCCGATCGATTTTTTCCATCAGATTCAACTGCGTCACGGCGGGCATGAAATAACCGGCCGAATGGATGTTGCCATCGGTGTCCTTCAGGCGAATCAACAGTTCCTGGTCGTGAATTTGACGTTGGGCATCGTAAGCGGATTGCTGGTAGAGGAGGAACCGCTGGTTTTCAATGGCACTGTGTAGAATGTCTGTCCAAGGCGAACTGGCTTCACTTTGGTCGGCTTTGTCCTGATAGTAAAAGCAGTGGGTGTCGGAAACATGATGGGCTTCGGTAATGGCAAAGTCGAGTCGAGCCAGCAATGGCCCGCGCTGTTCGCCCGGCTGGTAATCGATGAGCGCAGCCGAAAGTTTAATCGGTGAATCGGTGACTTTGAGCGTGGATAGAATGTCGTTCAAATGTGTCTGAACGCTGGCGGCGGCCTCTTTTACCGCATCGCCGGATACCGATGGTAACACCGCAATCAATTCGGTGCCATTTAGGCGGGCGTAAAGCGCTTTTTCATTGAACAATTCCGCATACATGGCATCGGCCAAGTGCTTGACCAGTTTATCGCCAATCAGATAACCGAAACGGTCGTTGAGTTCTTTGAGGCCTTCAATGCGCAATAAATAGACCACGCCCGGTGAGGCTTCGGCATGCGGATCCAGCAAGGCATCAATGTTCATTTCAAAGTGCTGGCGGTTGCTCAAACCGGTCACCGTGTCCTGGTAGGCCATTTTCTGCAATTTTTCCGCGTGCTGGGCATCGCGTTCAAACACTTCTTTCATTTTGTGTACCATCGCATTCATGGCGGAGACCACGCTGCGGAATTCGATGGTGGTCGGCAGGCTGTCTTGCAGTAGATATTCCTTTCGAACAATGGCCTCGGCTTGTTTTTCCATCTTTTTCAATGGAGAAAGCATCACTCTGAGGGCATAGACGGCTAGGCCGATGGCGATCAGTGCAGCGAGCGAAAACCAAGTCAGTAGGTTGATGGCGGTTTTCCAAAGTTCGATGTAAGCGTAGCCCGGGTGGCTTTGCACCGTCAGGGAACCCACCGGCATCCAGCCGGACTGAATGAGCGCGTTGGCTTCAGGGGCGGAAATGGAAATAAACTCAATAAACCAGTCGGGGATGCCGTCGATTTTTTGAGTGGCGGTGCGTTCATAAAGCAAATTATCCTCTACGTCGATCAAGGTGATGTGGGCATAGTATCCTCGGTCAAACACGGCATTAATCATGGTTTCCATGCTGGATGGGTCGGACGGGTCGGCCACCGAGCTCAGTGACAGCCCCAGCGAGGTGGCGGTGTCCTGTGCATGGGATTGCAGTTGAGCCTCCAGAAAGGAGCGGGTGTTGTTCAGATTGAGCAAAAAGGTGCCCAATAAGACAATCACCAACATGGAGGCGATAAAGAGAATCATCTGTTTGCTTAAACTCATGCGCTTTCCTTTTTGAACCTCGTGTTCATCACGGTTGCTTTGCCGCCTACTGCATTTTTTTCAGCAAGCTGTTCCAGTTTTTGAGCTTGTCAGTGCCGCCTTCAACCGCTTTGCCTTTGCCGCGTTGTTTCGATAACCAAAGGCCGTCACCGTTAAAGCTGTAAATCGGTATCAAGTCTTTACGTTGACCGGCTTTCATAATACGGTCGTTGATATTGTCGAGTACCAACGGCTCGGATTTAGGCGTTTTGAAATAGGTCAGCACCATATGTGCCTGTTTTAACCGAATCGCCTTAACATACGTCAGATAAAGCTTTTCCTCCGGCACGCCCATGGCTTTAAGTGTGAAATACTTGGCGATAACGTAATCTTCGCAATCCCCCGCATCCAGTCCTAGAAACTCGATAGGCGTCGCCCAGTAATCTTCTTTGCCCCAAACCTTCTGGTCGGTGGTGAACTGAGCGCCGTTAAAAAAATCGTTCACCCGCTGAAGTTTCAATCGTTCCGGCTTGGTGTAGTTGTCGTCGATTAATTGTTGCCAGGCCTGGAGACGCCGCCCAGCCATTGGGCCGTATTTATCGATGACCTGCTTGAGTTCGTTGTCGGTGAATACGCGTGGCGGCGACCCTTTTGAGGCATTCGACGCCCAAGCCAGACTGATAGCGACACTGAATAGGGTGACGATTATGAGTATAAGCTTGGGCAAAATGCGTTCCTGTTTTGCTTAATCCGGCTGTTTTTGGAACCGGTTGTAATGTTTCATTTTTTCCGGGATGGCCTGTCGTGCACTGGCGGGTAAGGCCGATTGGCTGACGACTCTAAACTCAATGCGACGGTTCTGTTTGCGCCCTTTCGGGGTGGCGTTGTTGCCGACCGGATTGGCCTCGCCCAGACCATTGATATAGAGTTTGCCAGCGTCGTAATTAAAGGTCTGCACCATGTAGTTTTTCACCGACTGGGCACGGTTCCAAGACAGCTTGACATTACTGGCCGCCGTGCCTTGACTGTCGGTGTAACCGGTAATGAGCACCACTTCATCCGGTTCGATATTGCGAATTTGGCTGATGTTTTTTTGTAACAGCGGTTTTTGATCCGCACGAATCTCGTAAGAACCTGTGTTGAAGTGAATCCGGGTGGTCACGATATTTTGGGGTACGCAACCGTAGCGATTGACGGTGGCGCCGGCGGGTGTGTCCGGGCACTGATCAATGTCGTTGGTAATGCCGTCTTTGTCGTCATCGTTTTCGATTTTGCAGCCGAATTCGTTTACCGGCGTGCCCAGCGGCGTGCCCGGGCATTTGTCCTGGCTGTCGAGCACGAGATCCTTATCCGTGTCCGGCTCGCATCCTAAAAAATTCACCGTGACGCCTTTGGGGGTGTGGGGGCATTGGTCGACGCGGTCAAAAATGCCGTCGCCGTCCGAGTCCAGCTCGCAGCCGAGTGAATTGACCTTGACGCCCGGCGGGGTGTTGAGGCAGTGATCAAATCGATCGGGCACACCGTCCTGATCGAGGTCTTTATATTCCTTAGAAACCTGTTCAGGTTTGTCCACTTCTTGTTGAATGGTTTGGATGGCATCGGGCTGTTCTTTTTCGGGGGTGTTGTCTGCCATGGCCGGCAAGGTTAAACAACACCCCAAGCAAAAGGGGAGAAAGTCAGTTTTTTTCATTGTCTAAGTGCAACCTTTTGAGTTTATAATCTTTTTATGAGTCCAAGAATTTTATAGAAAACGTGTGTAAAAAGATAGAGTAAAAAAAAGTTGTCACAAAACAGACAGTTCTTGAAATGTTCTGCTCAGAGTGGGTGAACTTTAAAATGGGTAAATTGTTATTTTTTATACGTATTGATTCAGGTTGGTATGAGGCTGTTCGCACAATGCCGTTTGCGGCAAAAGGTGTTTGGAGAGCTATAACGCCTGCAGCAGTGCCTGTTTGAGAGTGCTATCGGGTAATGTGACCGGGTTGCCGAGCATGCTGCCGGATCGACAGTTCGCCAAAACCGGCGCTAGATTATTCGGCGTTAAGCCATAAGCACTTAAACCGGTCGGGGAATAGCGTTCGACCAGCCGATCTAAAACGTGAATAAATTGCGCAAGCCGTTCTTCTTCCGTGTCGCCCTGCGCATCGAATAATCTGGCGATTTGGTCGTATTTAATCAGTGTGGCACGAGCCTGCGGCTGGTCATCGCTGTTCAAAGTGTGGATATTGGCTTGGGTAATCGGTGCCAGTAATCGTGCGCAGACGGCACCGTGCGGTGCTTCAAAAAACGCGCCCACTGGGCCGGCTAAGCCGTGTACCGCGCCCAGACCGGCGTTGGCCAAGGTGATGCCGGAAAGACTGGCGGCCAGCATCAGGTTTCCGTAAGCGGTTTGGCGTTCGGTTTCGGAACCGGTTTCGAGGGTTTCAAAAGCGCCTTTGAATAAGGTTATGCCCTGCCAGGCCAGCGCATCCGTAATGGGATTGGCTTTCAGAGTGGTGTAGGATTCCAGTAATTGGGTAAAGGCATCCAGCCCGGTGGTGTAAAGCACTTCCTGGGGGCAGGTGGCCAGAAAACTGGGATCCAGCCAGACGGCTTGCGCCAGTAATTTGTCGCTGCGAAAGGATTTTTTGAATTCGCCCAGGCGTGACAGCACGGCGTTTTTTGTGGTTTCGCTGCCGGTGCCGGCCGTGGTCGGCAGAGCGATAAACGGCAAGGTGTCACCTTCCAGTGACCGGCCTTTGCCCACACCTTCCAGATACTCCATCACCGAGGTGCGGCTGGGCAGTAACCCGGCCACGGCTTTGGCGGCGTCGAGCACACTGCCGCCGCCGAGACCGATGACCGTTTCGACATCCAGCGGGCAGGCCTGGACGATTTCGTCCACCGTCTCGGGTGAGGGTTCACCGGAAACCGTAAAGATTGAAAGGCGGACGTCTGCTGCTTGCAGCTGCTGAATGAGTTGGTCGCCATATTCGCCAGGCCTGGTTAAAAAGCGCCCCGAAATCAGTACCGCCGAGCGAACCCCTTTTTTGAGAAGATGGGGGGCAAAGTCATTA
>NZ_JBNGDN010000088.1:0-8364 GCF_049975065.1 Hydrogenovibrio sp.
GTCACTTCCATGCCGTTCATCCAAACTTCCCAGCCCAAGCCCCAGGCGCCCAGTGTCGGGGATTCCCAGTTATCTTCCACAAAGCGGATATCATGTTCCAACGGATCGATGCCGAGGATTTTCAACGATTCCAAATACAATTCCTGAATATTATCCGGTGACGGCTTCAGCATCACCTGAAACTGATAATAATGCTGCAGGCGATTGGGGTTTTCACCATAGCGACCATCGGTTGGACGACGGCAGGGTTGTACATAGGCCGCGCGCCACGGCTCTGGGCCGACAGCTCTGAGAAAGGTGGATGGGTGGAAGGTTCCCGCGCCCATTTCGTTGTCGTAGGGTTGCATAATGACGCAACCTTGATCCGCCCAGAAGGCTTGGAGGGTTTGAATCAACCCTTGAAAAGTTGAAATATCCGTTGCCGCGTTGTTAGACACTTTGTTTCCCTGTTGCTTTGATTATATGAGCCGAGCCGCCGCCAATATACGGTGGCAGACACTTTTTAAAATATGAATTAACCCAGATACTTGCGAAAGTACTCAGTCGAGCGCCGAGGCCTCTGCACGATCTTCGTCAAACGTAAAAATTAGGCTGATTATAACCTGAATGCTCTTCAAATTTGTACAGACCTATCATTAACCCAGACACGCTGCCAGCACGAATGTTTCATGCACTTGTAGTGATCTATTTCGCAGAGCCTTGGTTTACAAGAAAATTCTCGAAGATGCACCCCACCCACAATTACGACCGACTGAAGAAATTTGGCTTGTGGAATTAAGGGGGTCAGCAAGGCCCATGGAAGTTTGTGAAATACTCGGACTTAGCACTCATCTAAAAGAAAGCACTCAGCCGCGTGCTTTAGGCTGGTAATTGCGCTTTTCATTCGGGTATAATCCTAACCGTATTATTGCTGAAAGTAGGTACTTTCGTTCAAAAAGGCTTCAAAAAGCCATGCAAACTTTTTGATAAAGAGACCTCGAAGAACCGCCCAGTGAGTTTCTGCGGGGTATTTGAGGGATCCATAACCCTATAAACAACAAAACAGATAAAGAATCGTGAATCCATTAAAAGCCAGCTTACATCTCATACTTTTCCTGACACTATCGTTTGTTGTGATCGGCCAGTTTGCCACCGCCTCTCCGAGTGCCGAAAAGCAGCAACTGCCTTTACCGAAGGTGTCGGCCAAAGCTAAGACAAGCCATGACGATACGCCGCAGGCCTGGCAAAAACACCAAGTGACTATTCAAAAAAACGGCAGCTTATCACAAGCGCTTGAAACGCTGGGCATCCACATCGGCACCACCTATAAAATTGCCAACACAAAAAACGGTGAATGGCTGACGCAATTGCGTTCCGGTGATGCTTTGCAGGTCTGGCTGGATGACAAGCAACAACTGCAAAAAATCTTTTACCCAAAATACGACACTGTGCACTACCAACTGACACGAGACGTTAACGACGACTTTCGGATTGAAAAAATCGACTTGCCCGTCGAGACTAAAGTGGAAACAGCGACTGGCATCATACAGCATTCCTTTTACATCAGTGCCGAAGAGGCCGGACTCAGTGCCAAAACCATTATGAATCTCGCGGATATTTTTGGATGGGAAATCGATTTTATTCGCCAGCTTCGCCCAGGCAAACCCTTTAAAGTCATCTACGAGAAAAAATACATTAATGGCCGTTATATCGGTGATGGCGACATTCTGGCCGCCGAAATCGTCACCGCCGGTGACCAGCGGCACACCGCCTTCTTATTAAAAGACAAGCACAACGAACCTTTAGGTTACTTTGATGAAAACCGTCACAATCTGCGCAAAGCCTTTTTACGCAATCCGGTGGATTATGTCCGCATCACCTCTCGCTATAAGCCGAAGCGTTTTCACCCAGTTTTGAAAAAATGGCGTGCCCACCGCGGCGTAGACTACGGCGGCCCGATTGGCACACCGATCCGCGTCACCGGTGACGGACAGATCATTAAGCGACAATGGAACCGAAGCTACGGACGCGTTATCTTTGTCAAACACGCCGGAAAGTACACCACCGTTTATGCACACATGTCAAAATTCGGAAAATACAAACAGGGCGACTGGGTGCGCCAAGGGCAAGTGATCGGCTACATCGGCCAGACCGGCTTGGCCACTGGACCGCACCTGCACTATGAGTTTCGTGAGAACGGACGGCACGTTGACCCATTGAGAGTGAAGTTCCCCGATGCCGGGCCAGTTCCCAAACAATATCATGCGGAATTCGACCGCTTTTCAGAACTCATGCTGGCACAAATGGAACGCTTGAACCCCCACACGCAGCTGGCGGCTAACTTTGAGTAACCAGAATCGTCGGGCGGACGGCTATATCGGACTGATGTCCGGCACCAGTTTGGATGGCGTTGATGCGGCGCTGGTTCGCTTTCACCCAACGGGACGGATGGAACTCGATGCCTTTATCACCCATTCGTATCCAACCGCATTGAAAACCGCACTGAATCGTTTAAACGAAACGCCAACCCTCTCGCTAAAACAATTGTGTACTTTTGAAAGAGAGGTCGCCGCAGAATTTGTGCAAGCCACCCAGACGCTTTTAAAACAAACGAGCGTTCCAAAGCAAGACATCATCGCCATCGGCAGCCACGGACAAACCATTTTCCATGCCCCAAGTTTATCCATGAGCCTGCAAATCGGCCATCCGGCGTTTATTGCCAAAGGCACCGGCGTCACCACCGTCGCCGATTTCCGCATAGACGACATGGCCAACCACGGACAGGGCGCACCGCTGGCACCGGCGTTTCACCGCGTTCTATTTCAGGTCGAGGATCCGATAGCCGTTATCAATATTGGCGGCATCGCCAATATCAGCTATCTCTCACCCACCCAATCGCTGGGATTTGATATCGGTCCCGGCAACGGCTTAATGGATGACGTCTGTCGCGCAGAACTCAACTGTGACTACGACCCAAATGGCGACTTGGCCGCCGACGCTCAACCTAACCAGGCCTGGTTAAATCAGCTGTTATCGGATCCCTATTTCAGCCTACCTTTTCCAAAAACAACCGGTAAGGACTATTTCAACCAGGCCTGGTTAAAACAGTCCCTCGATCGCTTTGCGGCCGCGGCGAATATGTCCGCACAGGAAAAGCTTTCCACCCTGAATCAACTCACCGTGGAGACACTCAAACAGGGCATCGCATCACTCCCCGCCCCACCATCGGAAATCCTCATCAGCGGTGGTGGTGCGGACAATGCCACTCTGTTAAAACGCCTACAGCAACAGAGCCTGTGTCCGGTTCGGACCACGCGTGAACTGGGTATTTCGCCCCACGCAATTGAAGCCATGATGTGTGCCTGGCTAGCCAAGCAGCGATTGGACAATCAGCCTATCGGACTGAAGACGATCACGGGGGCGCACCAGGACTCGATTCTAGGTGGCGTCTGGGCTCCCTAAGACTCTAACCCGAAAACAGTGCCTAGGGCATTTACTTTTCTGGTGTTTTAACCCCCGACTCATCTGAAGCAGCCGCGGACGTTTTTGCGTCTGAGTGAGCGGTTTCGGCCGTGTTTGGCTTGCGCTCTTCATCAAAATCATCGTCCATAAAGATACTGTTGGCGGCACCGTCCAAATCATCGAATTGTCCCGATTTCGCCATCCAAATAAACACCACCACCACCAGAAAACCAAACAATAACATCATGGGGATCAAACCAAAAACAACGTCCATATTTCTCTCCCTGCTTAGGTTTTATCCACTGGTTGTAGCTCCGCCGAAAGACGTTTACGCTTGGCAATGGCTTTTTTGCTATAGAAACTTCGAATGCGAGCGGCATTCCCAATCACCACCAAGCTACTCAACGGCATGGTAATCGCGGCGATAAGCGGCGTGAGCATCGCCGCCATTGCCAAGGGCACCAGGGTAATGTTATACACAATCGAACTGGCAATATTTTGCTTAATCGTTTTCAGTGTCCGGCTGGACAAATCCACCGCCGTGTCCACCGATAGCAATTCGTTATTTAACAAAACAATGTCTGCGCAATCCATTGAAACATCGGTTCCCGAACCCAACGCAATGCTCACATTGGCACGTGCCATTGCTGGCGCATCATTGATGCCGTCTCCGACCATGGCCACACTTTCACCCGCTTTCTGGAGCGTTTGAATCACATCGTACTTATCTTCGGGCAACACCTCCGCCTGCACAACCATGCCCCCAAGCCGATTGGCGACGGTTTCAGCAACGATTCTCCGATCGCCACTGAGCAGTGTGATTTTTTTGCCACGCGACTTCAGTCGCTGAATCAGTTCAGCCGCATCGTCACGCAGCTCGTCTTCTAAAAACAATATCGCAACAACTTGTTTATTCTGAGCCACCCAGACACTGGTTTGACCCAGCTCGGCTCGGGCATGCTCCAGCTTTGAAAAAGCCTCTGGCAAATCCATCCCGAGCGCCTGCAACCAAACGCCTGTTCCAATATGATACTCTCGCCCCTCAATTGAAGACGTGACCCCTTTCCCACCTTGTGCTTGGAAGAAGTCCACGCGCATATCCATACCTTTAAGCGTTGGCTGACGCTCTTGCAAGCTTTCAACGATCGCTCGCCCCAAAGAGTGCTCGGAATGAAATTCAACCCGCACCAAGTCCGCCAACAAGGTCGATTCATCAAGGCTTTCGCGGCACTGATAATCAATCAACCGCATTTGCCCTTTGGTTAAGGTACCCGTCTTATCAAAGACAAAGTGATCGATGCTGTTCAAAATTTCCAGCATGGCTCCGTTTTTGATCAATATACCATTCTGAGCCGACACACCCGACGCCACAGCCGTGGCCATCGGGGTCGCTAACCCAAACGCACAAGGACAGGTAATGATCAATACTGCGGTAAAGGCAATCATCGCCGTTTCAAAATCGGCATTCACCACCCAGTAAACAAAGCTGAGCGTCGCCAACGCAATCACAACCGAAACAAACCACGGCATAATGCGTTCAGCTGTGCACTGAATGGGCGCTTTCGACCCCTGAGCATCCTCAACCATGTGCACAATGCGTCCAAGCATGGTGTCCTGCAGGATTGACTCAACCCGAATGGACAAGGCACCATCCAAATTCATCGTGCCCGCCGAAACATGGCTGCCGGCTTGCTTTAAAACTTCCCGAGACTCGCCACTGAGCATGGACTCATTGACACTGCCACTGCCCTCAAGGATGACGCCGTCTACCGGCATTTGATCACCCGGTTTCACCAGCACCACATCCCCTGCTTTAAGTTTACGCACCGGCACTATCTGCATGCCCGTCTCCGTTTTCAAGCGCGCGACTTTCGGCTGCAGATTCATTAACCGTCGAGTCGAGTCAATGGCCTTATTTTTGGATATGGCTTCCAGATAGCGGCCAATCAACAGCAAGAACATAAAATCAATCATGGTGTCATAATAAACATTACCGGAATGCTGCGGATCCACCGTGACCCAAAAAGAATAGAAATACGTGGTGAAAATCCCCAGTGAAATGGAGACGTCCATACCGACACTGCGCGCTTTAAGCGATGTCCAAGCTCCTGTGAGAAAGGGCTTACCCGAGTACAAAAGCGTCACGGTTGCAATGACAAACTCGACCCAATGGAAATAATGACGGAAGGATTCATCCTGATCCGCACCGGCATAAAGCGCCACGGAGAACCACATCACATTCATCATGGCGAAGCCAGCAAACCCTAAACGATAGAGCAGATCTCGGTTGGCTTTGCGAAAAGCCTCTTCACTGTTAGAGGCATCGTAAGGCACCGCATCATAACCGACACGGTTCAACTCACGGATAATGGCGGAAAGCGGAATCACATCATTATCCCAACGCAGCTTAATCTGCTTGTTGGTAAAGTTCACCTTAGCCATCTGCACACCATCCAATTTCGCTAAAGTGTGCTCAATCAACCAAATGCAGGCCGCACAGTGAATCGCCTCGGAAATCAAAGTGATTTCGCGTTGCTGAGTTAGGTTATCAACAAATTGCGACTGGACTTCATCGTAATCAAAAAACTCCGTATCCTTCGTCGGCGGTGGCGGTGGTGACAAAAGTTCCCCCTCCGGTGTGCGACGGTAGAAACTTTCCAAACCCGCCTCATGAATGGCCTCGCAAACTCCAGCGCAACCATGACAACAAAAAGATTGCTCTTGACCCTGAATGGACTTGAGCACCAAACTGCCTTTTTGAATCCCTTGTCCGCAGTGATAACAGGCTTGATTCATTTAAACCGCCTCACGGGGCATCCTGAACCATAATCGAGCGCCCTAAGTTAAACACCTCTTCGCCCTTGGTGATCTCCATAATCAGGTCGTATTTACCTTTTAGGGGCAGGTTGATCGTGCCGCTGTACTCACCGGTTTCCCCAGTGGGTTGCAGCACCAGTTCGCCATCATAGTCTTTATTGGAAGGTCGATAATAATAGAGAATCGCAGTATCCACATCAAACGCTCGATCTTCGCTATCCAGCACCTTCACGGTCACCTTTTTATCTTGCGTGGCTTGCAAAATGGGGAGATCGATATCAAACTGCCAGCCGAGTTCTTCCATATGGTTACGCTTTGCAATAATGGCCCCCATATTCTTACCTTTTTCATAAAAATCAGGCACTGTGAGGCCTGGCGCCGTCACTATGGCCATGCTGACCATAAAGAAATTCACCGTTAACACGATAATCAAAATCGTAAACCAGCCAATGACAAATGGATTTTTCCAGGCCACGCTCCAGTCTCGTTTATTTGGGTGCTCTGCAGATTTGTCGGTTGATTCAGTCAAGGCTATTTCCTCCATAAAAAAAGGCTCCCTTTCAGGAGCCTTTCAATTATACCGAAAATTCATGCCACACAGGCTGCATTTAAGAAACCTGTACTAGCGCACCTTCGGCCCCAAAAACATACTGTCATAAGTGGTCTGTATCTCCGGTGCATTTTTGTTCTGAACCACAAAATCAATCGGCGTATTTTCAGAAACCAAATCCTTTTTAGGCACCCGCACCAACAAAGTCGCTGTCCCCACATTGCCCGGCAAAACTCGGATGGAATCCGGCCCGACATAGAACAGCCCGTCCGGTCCGGTTACGTTAATACTGGCCTCTAATGGCGCGTTCCCCTTATTCACGACCTTTACGTAATATTTGTTCTGAATCGAACCATCACTCATTTGAACAAACAAAGGCGCACGCTCATGGAGAACCTTCACATCCAAGGGCGACATCGTTGCCAAGCCCCAGATCATTGCTGCGGCTGCAAATGCCATAATACTGGTGTACACAATCACCCTTGGGCGCTTATACAAAGGCACAAAGGGTTTACCGGCAAACTCTGCAAGAGAAGCGTAACGAATCAATCCTTTAGGCTTTTTGATCTTCTCCATTACCGAGTCACACGCATCGATACACAAACCACAGGTAATGCAACCAAATTGCTGACCTTTACGAATATCCACCCCTGTCGGACAAACAGCGACACATAAATTACAATCAATGCAGTCACCCAGTTCTGGAGTTTCTTCGCCAGGCTTGACCCGCTTCATCCGTCCGCGTGGCTCACCTCTGTCAAGATCATACGTGGGCACCACGGTTTCCGTATCGATCATCGCACCCTGAATACGGGCATAAGGACAGAAACCAATACAAACTTGCTCTCTTAAAAAACCCGCAAAGAAAACCGTCGCCGCAGCCAGCGACAGAATAATCGTAGTTTCTGTCCCAGTCCAGTCCAATGTGAATAAGCGCGCCCACAAGCTCAAAGCCGGATCGAAATAAGCGACAAAACTAAATCCGGTCATAAAACCGATAAAAGCCCATACAAACCACTTTGGAATTTTCTTTTGAAGTTTGGAAAAACTGACGGGCTCCTTATCCAGCTTCATCCGTTTATTGGGCAACCCTTCAAACTTTTCTTCCACCCAAGTAAACACATCCATCCAGACCGTGTGAAAGCAAGCATAACCACACCAGAGTCGCCCCGCAACCGCCGTTGTCGCTGCAAGCAAAAGGGCAAAAAACAGTAAAATCATCGCCAACACCCAAATATCCTGGGGCAGAATGGTGATACCGAAAATATGGAACTGACGATCAACAAGATTGAACAAAATGGCTTGACGACCATCCCATTGTAAATAAGGGCCGATAAAAAAAGATAACCACATGGCTGCAACCACCCACTTAATGGTTCGAAATTTTCCGGACATACGTTTCGCATGCACCGTTCCTTCCGTATGAACCGTCAGCAATTCAACCCCGATATGCTGCAAATTCTTATTAGAGGTATCCATTTCATCCAACATGGATTTTGGCTGATTGTCTTGTGAATAAGTGACTTTATTTTTGTCGGACATTTCCCATTCCTTTT
>NZ_JBNGDN010000089.1:0-8205 GCF_049975065.1 Hydrogenovibrio sp.
CTTGTGGAATCAAGGAACAAGCAAGGTCGGTGCAAATTTGTGAAATATTCGGGTTAGACTCATCCAGACAATTGATCTTCGAGTAAACGGCCACACTGAAACGCGCCAGTGCTCACTCGCTTCATTGGGAAAAAACGATGCACCTACACGACATGGAAAAGTTCTCGAAAATCCTCAGTTGGGTTTTTGCTTACTATGAAAAGGACTTAACCGACCTTACGTTTGAAATGTATTGGAGCGGACTGAAAGACTACACCATCGATCAAGTTCAAGATGCCTTCAATGCCCATATGCAACACCCGGAAGAAGGCAAATGGTGGCCGAAAGTCTCCGACATCATTAAGCACTGCAAAGGCGGCACCCAAGACAACGCTCTGCGCGCCTGGAACGAAGTCGATACCGCCATTCGCCGTGTGGGGGCCTATCAAGACGTGGTTTTTCACGACCCGTTGATCCATCACATCATTCACAAAATGGGCGGTTGGGTGGCGCTCTGCAACATCCCCGATGAAAAATCGCTGGTGTTCAAAGCCAATGAATTCAAAAATGCCTACCGCGCCCTCTACGGAACGCCAGCACAAAACCAACCCCCGGTTGAACTGACGGGCATCGTCAATGCCGAAAACAGCCGTTTGAAAAATCCGCGCAAGAAACCGCCCGTACTCATCGGCGACCCCGACAAAGCGCGCGAAGTCATGAAACAGTTGGTGCCGCCCAGCAAGCTGATCACCATTAGCCAGGCCACTGAAAAAGTGGCCGAATCCCTCTCCGCTGGCGCTGCGCCTAAATCACCGAAAGACAAACCCAATCACGCCTGAGGTCTCGTATGCAGATTCGTTTTGAAACGCAAGTCGCCGAAACCCTTTCCATCCATGAAGCCATTTTCCTCGGCTGGCTGCAACACAGCTACAACCACGCCCCCATCAAAACGGATGAACTGGAAGCGCTGTTTGCCTTCTGGCGTGACGAAGTCCTGTACAAAGTGCTGCTCAAACTCGAAGAACGCCAAATACTGCAAGTAAAGCGCAACCAACAGGACTACTGCCTCTTTCAGATCAATCCGAAAGCTTATCAAGCCCACACCGGACTGACGCTGCCGACCTCAGCCGTTCGACCCGCTGGCGACGCCCTGCTGGACGACAATCTCAAAAAACACCTGCAACGTTTTCAGGGAACCGACTCGGTTTTGCACAATAAGTTATCGCAGCTGGTGCGCTCGCAAAGCCAAGTCATGCTCAATTACGCTCAGGAGGAAGGCTTGTCCGCCCAAGCGGCACAGGCCAGCCTGGACAAATTTCTGCACTATGTCGCCGCCAACCCCGACCGTTTCTGGAACAGTGACTTGGAAGCCTACTGGCGCTTTTGGATCAGTAACAGCAAAGACAAGCAGACGGCTCACTCCGGCCTTGGAAAACGCGCCGCCATTGAAAAGTCCGTCGAGCACGCGGCGCACAACTGGCTCAAACGCAAAACCGAAGACGCCCAGCGCTACGCCTCGGTCAAGATCACCCACGAATAATGCGCCAGCCGCCGCGCTGAAGAACGGCACAAAACAACGCAATATTGACTAGGCTAGGATTGACCAGGCCTGGGGAAATCCTCAGCATCAATGAGCCTCGGGCAAAGCACGCTCGTGTGATTCAGCCACAAAAAAACCCGCCGAAGCGGGTTTGATGAGCCGCGCCTATCGTCCCTGACAGGCGTCCATCCCTGGCTCGATCAGGATGGAAAATAAAGTGACTGAAACGCTCGAAATTTCGAGCGCCCAGCAAAGACATTACTTATAGAGATAACCAGTGATACCGGCATACCAGCCGTGTGCCGATTTCGCTTCTTTCGCATAGCTGCCATCTTTCGGGAAGAGGCCGCCGCTGGTTTTGACAATTTTGCCGTTTTCCAGCTTGTAACCTGCGGCGACAGAAATCCCGTAATCCGGTGCCACCAATGAATAACACTGATTCCCCAGCGTCGCACCGGCATTTGCTTTATCACCTGCCATTAAAGCCGCCACGGCCGCGCCACAGACCATCCCCTGCGAGTTAGCGGAGAAACCGGATTTCGGCATCGGCGAGGCGACACTGGCATCCCCCAGCACATGAATGTTCGGCACCAACGTCGATTCAAAGGTTTCCTGGTTGATTGGACACCAGCCGGACGCATCCGTTAACCCCATGCGTGCCGCGGTGGTATTGGCTTTCTGCAATGGAATGTAGTTCACCACATCGGCTTTGATTTTGGTTCCGTTGGCCGTCACCACTTCCAATGTCTTAGGATCCACGCGCGTCACTTCACCTCCGTTGGATTTCGACACCCACTCAATCATGGCATTATCGGAACCAAAGCCATACTGTTCTTCCCAACCGGCGGTAAACATCCCCTGTTTCGAGAATTTGTCTTTTGAATCCAGAATAATCAATTTCGCCTTAGGCTTATGCTTTTTCATAAAGCTGGCAATCATACTGGCACGTTCATAAGGCCCTGGAGGGCAACGGAAAGGATTTGGCGGTGCCGCCAGAAGCATGGTGCCGTTTTCCGGCATGGCCTGTAATTGCGATTTCAAAATCAAGGTTTGATAACCGGCTTTCCAAGCGTGTGGCACCTGATAGGTGGTGGACTCATCCAAGCCTTCAATCTTATCCCAACGGAAGGAAATGCCCGGTGAAACCACCAGACGGTCATAGGGGAGCGGCTGAGAGGCCATGGCCAGACGAACGGTCTGTTTATCAGTATCCACACCGATGACTTCGTCAATCACCACCTTAATGCCGTGTTTCTGCTCCAGCGTTTTATAGTTAAAGGTGATATCGCCCATATCCACAATGTCGTCCAGCACCCAGTTGCTGCCGAAGCAGGTCGAGTAATCGGCATTTTTCTCAACCAATGTAACCTCGATGTTCGGATTGGCTTTCTTGATGTTTTGAGCGGTGGATACCCCGCCTGGGCCGCCCCCACCACCACCACGCGCCCAGCCGATTTACCGGATTTCGCTGTGCTGGAGGCCGTGGAAGTGGTGCTGCAACCAGCCAATATACTGGCTCCCGCGACTGCGCTCAGTTTTAACAGGTCTCTTCTTTTCATGTACCGTTTTCCTCTTTTTTTATGTATTTTCATGGTTTCTTCACATTGCATTTTGCCGTTGCCTGCTTGCTTCTCGCCAAACCCAGACAAAGAAGGCTCAATGGATACGGGAAACAACTTAGCTAGACGAATAGGAATTTAACAAATAGTATTTACTTATGCCGGATAAACCACATGAATAGAATGGGTAAAAAAATTCAAGCGCCGGATACCAACGCTAGATTTCGCTTATAAAAAAACCCTATAAAAACAACTACTAATATAAGAGGAATCAACCAGAACCGTTAAAAAAAGAAAAGAATCAATAACTTATAAGAAAACACTTATATAAAAAAATTTATGGACAAGCACCATAACGACAAGAAAAAATCAAGCTTCCACCTCTTCACCACCGAAACGAAATTCCACTCGATTACGCCCAGACTGCTTGGCATGATACAGTCGCTCATCCAAACGCTGTTGCACGGATTTTGGCGAATCGTGCGGCTGCAAACCCGCGACACTGATACTGATGGTAAAGCGAATCTCCTGCACCCAATGCGTCTCCGCAACGCCTAGCCGAATGCTTTCCGCCTTTTCAACTGCTTGTTCAAGCGTGACATTCTTGAGAATAATGGCAAATTCCTCACCGCCCCAACGAATCAACTCATCTTCTATACGAATATGACGCCGCACATAATCCGTTAAACTTTTTAAAATATCATCTCCGACCAGATGACCATAGGTGTCATTGATTTGTTTGAAGTGATCAATGTCGTAAAACAGGATCGCGACCGGTTCCCGACGGTCATATTGCTGAATCAACCAGAACAGCTGTTTGTTAAAATAACGACGGTTAAAGGCGCCGGTCAACTCATCCATTTCACTGTTGCGTTTGATGACCTTATTGCTTTTGCGCAACGCCTCCACCTCTTCAATGGCGGTGAGTAGACGCAAACTGTATCGCTGCAAAATCCAACGGAGCACCCACAAAAACACCCCCAAAGCCAGAACACTCAAGACCACCTGCGCCCACATATCGCGCAGGTAATCGTCATAAACGTCCGAAACATCCTCCATCATCTGCAGCTTTGCGACCGGCTGACCATCAAAGTCGCCAAGTGACATATCCGACAACACTAAATAGGTTCGACCGGCAGAATGCACTCGCTGAGTCAACTGCCGGGTATCATCAAACGCGAGCGTTTTAAAAGGCGCATCCGCATGCACCATCGAATAGTCACCGATTTTCGGAAAATAGCGATAGTCTTGAGTATCCGGTAACTGATCGCTTCGAATCAATAACCGTGTCTGAACGCCGGAATAATGCGACAACTGCTCAACAAAATAGTCCAACCCCACCCCGACTTCCAAAAGCCCGAGATAATGGTTATCCGCATCGTACAATGGCGTCACGACTCGATACCCGAACCCATCCTGGCCAGACTCAAACCCACGAACGGTTTGCCGATTTTGACTGGCGACCGCCACCATGTTTCGAAACCCGCTCAAGTCATTCTGTGGTGCATCCGGTGCCTGCATTCGCAAGAAAGAGTGATTATTCGCGTCAATAAAATGCAAGGTCAGCAAAGCGGGCTGGACGGTTTTCATCGCCTCAAATTCATGCTTGAGCAAACGATACAGTTCTTGACGCTGCCCAAGTCGAACCTTCTCGGTAATTTCGGGATTCATCGCATAATGCACCAGCATCAATTCATAAGACTCATCCACTTGGCGCTCCAAATCGTCAACCGTATAGCGCAATGTCTCAGACAGACTCTGCACCTTATCATCAAAACGTTTCTGCGTTTGATCCAGCCCCCAAAACAGCTGAACCGACACCAAAAGCATGGCCAATAATGCCAGCATCACAAAGTAGGTTCGCTGTTTTGTCGCTAGCGCGCGCGTATTTAAATCGGACATGAAATCACCTGATTATTTATCAACCTCATTATAAAACATATCCAAAATCAAAACAGGATTGCGCTGCTAACGGTCAAAACCGTCTACTATTAACGTTCCCCTCTTGAAACCGACCGGACTTTAAGGTTAAATTGAATGCAACCTTGAACTCAAGACCCAAATGAGCACCGCAAAAAATACACACTTCAATCACAAAGGTGAATAAATTGTATGTCTGTTAGCCTGATTCGTTCGATCTTGACACTGTTTGCCTTTATGACCTCCATAACCATGACCGCTTGCGCTAAGGAGCCTAATATGCCAAACACCCCAACCCCTTCGACTCAGACAGACACCATCGTTTTTGGCATGGGCTGTTTTTGGGGTGCCGAAAAACGCATGAGCGAAATTCCCGGCGTCATTGACGTTGAAAGCGGCTACGCCGGTGGCGATGATGAAAACGCCGGTTATGAGGCCGTGCTCGGGCTGGAAAAAGAAATTCGTTACGGTAAAACCGATAAGCGTAATCATGCCGAAGTCATTAAAGTCACTTTTGACCCGAACAAAGTCGATCTGAAAACCCTTTTGGCGCACTTCTGGGAGAATCACAACCCCACCCAAGGTGACCGCCAAGGCAACGATGTCGGCTCCAATTACCGCAGCGCCATCTACACCCACAACGATGCGCAAATGGCCACCGCCAAGCAAACACAGGCCGTTTATCAAACGGCTCTGACCCAAGCCGGTTACCCGGAAATCACCACGGAAATTGCGCCGCTTCATAACTACATCACCGCCGAGGAATACCATCAGGATTACTTGCAAAAGAACCCCAATGGTTATTGCGGTTTGGGCGGTACCGGCGTGAAATACCCGAGCGACGATCAGTCGCCCATGCCAAAAAGCGAACCGCCTGCCCCGCGCTTGCAAGGCGACGCTTTAAACCCGACACGTCAATTGGTGGTGTTCGAATCCGAGGACTGCGCTTTCTGCCAGCAGTTCAAAACGGAAATTCTGAACGACTGGCAAGCCGATGTGGCCGTCACCACCACTCTCAACCCGAATCCACCGGAAGGCTGGGCACTGGAAAAAGCCCTGTTCGCCACCCCCACCATCGTGTTGTTTGAAAACGGCCAAGAAGTTTCGCGCTTCACTGGCTATAACGGCGACAAGGCACGTTTCTGGAAATGGATCGGTTATCGTCTGTTAACGCCGGATCAGCGCCGCATCGCCTTTGAGCAAGGCACCGAACCGGCCTTTACCGGTTCGCATCTCGATGAAAAACGCCCCGGCACCTTTGTGGACCCCATTACCGGTGCCGCGCTGTTCCGCAGCGACACCAAATTCGACAGCGGTTCCGGCTGGCCCAGCTTTTTCAACCCGGTGGAAGGTGCCATCACCGAACATGAAGATTTCAGCCATGGCATGCACCGCATTGAAGTGCGCAGCGCCAGTTCCGGCATTCATTTAGGTCACGTCTTCAACGACGGCCCACCGCCGACCTATAAACGCTACTGCATCAACGGCAATGTACTGAAATTTGTACCGGACAGCGCCGCTGCTCAAACGAACCAAACGGAGTAATAAACAGCATGCGCATGGTCATTCTCGGCGGCACAGGCCTGGTCGGTTCCCACTTAAAACCCTTTCTTGAACAACAAGGGCATGAGGTCAAGGCTTTCGGTCAAAGCGCGTTCGAACCCGAGTTCGACTTGGCCGCTGAACTCAACGGATTGGATGTCCTGATTCAATTGAGCGGAACCAATATCGGTCAGCGTTGGACGCAAACACACCAGCAACGCATCTGGGACAGCC
Organism: Hydrogenovibrio sp.; assembly: GCF_049975065.1. Classification (GTDB taxonomy): domain Bacteria; phylum Pseudomonadota; class Gammaproteobacteria; order Thiomicrospirales; family Thiomicrospiraceae; genus Hydrogenovibrio. The sequence continues at coordinate 6,775 of NZ_JBNGDN010000089.1, forward strand.
GGGTGGATCTCAACCAGCGTCTGGCCACCCTATTGGCCTCACTGCCCGAACCGCCAAAACGCGTCATCGCCGCCTCGGCCATTGGATTCTACCCCGAGTCCGACTGCGAGCATCCATTGGATGAATCCCATTCGAAAGCCGGAGAAAACACCTTTGGCGATTTAGTCCAGGCCTGGGAAAAAGCACTCGCCTCCCTCGCGCCGCCAGAACGGCTGCTGACCTTCCGATTCGGCGTAGTGCTGGCGTCCAATGGCGGAGCCTTGGGCAAAATGTTGCCCGCTTTCAAACTCGGACTCGGCGGCCCGATTGCCGGTGGGCACCAGTGCTTTTCATGGGTGCATATTGATGACCTGTTACACGCCTTTTCGTGGGCGCTCCAGCATCCCGAGCGGCATGGCACCTTCAACCTGACCGCCCCGCAACCGGTTTCACAAGCCGAGTTTGGTCGTCAGTTGGCGCATCAGTTGCACCGCCCTTTCTGGCTGCCGGTGTTTCGCTGGCAACTGACGTTACTGCTCGGCGACGGTGCGCAAGTGCTCACCGTCAGCCAAGCCGTCATTCCCACGAAATTAACCGAAGCCGGTTTCCGCTTCCAATACCCCACCTTGAAGGCCGCACTGGCGCACCTGTTCCCCTAGCCATTTAGCCTGCTCGACCAGGCCTGGACAATTCGCCAGGCCTGGCACATTGTTCGTTTTTTGGAAACAGTCTTTTCGCAAAGCATTGATTCCCAATCGCTTTCCAACCGCGTAACCTATTGTTAAGCTTTCACACTTTGAATTAAATAATCATTTCAAGACCCATTACAAGTACATTCAAGAACCAAAGGAGCTTTCCAATGAACACCTTAACTTGGCTTAAACGCACCTTTTTAGCGACCGGTCTAACCGTCGCGTCTGTCACCGCCGCCTTGGCCGCACCGGTCAATTACCAAATCGATACCAAAGGCATGCACGCCTCGGTGAACTTTAAAATTCAGCATCTGGGTTACAGCTGGCTGACCGGGCGTTTCGACCAGTTTGGCGGCACCTTTGTGTACGATGCTGAAAAGCCATCCAACAGCCAAGTGGATGTCACCATTGAGACCGACAGCGTCAACACCAACCACGCAGAACGAGACAAACACCTGCGAAGCGACGACTTCCTGAATGTGAAAAAATTCCCGCAAGCGCAATTCGTCAGCACCTCGGTGAGTGAAAACGCCGACAAAACCCTGACCATCAAAGGGGATTTAACGTTGCACGGTGTCACCCAACCGATTGAAATTCAAGCCAGCAAAGTCGGCGAAGGCAAAGACCCATGGGGCGGTTATCGCGCGGGGTTCAGCGGCAGCACCCAAATCAAACTGGCGGATTACGGCATCACCTACGACCTCGGCTCCGCTTCCACGCAAGTCTACTTCCAACTCGATATCGAAGGCATCCGCCAGTA
>NZ_JBNGDN010000090.1:0-923 GCF_049975065.1 Hydrogenovibrio sp.
TTATTAAGCTGGACGATTTTTAGGCGAAGAGTCGACTCAAACGCTAAAATATCCAAGCCGTGTAGCGGGTCTGGTATCATAGTGCGTTTGAAATTTGAGCGGATAGATGACTGCGTTGATGACGGATAACGGCGGCGCATCAAGTTCAGTAAGAATACGACTTGGAGTCTGAGTGAAAGGGATTGTTTTAGCAGGTGGGTCGGGTACTCGGTTGTATCCGATTACAAAGGGTGTTTCCAAGCAGTTGGTACCGATTTATGATAAGCCGATGATTTATTATCCCTTGTCGGTGTTGATGTTGGCAGGCATTCGGGAAATTCTGATCATCACCACGCCGCAGGATCTGACCAGCTTTCAGAATTTGTTAGGCGATGGGTCGGAGCTGGGGATGCATTTCGAGTATGCGGTTCAGCCATCGCCCGACGGGCTGGCGCAGGCATTTCTGTTGGGTGAATCCTTTATCGGTGAGGCCGATGTCTGTTTGATTTTGGGGGATAATATCTATTACGGTCACGACCTGTCGCTGATGACGTCCAGTGCGGTTCAGAATGCGAAGCAGGCGTCCAAAGCCACGGTGTTCGGTTACCACGTTCAAGACCCTGAGCGTTATGGTGTGGCCGAGTTTGATGCACAGGGAAATGTCATCAGTTTGGAAGAAAAGCCGGAGCGCCCTTTGTCGAATTACGCCGTGACGGGGTTGTATTTTTACCCGAACGATGTGATTCAAAAGGCGAAACAGGTTCGGCCATCAAAACGGGGCGAGCTGGAAATTACCACCGTGAATCAGATGTATCTGGACGAAAACCGTTTAAAAGTCGAGCTGATGGGACGCGGTTTTGCCTGGCTGGACACCGGTACGCACGAAAGCTTACTGGAAGCGTCCGCCTTTATCGAAACCATCGAAAAACGTCAAGGTTTAAAAG
>NZ_JBNGDN010000090.1:933-7966 GCF_049975065.1 Hydrogenovibrio sp.
CATTACCAAAGCGCAATTGATTGAGCTGGCGCAGCCATTGTTAAAGAACCAGTACGGCGCCTATTTGATGCAGCGGGCGGAAGAGGTGCGAGTGCATGGAATTCGTTAAACAGTCGATTCCTGAGGTGATTCTCATCAAACCCAAAGTGTTTGGTGACGAACGGGGGTATTTTGTCGAAACCTTTCGTGAAGATTTATTAACACAGGCATTGGGATTTTCGGTGTCGTTTGTGCAGGATAACGAATCCAAGTCCGCTTACGGTGTGTTGCGCGGGTTGCACTTTCAAACCGCGCCTTACAGTCAAAGCAAACTGGTGCGGGTGGTGGAAGGGCGTGTTCTGGATGTGGCGGTCGATATCCGCGTCGGCAGCCCCACTTACGGTCAATGGGTTGCCGTGGAATTGAGTTCGGAAAACAAACACCAGCTGTTTGTGCCCAGAGGCTTTGCCCACGGCTTTGTGGTGTTGAGCGACAGCGCCGTGTTTGCGTATAAGGTGGATAACTACTATGCGCCGCAACACGATTTTGGTTTGGCGTTTGACGACCCGGCCTTAAACATTGACTGGCTACTGCCGTCTGATGCTCTGTGTTTATCGGAAAAAGACACGAAACACCCAGGCCTGGTGGATTTACCGAAAATGTTCGATTACTGCGTGAATTATTATGACTAAGCGCGTACTGGTGACAGGTGCACAAGGCCAGTTGGGGCAATCTATCCGAAAAGTGGCTGCAGACTTTCCCGCGTTTCAGGTTGACTTTGTCGGGCGTGCGGAACTGGATTTAACCGACGACCGCGCCATTCAGGCATTTTTTGCCACACGGTCGTATGATTATGTGATTAACGCTGCCGCCTACACGGCGGTCGATCAGGCGGAAACCGAGGTCGCTTTGGCCGCAGCGGTGAATCATCAAGCGGTTCAACAACTCGGTGAAATCGCAAAGGAACAAGGCTGGGTGTTGTTGCATGTCAGTACCGATTATGTGTTTGACGGCACCCAGTGTCGGCCTTATCTGGAAAGTGATGCAGTCAATCCGCTAGGCGTCTACGGACGCACCAAGCACCAAGGTGAGCAGGCGCTGCTTGAAACGTCGCCCTTTGGTGCCATCGTCCGAACCAGTTGGGTCTATTCAGAATTCGGTGGTAATTTTGTCAAAACCATGCTACGTCTGGCCGAGCAACGCGATGCCCTGAAAGTGGTCAGCGATCAAGTCGGTTCGCCCACTTATGCAGGGGATTTGGCGCAGGTGTTGTTGAGCATGATGGCACACTTTGATTCCGAATCGAGTCCACCAGATATGACGATTTATCATTACAGTAATGAAGGCGTGGCCAGTTGGTACGATCTAGCCGTCGCCACGTTTGAGTTACAAGGCTTACCGATTCAGGTCACGCCCATCGAAACCTTTGAATTCCCCACCCAAGCGGCACGTCCGGCTTACAGTGTGCTGAACAAACGCAAAATCAAAGCGGATTTCAAGCTGGCGATTCCCCATTGGCGTGCCTCATTGCAAGCGTGTTTAAACGCCTTGCAATCGAACCGTTAAAGCGACAGCAAAATAAAGCGTTTAAGGCAGAATTTATGAGTATCAAAACCATTTTAGTCACCGGCGGCGCGGGGTTTATCGGCTCGGCGGTGGTGCGTTATTTCATTCAACAAACCCCGCATCGGGTTGTCAATCTGGACAAACTGACCTATGCCGGTAACCTGACATCGTTGCTGAGTGTCAGCGATGATCCGCGCTATGCGTTTGAACGGGTGGACATTGGCGATGCACCGGCGGTCAAAGCGGTTTTTGAACGTCATCAGCCGGATATTGTCATGCACTTGGCGGCGGAGTCGCACGTGGATCGTTCCATTGACGGCCCCGCCGCCTTTATTCAGACCAATATCGTCGGCACCTACACCCTTTTGGAACAGGCGCGGACTTACTGGCAAGCGTTACCGGAAGCCAAACGCACCGCCTTTCGTTTTCACCATATCTCCACGGACGAAGTCTATGGTGACCTGCCGCACCCGGATGAGTCCACTGCGCCGCCGGAACAGGTGCTGGCGACCTTGTTCACCGAAAATACGCCCTATGCCCCCAGCTCGCCTTACTCGGCGTCCAAAGCCAGCAGTGACCATCTGGTGCGCGCTTGGCATCGCACTTACGGGCTGCCGGTGTTGGTGACCAATTGTTCCAATAACTACGGCCCTTATCACTTTCCTGAAAAGTTGATTCCATTAGTGATTCTCAATGCGCTGGCCGGTAAGGAATTGCCAGTCTATGGCGAAGGCAATCAAATTCGCGATTGGCTCTATGTTGACGATCATGCCCGCGCCTTGGTGTTGGTGGCACTCGAAGGCCGGGTGGGGGAAACCTACAATATTGGCGGGCATAATGAAAAACGCAATTTGGATGTGGTTCAAACCATTTGCGCTTTGCTTGACGACATTCAACCCAAAGCCATGTCTTATGCCGAGCAGATTCGCTTTGTTCAAGACCGCCCCGGTCATGATATGCGCTATGCCATTGACGCCTCCAAAATCCAAGCGGAGCTGGGCTGGATGCCTCAGGAAACCTTTGAATCCGGCCTGCGCAAAACCGTATTATGGTATCTGGAAAACGAAGCCTGGTGGCGCGCTGTTCAGGATCAGTCTTACCAGCGAGTGACTGAATGACAGATGGTATTCGCCTTTGCGTTGTCATTCCGTTTTATAACGCCGAACGTCATTTAACCGACGATTACAGGGCGTTTTTATCGTCGTTACAGCAGGCACCGCATATTCAAACCATTTTGTACGATTCATCGTCTACAGATGAAACTCGCGAGCGTCTCGCAGAATGGGGTTTGGAGGACGATTTAACCGTCATCCCCAAGCGTGAATTTGATCATGGCGGGACGCGCACTCGTGCGGCAAAACAGTGTCAGGCGGAGGTGGTGGTGTTTTTAACTCAGGATGCGCGACCTGTGTCCCTTGCCGATATTGAACGTCTCGTGGCCGTCTTTGAAAATCCCGCCATTGCCGCCGCTTTCGGCCGACAGTTACCGCACCCGGACGCGCGTTTTTTTGCCCGCCACCTGCGCCAGTTCAATTACCCTGAAACCAGTTATGTTCGAACTTGGTCGGACCGGTTGCAGTTCGGTTTGAAAGCCGCGTTTCTGTCCAATTCGTTCGCCGCCTATCGGTGTTCGGCCATGAATGACATCGACTGGTTTCCCGAAGGCATTTTGTTGGGCGAAGATTCTTATGCCGGTGCGAAACTTTTGCAAGCGGGTTACGCTCTAGCCTATGTCGCGGAAGCGCAGGCGCATCACTCACACAATTACTCGATCGTGCAAGAGTTTCAACGTTATTTTGATATTGGCGCGTTTCATCAAATGCAAGCCAGCGTTTTGGCACCGTTTGGCAAGGCGGAAGGGGAAGGGCGGCGGTATCTCATGTCTGAATGGGGTTTGCTGCGTCAGGAACGGCGTTATGATCTGCTGCCGGCTTTTGTCGCGCGCAATGCCATGAAATATCTCGGTTACCGCTTGGGCAAAGGGCATCGACGACTACCGATGTTTCTGATAAAAAAGTTCAGTATGCACCCACAATGGTGGTTAAACCGTCAAACCGGAAGTCGGTAGATTAAGGCGGTGTGAGGCCTTTCTCGATTGTTATAAGAGTTGCAATTTTGATGGCTTAATCGGATAATTTTCGATTATATATTCAAAATTGAGTTTTTATGCTTGAGTTTCGTTTAGCTTCTTTTGGTTCGGTCCCTTTTTCTCATGGCGCTTTATTGTCGCTCCTGTCTGATTACGCGCGTCCGAATGATAAAATTTCGCAGTGGTTGGCGTCTGGCGTGTTGATTTCATTAAAACGCGGTTTGTATGTGGTCGGTTCGCCTTGGCGCCAGGGGGCTTTGTGTTTGCCTTTAATGGCCAATCGGTTGTACGGGCCTTCGTGCGTTTCTCTAGAGTATGCGTTGGCGTGGCACGGTTTGATTCCTGAGCGAGTGGTTGAAGTGACGTCGGTATGCACGGGGCGCGGGCGGGCGCTGGAAAATTCGTTGGGTCGCTTTTCTTACGTGACGGTGCCAGAAAGCTTGTTTCCTGTGGGCTTAACGATTGAAGCCGAGGGGGAACAGCATTTTTGGATGGCCAGCCCAACGAAAGCGGTGTGTGACAAGGTGTTGCTCACTCGGCATTTAAAAGCCGTGGGTAAGGCATCCATGCGGGCGTTTTTGTTTGAAGATTTACGCTTGGATGAAGAGGGATTGCGCGATTTTGATGCGTCAGTACTCAATGCCTATGTGTCTTCAGGCCATAAGCCGCGTCAATTTAAGGCGTTGCGTCAGGTATTGGAGGCGTTGGCATGAGTGTGCTGGATATTTGGTCGCGTGATTATTTTATAGAGTTGGCGCAGCGTGTGACGTTTAGCGAATGAATATTAGGGATTGAGTTCAAGGTTAGAAAGTTCAGTATACCCCCACAATGGTGGCAAAACCGGAAGTGAGTGGATTAAGGCGCTGTTAACCCCTTCAGTTTTTCCGGCTGGCGCACAATCAAACGGCGATAATCTTTTTCCAGAACCCCTTCTTTAATCAGCTTGGAAATAATGCGCGAAACCGTTTCGCGGCTGGTGTTGGCCATTTTTGCCAGCGACTGTTGAGAGGGGAGGTTTTCAATCACCACCATGCCGTTGGCATAGGTTTCGGCACGTTCCGACAGCAGGGCTTCGATGCGGTCCCGGGCGTTTGACAAGTTCACAATGGCCAGTTGTGCATTGGTTTTTTCAATGATTTTCGCCATGCGATGCATCAGCTTCCACGCCACTGTCGGTTGATTCAAGATCAGATTCAACGCATCGCCGCGCGGCAGAAAGCCCACCACCGATTCTTGTACCGCAATCACCGTGGCCGAACGTTTCTGGCCGATAATCAACCCCAGCTCGCCGAAATGAATGCCGGATTTAATCGTCGCCAGCCATACCATTTCGCCTTCTTCGGTGGTGTCCACCACATTCAGCTCGCCTTCCAGCAAAAAAATCAGGCTATCACTTTCGTCACCCGCTAAAATAACCACATCGCCTTTTTTATAGCGAACCGTCTTCATCTTGCGGTGAACATCCGCCAAGCTGTCGTCACTTAACTCCGATAGCAATGGGATTTCGTTTAATGGATAAGATTTTTTTTCAGATTTCATTCACGACAACAAAAACAAATTTAAAACACCGTGGTCGATGCCACATCTCAAACGTTTAATGACCAACGGAAACGCAGTGGCTTCATGAGAAAACGCCTGTTAAAACAAGCCAAACACGTCCGAATCTGGATCGCGCTGATCACAATTACGGCGGTCATTATACTCGCTTATGCCCCAAAGGCATTACAAAAAACCGACTGGCTTCTGGGCGACGTTCTGACACAATGGTTGTCCAGCCCGCAAACCGTCAATGACATCGTTTTGATAGACATAGATGATAACTCCCTGCAGACACTGGGGGATTGGCCCTGGCCACGCGCGTTATTAGCCCAGTTGTTGCAAACGCTGTTTACCGACCACCACCCTAAGGGTGTGGCGCTGGATATGGTGCTGCCGGAGCCAAAGGAGGCCAAGGGGGATGCGGAACTCGCCGCCCTGTTGCAGCAATACCCCATCTGTCTGGCGGTGGCCTTTGATCTCGAACAGAATCCGCAAACACGTGAAATCGGCACACTCCCCAAGCGCCACGACGCTTTCGACAGCATACCAGAAAGCCAAGCGGAACCACTTTTACCCGCTACGGGCTACATTGCCAATCACCGACAGCTGACGGAAGCCGCACAGTGTATCGGTCACATCACCCCGCTGGTGGAGGCCGATGGCGTCATTCGACAAATTCCCCGTGCGATTGAGTGGAATGGCCAGGCCTGGCCAAATCTCGCTTTAGCCTTGCATCGCTTGACACAAGGGCAAAGTGCGGTCAAAAAGCAAGTTGCGAGTCATTCCACCCACAAATCGATTGAGCGAATTCCTTATAAGATTCCCTATCGTGACTGGCCGAGCATTCCGGCGCAAACCGTGTTAATGGGCGAAGTGCCACCGGGATTTTTAGATGGCAAAACACTCTTTATCGGCTCCAGTGCTCTGGGTCTGTCTGATCGTGTCACCACCCCCATTCATCCTTGGTTACCCGGGGTGGTGATTCATGCCGAAATGTTGAATCATCTTTTACACCCTGAGCCAATTTATATCACTCATTTTCAGGCGTTGGCACTGGCTTATGGGTTGATCGCTGTTTTGCTGGTTGCCTGGTGGCTGACGCGCTGGCATCCAATTTATGCGTTGCTAGGGGCGTTGGTTCTGGCCGTCGCATGGTTGGGTTTGGCGGCTTGGGGCTGGCAGCAACAATTGGATTTTTCACCCAGTTTACCTTGGGTAGCGATACTCTTGATCGTGACATTGCAAGTGCCCTACGAATGGATGGTGATTCAGCGACAGAACCAAAAAATCACCAAACTGTTTCAAGGCTATGTTTCCCCAGCCATTGTGCAGAAACTGCTGGCGTCGGATTTAAACCCATTAGAACCGCAAATCAGTGAAGTCACCGTCATGTTCGCCGACATTGAAGGTTTCACCAAAATGGGGCGGCACCTCACCACCGATGAACTCTCCACCATCAGTCGCCAAGTGCTCACCTTAATTACCGAAGAAATCTACCGCGCCGACGGCACCCTGGATAAATACATTGGCGATGCCGCCATGGCCTTCTGGAACGCCCCGATTCCTCAAAAGAACCATGCACAAAAAGCGCTGGACTGTGCGCTGGAAATTCAACGCAAGTTGCAGACCTACAACGAAAAGAATCCGCAAAGCCCGATTCAGGTGCGCATTGGCATCCACACAGGTGACGCCATGATCGGCGACCTCGGCACCCGTTTCCGCAACACTTACACCGCCATTGGTGACACCGTCAACATCGCTCACCGCCTGCACGATCTGACGAAGGAGTACGACACCATGGTGTTGATATCCAGTGCAACTGAAAGTCGGCTGACTCGAAGGCTAGATGAACCCAACTTT
>NZ_JBNGDN010000091.1:0-7881 GCF_049975065.1 Hydrogenovibrio sp.
GTTTCTGGCGGACTTTGCAATCCCTTTTTTGCGTTTTTTTGAGGTTTTTTTGACAAAAAAAAGCGATGCTCCATCAAGAATACTCTAAGTTATTGATTTTAATTATCCAAGACCGATTCTGAGTTTGTTTTACTCTTGTTATTCAATTTAATCGGCTCCAAACTCACCCCCTTGTCAGTAATAATGGGGTCAGCAAAGGTTCCAGTAACATCGAATCGATAGGTGACCAAATCGGCATTGACGATTGGCACGACTTTAAGCAACGCATAAGCTGCCAGGCCTGCCAAAGGGGTTGCTAACCCACTGATCGCAGCGATGGCGGGCAAAGTGCTGCCTATTGCGGGGGTAATTCTGGCGACCAGATCCAGCTCACTTTTCACCAAGTCAATATTTCCAGTCACTACCGCATCTGCAGCGGGTGCGTCCATTTTTAAGCGCGCCAATTCTAACTTCCCATGCTTAAACACACCTCGCCCTTCGATATCATCGTAAGCCAGCCCCGCATCTGTGACGTCTTTTAAGTCCAGCTGAAGACGACGTGCTAAGGATTCAAAACTGAGCAACCCTAAAATTCTGGCCAGACCGGGTTCGGCTTCTTTAATAACACCGTTTTCAAACTCAAAGGTCACATCACCATCCAGCTTAGCCACATCAAAACATTCATAATCCCCAAGCCATTGAATATTGGCTTTCAGAAACGCGCCGTCGCCTCTAAACCCTTGTTTAACACCAATGAAAGCGACCAGTGCTTCGGCATTGTTTGTTTTGATTGCGGTATCAAGGGCACTTTTATTGGTATTTCGATTGTAACGATAGGTGCCTTTAAACGCATTTTTCAAGGTTTCCGGCCGAAGACTGAAGTCTTTCACGATTAATTCATCTGGTTTATTTTCAATCATGAAGTCAGCCGCGGCTAAACGCCGATCGTCAATGTGAATATTGCGACCGTTAAAATTCACCTTGAGCGCTCCAAGCTTGGCCACATCCGCTGTTAAGCAGCTTGGTGGCGTTTCACTCTCATTGGTTTGCCCTGTTGATGTTTTAAACCGCAGTTTATTGACTTTAAAGGCATAGTGTTCCGGGGCGAGTTGCTCGGCATGAATGTCCAACGCTTGGCTGTAGACCTGTAATTGCACATTAGATGAATCACTCGGCTTTAGCCATCCGAAGGTCACTTTTTGATATTGATTTGCCATAAAATCAACCTGACCGAACAGTAACGACGATGGCAGCCAGGGAGATTCGTTTGCAGCGGCGTCTTCCGAATAAAGTTTGTCAACCATGAGTTGCGATTGAATATTTGGCCAGGCCTGCTGCCAGCCATTTAAATCCAACCGGTTTAAGCGCCCATGCACTCGCCAACCCGATCCGTCCACAGCAATGGGCGGTTGATTAAAGGCCATAGCCAACTTTTGTAATTCCGCATCGGCCACAGAGTAGCGTCCACTCATGGACATGAACTCCCCCATAAAGGCCGTCAAATCGAGTGTCTGATCGTCTAGAACACCGACTGTGACCTGAAGTGACGAAGGACGATTTTGCGACATGGACGTTTCACTGAAAGGTGCCGGCAGACGACTTTGTATCGCGGCCAAATCGAAATCCGCCGCCACTTGAATCGGCTTTTCAGCTTCGAAAGGCACCTGCACCTGAACGCCGACAGGGAGCGCACCTGTGTAAAACGCTGGCCGCTCGGCCAAGCGCCCACTCGCCCCAATCTGCACCGTTTGATTTTCCGTGCGCACGTCGGCAATGACTTCATGACCTTCAAACATCCCCTTGATGCGCTGGGCCTTTACACCTTTTTCCGTAAAATCCAAGTTCCCCTTTAGTGCCAGAAGCGGCAAACGATCGAACAGCGTTGCATTAACCCCCTGAAAGGTGACACGTCCTTCGACCGTTTCACTCTTATTGGCAAACCCATACACCGGTATCCAGATTTTCGGTAACGCCACGGATACGGGGCCATTCATCACCACCTGTTGGTTAAGAAAAGATTCCATGCCAATCATTTTGGCCACGGGTGAAGTCAGTAAAAACTGTTTGGCTTCCGCCGCATCCGCTGTGGCATGACCGGAAATCTGCACGGCAATATTGGACGTATCCAAATGATTGATATCCACAACTACTTGGCTGGCCTGGGCTTTTTGCAAAACAGCTTGATCGGCTGAAATCCTCAAGTTATAGGGCGTAAATTCCAAATTTGCTTTAAATTGCTCCACCGCTGGCCAATCCGGCTGAAACTGGAGTACGGCATTATGCACTTCCCCCGTGGCCTTGAAGATTCCGTTACCGTCGTGGAAAGGAAAATCGTTCAAGTGCCCTTTTACAACCAGATTCGCCTTCACCTGATCGCCCGCGACTAAGGCCGTTTTAAGCCAGTGCTCTAAATCTTCAGACATCAAGGAATAGGGTAAATAGCGTTTCACAAAACTCAGTTGCTTCGGTTCAATGTCGATACGCCCATCAAGATACCCCGTAAAATCCCCTTCTGCTTCCAGGTGAACCGGCATGCTGTCCAAGGTAAAACTCACGGGTGGAAGGCGCCAGCCTTGCCAATCCTTCAGCAAAGTAACGTCCAAGCCGTTTTTAGCAAGGCGCATTTGAATCGGACGCGGATTGATCATGGAGACAGTCCATTCAATCGGATTATCCGATTGAATGCGAATCCGTTGCGCCTGTTTTTCAACAAATAATTGCTTTATGGCCAGGCCTGGGCGATTGCCTTGCTCAAGCCATTCCAGCTTGGCCAACTCCAGACTCAAAGACGGCAAGGTAATCTTTTCCAGATCCACGACGCCGGAGACATCCCGCAACTTCAAATTATCAAGGTTATCCCCCAGCCCTTGATATTGAAACTGTGTCAACAGCACTTTATAAAGGGGTTTCAGTTCCTTCAGGTTAAGTTTTTGCGCTTCAAACTTCAGTTGGGTATTTTCCGTGAGCGTTAAATAGATGGGCGATACACTGCGTAGATACTGGTTATCAAAACGAACACGCTCCATCTCAAACCGCCAATTTTGCAAAACACCGTCTTTTAAACTGTTCTCAGCGACCCAATTCAATGTCATACCAATGCTTTTGGGTAGGTGTTCATCCGCCACGGGCCAAACCAAATCCTGCGCGCTGGTCGTCAACTTGAGGGAAGCCAAGCGGCCATGACGAAGTTGCAAACTGACATCGCCCAGCGTTTCGCCCGTCGGCAGCTTTTCCGACCAGGCCTGGGGCATAATTTGATAAAGGCGCGCCATGTCTAAAGGCGTTAACAGGTTGGCACGCATTTCACCCGCCTCGGCTCGCCCCAGACTGTCCAGCGCAAAATCACCTTTCACTTGGATTTTGGTTATATCGCCACTGGTAATGCCCAGCCGAACAATGCCCGCAAAAGACCATTTCGCGCCCCGGTAGGTTTGCAAGTTATCAATGGTGAGATAATGCTTTTGCGCCGTGGCATCAGCATACACAAAAAACAAGTCTTTTAATCGAACGGTTCGCCACAATTTCGCCAGTGAAAACCGCTCCAGCATCTGCAACACCGCGCGGTCTTCAGCCGAGACAGCGTTTGGCGACGAGTTGAGAGAAACCAGCTCTAGGCCAGAAACGTTGAGGTTCTGACCGAAACTGATGTCATAAAGAAAGGGCGAAAATAAATTAAAATCCCCCTGGGCGTTATTTAAATGAACACTGACTTGAGCCTCTTTATACTCAAGCTGACGTATCTCAAAATCAAATCCAAGCCAGCTTTGCGTGATGTCAATCTGCTGGACGTTTATCTCGGCACCCGTGAACTGCTCGGCATAAGTCAAAAAATGCTGCGGCGCCCACTGCACCCAACTGATCAGCACTCGAACCGTTAACAAATAAAGCACACATACAATTAACAGAAAAAAAACAAGCTGTTGAAGCCTTTTCAACATTAAGAAATCACCACATCAAACTGCTCGATAAAATAGCCACCTTCGGCTTGAAAGCGAAAACTTTTATCCAAAAAGGTTTCCAATTCCGCCACATTACTGGAGGCCTCATCCAAAATATAAGACACCACTGGCTCGGAAGCAATGACACGATAAAAATCCGCATCAAACGACTTGGCCATGCGTGTAATTTCCCGAAAGATTTCAAACGCAATGGTTTCAGGCGTTTTCACCGTGCCGCGACCGTTACACATCGGGCAGGGTTGACACAACACCCTTTCCAAGCTTTCGCGTGTGCGCTTGCGAGTCATTTCAACCAGTCCGAGACTGGAAATTTCAGTAATGCTGGTTTTCACTCTGTCTCGTGCCAATTCGCGCTGCAAAGCAGAATACACCGACGCCTTATGCTCCGGTGCTTCCATATCAATTAAATCGAGAATAATAATCCCGCCTAAATTGCGAAGCCGAAGCTGTCGCGCAATGGCTTGGGTGGCCTCAAGATTGGTGCGATAGATGGTTTCTTCCAGATTCTTGTGGCCGACAAAACCACCGGTATTAACATCAATGGTGGTCATGGCTTCCGTCTGATCAATAATCAAATAACCGCCGGACTTTAAATCAACCCGCTTTTGCAAAGCCTGCTGAATTTCATTTTCAATGTTATACAGATCAAAAATCGGTCGCTCGCCGGAGTACAACCCCAGCTTATCGGACAACTCCATCACATAGGTCTCGGAAAAGGCGGCCATTTTCTTGTAGGTTTCCGACGAATCGACGCGAATTTTTTCAATGCGCTCTATGGGAACATCCCGCAGAATATGCAAATGCAGCGGCAAATCTTCATAGATCAACGCCGACTTTTTAACGCTTTTGGCCTTTTCCCGAATGGACATCCACAAACGCTGCAAATACATCAGGTCGGCACGCATTTCGTGAAAATCCGCCCCTTCCGCAACGGTTCGTACAATGTAGCCCCCATCCGAATCTTTTACTTCCGGAATGGTGTGAATAATTTCGCGCAAACGATCCCGTTCCTGCGGGTCTTCAATTTTCTGCGACACGCCAATCATTTTTTCATCCGGCATATACACCAACATACGCGACGGAATCGTCACATGCATCGTCAAGCGCGCGCCCTTCGAGCTGATCGGATCTTTCACCACCTGCACCATCACCTGCTGTCCGGCATGTAAAAATCGGGTTATATCCTCACAGTCTTCGTCTGCCTGTTTACCGATATTGCGTTTACAAATATCCGACACGTGCAAAAACGCCGTTCGCTCCAGGCCAATGTCCACAAAAGCGGCTTGCATGCCGGGTAACACACGATCCACTTTACCGATGTAAATATTGCCCACCAACCCTCGGTTATTGGCCCTTTCAATCCAAACTTCCTGAAGGGCGCCATTTTCCACCCAGGCCACCCGCGTCTCGGACGGCGTGACATTCACTAAAATCTTTTCTTCGTTACTCATTATCGTAATACCCCGATTCCAGCAGCAGCTGATCCAACTCATACAGCGGCAATCCCATCACGCCCGAATAGCTGCCCTGCAGTTGCGCTACAAACCGCGCGCCCAGTCCCTGTATGGCATAGCCACCGGCCTTGCCTTCCGGCTCACCGGTGCGCCAATAGTCTTCACACTCCGCCTGCGTCACCGGACGAAACCGAACTTGCGTGACACAGAGGTCGGAAAACACCCGCCCATCCTGCACCACCGCCACGGCGCTTAACACCTGATGTTCCTCACCCGACAGCGTCATCATCATTCGCTGGGCATCCAGCGGGTGTCGAGGCTTGCCAAAGACGCGCGTGCCTTGCAACACAAGGGTATCACTGCCAATCACCCAGGCCTGCTTTTCCGGCACTTTATTAAAACCGGCTAAAGCCTTCTCCACCGCCATTCGTATCACAAAAGATTCCGGAGATTCATTCGGCAAAAAAACCTCTTCCACCGGTGCCGTCACCTTCTCAAAATCCGCCACCAGCTGCGTCAATAATTCATGTCGCCTTGGCGAAGACGATGCCAAATACACTTTCTTTCCCATAAAACTTTCGAAGCCTCAAACTTCACCGCAACCGCGACGAAATATCGGATATGATTACCCTAAAATGTCACTTATTCTAACGCTTTCGTGCGCTTGCTGAGGGAGTTTATCCATGGATATTATCATTACAGACCATTCGCCGGAAAACCTTGAAGATAAATTTGAAAACCACTTCCTCTATCAGAACAGCGACTATTCCATTATGTGCGAAAGTACGGAAATTCCCTGGTTGCAATTCATTCCAAACCGGCCAATTAACCCTGAGTATGCTGGACAACTCTTTGCTGAAATGGTTGCGCTGGCGGAATATTTGAAATCGGAAGGGATTGGGGAGCACTACAACATCGCTAAAATCGGTAACAAGCTGCCCTATTACCACATTCACCTAGTGATGCGAAACCGAAACGACCAGGCCTGGCCGGAAACCATCTGGGGATTGGATCTAAAGACCTCAACGACGATGGCCGCAGAATTAAAAATGCACCTTACCAGCTTTTTTACCAGGCCTGGCCAGTCTTAAAGCGTGAGCTCGATACCGAAAGCACACGGCAAAATGACCAGGCCTGGTGAAACGATCAGGCCTGGTAAAAATCACGATACCAGCGTACAAAACGCTCAATGCCCGCTTCAATTTCCGTCGCCGGTTTGAAACCGACATCGGCCATCAAGTCCGACACATCTGCATAGGTTCTCGGCACATCACCTGCTTGCATCGGCAACTGGTTTTGAACGGACTTTTTCCCCGTCGCCGCTTCAATCGCTTGGATAAAGCGCTGTAAGGTAATCGGTTGGTTATTACCGATATTGTAGATTTTATAAGGCGCTTGCGCCGTGGTGATGTCCGATTGATGCGTCTCCGGAATAGAATCCATCACCCGCACAACGCCTTCGACAATGTCATCGATATAGGTAAAGTCCCGCTCCATTTGGCCATGGTTAAACACATCAATGGTTTCCCCGGCCAAAATCTTACGGGTAAACGAAAAATACGCCATATCCGGACGCCCCCAGGGGCCGTACACCGTAAAGAAACGCAATCCGGTCGTTGGAATCCCATACAAATGGCTATACGTATGCGCCATCAACTCGTTGGATTTTTTCGTCGCGGCATAAAGAGAAATCGGAAAATCCACCCGGTCGTCGGTTGAAAATGGAATTTTGGTATTCATGCCATACACCGAACTCGAAGAGGCATACACCAGATGCGCCGTTTTTTGATGGCGACAACCTTCCAGAATATTCACAAAACCGACCAGATTGGAATCCACATAAGCCTGCGGATTTTCAATCGAATAACGCACCCCCGCCTGAGCGGCTAGGTGAATCACACGATCAAAGGCTTGGGCTTCAAATAGCGCTTGAGTCTCCGCTCGGTCGGCAATATCGATTTCCACAAATTCAAAGGCCTCCAAAACCGACTGTTCGGCGCAGAAGCGCTCGATTTCCGCCAAGCGCGCACGCTTCAACCCTGGGTCATAATAATCATTCAGGTTATCCAGCCCAACGACCTCATGGCCTTTTTTCAATAAATCGAGCGTCACATAGAAACCAATAAACCCGGCCGCGCCGGTCACCAATACTTTCATCAATCCTGTCCAAATAAATCACGTGTGTAGACTTTATCACACACATCTTTAATCTCATCGGTAATACGGTTGGCCAACACGATATCCGACATGGCTTTAAACGCTTCCAAAGATGGCACTACTTGCGAATTGAAAAAGGTGTCTTCCGTCAGCACCGGTTCATAGACCACCACCTCAATCCCTTTGGCTTTGATGCGCTTCATCACGCCTTGGATGGCGGACGCGCGGAAATTATCCGAGCCGGCTTTCATCACCAAGCGGTAAATACCGACCACCTTCGGTTGCTTACGAATAATCGAGTCCGCGATAAAGTCTTTACGAGTCGTATTGGA
>NZ_JBNGDN010000092.1:0-7747 GCF_049975065.1 Hydrogenovibrio sp.
GTGATGCGGCTGGCACCGAAAATGCTGAACCGTGTGGTCTTTATGCTGTTGATCGCTTTGGCTCTGGTCATGCTCTGGGAACATTGGGCACCGCTCGGTGACGCCGGGCAACCGATATTTCACCAGGCCTGGTTACAAACGCTGGTCGGTATTTTGGCCGGGCTGATGGTAGGCATTGTGGCCGCCGTTTTGGGCGTGGCCGGTGGGGAGTTGTTGATTCCGATTATTGTGATTTTGTGGGGCCTTGATATCAAAACCGCTGGCAGTCTGTCGTTGCTGGTGAGCCTGCCGACCATGCTGGTGGGGTTTTATCGGTACAGTCAGGCCGAAGCCTTTCACGCACTGCGGCGCGAACGCGACCTGCTGATCTGGATGACGGTCGGTTCCATTGCCGGAGCCATCGCCGGGGGCGCCATGCTCGGCTGGGTACCTGCACAAGGGCTGGGACTGTTTCTAGCCATACTGCTGTTGCTATCCGCCTGGAAAGTGTTTAAACACTAACCGGTGGCATGGCTCCAAGACAGGGCAAGACTTGGTCGATAAACGTAGATGGGGGAGTTTAGTTTAAAATTCATGATTGATGCCTGCTTGTTTCATAATGGCATTGGCGGTGAGGCGAGATTTGCAGATGTGGTTGACGGTCACTTTTTTGCCATCAGAATTGATCCATATCTCATGCAACCTTTACCGCTACGATGAAACTGCCAGCCGTGCTGCAGTAACAGCGCTTTGACCTGTTTTTCGAAGCCATTCATGTCGGCGAGCAAAAATCAAAGGTGGTGAATTGTGTCCTAGTTTGTTTAGGCAGTTGTGACACATCAATCAGCTCAGGCAAGCTCAACTTAACTTCGTGCTGAAGCTGATCAAACGTCTCAGCTTCAATCACCAGGCCTGGTATATCCGCGCTGGTGGCGACATAAACCTGTTGTTCGGCATCCAGCTCCACATCAATCTTTATGTACAGTTCAACGCCAAAATACTTGGCTAAGGTGGTGGCAAGCGGCCAACTCAGTCGATACATGATTCACCTCAATTTCAGGAGCGTTAAACGAAAATTATAACGCTGAATGACTTGAAACCAAAAATTAACTTAACCTGAATACAATAACGACCAGGCCTGGCGGTTTTGGCTGATCGTCGCTGCGATTTCGCGGCGCTTTGCTCGGCTGACCACAAACCCCACAAACCGCCGCACCCAATCGCAATAACTATTTTCCGTCGAATACGCCTAGCCTCTCTGCGTAATTTGGCTTGCATTTTGTCTAGCAACAATCATTTCTTTGATGTACTATTCATAGTACTATTCATAAAAGCGCCTTTGCTAAACGTTAAGCTGACCACAAGCGGCCAGCTTATCGGGGTGGCGATAATAGAACGGCTGGTGAGGCCGCCTGCGGCAGCCTAACAAGCCAATCAACCTGACGTGTTCCACGCCCCAAAAATTAAAATTTTTAGCGCGCGAAGCCACGCAGGTGATCGTTACTCCGTGAGTCTATTTTTATTAATTTTTCAAAGCATGGTATTGATTTTATTGAGGCTCAACAACTTTGGGAAGACCCTGATCTTATTGAAATTCCGGCTATAACAACGGATGAACTCAGATATTTAGTGATTGCTAAACTTCAGGGGAAACATTGGTCGGCCGTGATGACTTATCGTGACAAAAATATTCGTATTATTTCTGTAAGACGTTCAAGAAAAAATGAGGTGGCGTTATATGAAAGCGTTTGAATTTGATAAAAAGTTTGATGACGATGGTGATCTCTTGCCGCATTTGGATGTTTCTAAAGCAAAGCGTTCTTTGCAGGAGACCAAGCGGGTTAATGTTGATTTTCCGACTTGGATGCTAGAGTCTTTAGACCGAGAAGCGCGTCGTGTCGGTGTCACTCGACAATCCATTATTAAAGTATGGCTAGCGGATAAACTTGAAAATCTTCATCCTGTCATGGAAAAACAAGGCTAAAAAAACAAAAACACACTCAATCCGAAATCCGACTGCGTTAACGCGCAGACGCTTAACAAGCCTTGAATTCATATAATAACCCGACGTGTTTCAGATGGTGTCAATATATCTGAGCCTGATGATTCTTAATTCTGTTTGGGAGAACCCTCTGATATGACGCCGGGCAATCATTTTTTCACTGCGTTAATGATAATTTAATTTTAATGTGCTATTTTGTACTCATTAATGGCTTTAATTAATTTCGGTGTGCGTTATTGGGGATATTATGGGGTTTGAATCGAAGGCAGCCAGTGCGATTGCAGAAGGATTGGGTGAGCGTTTAAAACAAGCGCGACTCAATCAAAACAAAACACAAGCCGAGGTTGCGGAGGCCGTTGGCGTGTCTCGTAAAACCATCTTAAACGCCGAAAAAGGCAAAGCCCAGCTTGAGGTATTTGTGGCGATTCTACAAGCACTGGATTTGCTCGAACAGTTAAACCGTTTTTTGCCGCCACAACCGATTTCCCCCATTCAACTGGCGAAACTTCAAGGCCAACAACGCCAACGCGCCTCCGGCCAACGTCATAACGCAGAAGAGGGTGAACTCGAATGGTAATGGAAGTTGTTAAGGTCAACTATCTAGAGCAGGATGTCGGCGCGGTGAGTTTTGACACCGAAACCGGGCAGGGGGCGTTTGAATATTCTCCAAAATTTATTGCAACGGGTATTGAACTATCGCCGTTAAAAATGCCGTTAGCTAAGCGCATTTACAGTTTTCCCGAACTGGATTTTGAAACGTTTAAAGGCCTACCAGGCCTGGTGGCCGATTCCTTGCCGGACGATTTCGGTAATGCGGTGCTGAATGCTTGGGTGGCGGCACAAGGTAAATCGCCCGAAGACATTTCCCCTCTGCAACGCCTGCAATATACCGGAAAACGCGGTATGGGTGCGCTGGAATATGCGCCTGCTACCGATGTAAAAGGCTTTAATGCCTCACAGCAAGTCGAAATTGAATCCTTAATTACCATGGCGCAAGACGTTCTCGATGCACGAGATCAATTCAGTATTCAGCTTGAAAAAAGTGGGCAGGAAGATCGTGAAGCAATGTTATCACTGCTTTCTGTTGGCATGAGTGCGGGCGGCGCAAGACCCAAAGCCGTGCTCGCATTTAATCAAGATTTTAGCCAAGTCCGCTCTGGTCAAGCTCAAATTCCCGAAGGTTTTACGCATTATTTAATGAAGTTTGATGGCGTCAGCGAGCATCACAAAGATCAGCAAACCTTTGGCGACCCACTCGGTTATGGCGCAATGGAATATGTGTATTATTTAATGGCGAGCGAATGCGGCATTGAGATGATGCCTTGTCATTTACTGCCGGAAGGCAATCGCCGTCATTTTGTGACTCAACGTTTTGACCGTATCAACAATCAAAAAGTGCATATCCAAACCCTAAATGGCTTGGCGCATGTCGATTATAAAAAGCCAGGCTCCTTTTCCTATGCTGAGTTATTTGGCGTAGCCAGGCAACTCAAGCTGCCCGCCAGCGATGCCGAACAACTCTTAAGACGCATGACCTTTAATATCGTTGCCAGAAACCACGACGACCACGCCAAAAACATCGCCTTTATGCTCAAAGGCAAACTATGGCGATTAGCGCCGGCCTATGATTTGGCCTACAGCTACAAACCCGAAAGCAAATGGGTAAACAGCCATTGGATGAGTCTAAACGGCAAACGCGACAACTTCAGCCGCGACGATTTCTATTCGCTGGAAAAACTCAGTCCCCTGTTCACCCGCGTCAAAATCAACGCCATCCTCAACGAAACCATCGAAAAAGTCGCACAATGGTCACAACTCGCGCGTGAGCATAATGTCCCGAAACCATTACGCGAAGCGGTTGAAAGCAATCTGAGACTGGGGATTTAACTTATTTAAGCCAGACACACCTTAAACGTATCTGCGTTGCAACCGATGGATTTTTCTACCGTATATTCGTTCACATTTAATTGAGACAAACACAGTAAAACAAGGTACGCAGCTTCGATTGAGTGACGCGACGGTTATGACCAGGCTTGGCAGTTTGGGGGCGAAAGCCAGGCCTGGTTGAATGATTGATCCAATTCACAGCCACCTCACTTGGGTGATTTCTTTAATCCCGGACAGAATAAACGTGGGGAGTGCGGCGATAAACAGGGTCATCAGCAGGTGTTGCGGTTCCAGCGGGGCGGTGCCGAGCGCCAAGTTGCCGAAGGGGGTGTAGATCATCAGCAGTGACAGCAGCGCCGAGCCGAACACCGCCCAGAGTAGGAGTGGGTTGCTGAACGGATTGCGGCGATAAAGGGTGGTGAAGGTTCTGGCATC
The DNA here is from genome assembly GCF_049975065.1 of Hydrogenovibrio sp. Lineage (GTDB taxonomy): Bacteria > Pseudomonadota > Gammaproteobacteria > Thiomicrospirales > Thiomicrospiraceae > Hydrogenovibrio. The sequence continues at coordinate 4,304 of NZ_JBNGDN010000092.1, forward strand.
GAATACGTGTACCAGTTGCCCGAAGATTAACGTCATAAACGCCAGTGTCTGGGCGTATTCCAGCGAGGCACCTAGGTTCAGCGCGTACATAAACATGGCAAAGGTGAGCCCACCCATCACCAGCCCGCGCACAATAATTCGTGCGCCCAGTCCGTCGGCGAAAAAGCTTTCGTCGCCGTCTCGCGGTTTGCGTTTCATCACGTCATTTTCCGCTTCGTCCACGCCGAGTGCCAGTGCGGGCATGCCGTCACTGACGAGATTGATCCACAGAATCATCAGCGGTGCCAGCGTGAGCAGGGGTTCGCCGACCATAATCAGGAAGGCGAATAGAATGGCGGAGACTTCACTGACATTGGCGGTGAGGCCTTGGCGGATGAATTTGCGGATGTTGTCGTAAATGCGGCGGCCTTCTTGCACGGCATGCACAATGGTGGCGAAGTTGTCGTCCAGCAGAATGAGGTCGGCGGATTCTTTGGCGACGCCGGTGCCGGTAATGCCCATGGCGATGCCGATGTCGGCTTTGCGCAGGGCGGGGGAATCGTTCACGCCGTCGCCGGTCATGGCGACGACTTCACCATTGGCTTGCAAGGCTTGCACAATGCGCAGCTTGTGTTCGGGCGTCACACGGGCGAAAACGCTGGTTTTTGGGGCGAGTTGGCGCAAGGCGTCGTCGCTGGTTTGGTTGAGTTCCGCGCCGGTCATGACCAATGCATCGTCCCGGTCGATGATGTTCATCTGGCGGGCAATGGCTTTGGCGGTGACGGCGTGGTCGCCGGTAATCATCACCACGCGCACGCCAGCGGAGTGGCATTCTTTAACGGCTTGGGTGGCTTCCGGGCGCGGTGGGTCGATAATGCCGTGAATGCCGTTAATGATGAGGCGGTTCTCTAGGGTTTCAATGGGCTGGTCGATTTCGTCGGCGTGTAACGGGCGGTAGGCGACCGCTAGGGTGCGCAGCGCCTGGGAGCCGAATTCTTCGATAATACCTTCAATCAGGTGCGGGTTGCTGACGAGATCGCGGCGCTGTTCACCGTATTCAATGACTTCAGCGTGCTGAGTGACGACATCCGGTGCGCCTTTGACAATCAGGATGTGATTGCCTTGGGCGTCGCGGACGATGACGCTCATCATTTTGCGCTTGGAGTCAAAAGGCGCGGCGGCGACCCGATGGTACTGTTGCATGAGGGCTTCTTTTTCAATACCGGCTTTGGCGGCGGCTACCAGAATGGCACCTTCGGTAGGCACGCCTTGAATGCGGGTTTGCCCGTCTTCTTCAATGAGATTGGTGTCGTTGCACAGTACGGACATTTCCAGCATTTGCTGGAGATGAAAGTGGTGTTGCGGCGTTTTCACCAGGCCTGCTTCGTCGGTGAATTCGCCTTGGGTTTGGTAGCCTTCACCGCGGATGCGATAGTATTCGCCCGCCGCCCAGACGCGCACGGTTTGCATTTTATTCTGTGTCAGGGTGCCGGTTTTGTCGGAGCAGATGACCGAGGTGGAGCCGAGGGTTTCCACTGAGGCGAGTTGTTTGGCCAGTGCTTTGTTGCGCATCATCTGTTTCGCGCCCAGTGTGAGCACAATGGTCACCACCGTGGGTAAGCCTTCGGGAATGGCGGCGACCGCCAGTGAAATGCCGGTATTGACCAGGTCTGCGGCATTCAGCCCTTTTAATAATCCAATGCCGATAATCACGGCGACAATAATCAATGCCGCCCAAATCAGGGTGTGCGACAGCTTGGCGATGCGGTTTTGCAACGGCGTGAGACGGTTTTCGGTGGTCTGCATCAGGCTGGCAATCTTGCCGACTTCGGTGTCCATGCCGGTGGCGGTGACCACCGCAATGCCGTGTCCGTGGTTGACCGAGGTGCTCATAAACACCATGTTCACCTGATCGCCCAAGGTCGGGTCTTTTTCGGAGAGTTCGGCGGTTTGTTTGTGAATCAGGTCGGATTCCCCCGTCAGCGGCGCTTCGTCCACATCCAGTGAAGTGACTTCAATCAGGCGGGCATCGGCGGGGATGATGTCGCCGGTTTGCAGCTTGATGATGTCGCCCGGCACCAGTTCGGCTGCGGCAATGTCTTGCCATTTGCCATCGCGGCGCGCCATGCACTTGGGTGCGGCCATGCTTTTTAACGCGTCAATGGATTTTTGCGCTTTGAGTTCCTGGAAAAAGGTGATTAAAGCGTTAATGAGGATAATCACGGTGATGGCGATGGCATCCACCGTGTGTCCTGTGTAAAAAGACAGCAGGGCACCGAACGCCAGCACCATCAACAGCGGGTTTTTGAATTGTTTGACAAAGAGAATGAGCGTGGAGGTTTGTTTGGCTTGGGTGAGGCTGTTGGCGCCGAATGTTTTTTGGCGTTCCGCTAAGTGCTCGGCGGACAATCCGTGTTTGGGGTCGGTGTCAAGCTGTTGGATGACTTGCTCCGGCGTTTTTTGAAACCAGTTCATGCGTGCCTCTTTTGGGTCGGTTTTGGGGAGAAATTAAGACTGAGGAAGCGCCTATTCATTTATGAATAATTCATGAATAATTCATGGATATCATCGGCTGTTGGACGCAACCAAGCCTGTTTATTGTGACACAAACCATTGGGTAATAGAAGGAGTTAATGGTTGAATTCAAGAGGTGTTATTGGTTGTAGGTGACCAGTAAAAAGGGTGCCTGTATAACGCGGCCATCCGGTTGTGTGATGAGGACGGTTATCTGCCAGTCCATGCGCTCATTGGTGCAGAAGGCCAGCATGGATTGTCCTTCATAGACACCGGGTTCAGCGGCGACCGGCTTGAGAGTGACTCGATTGTATCCCATGTACATATTCAGACCGGAGATGTCCAACTCCACTTGCGAGGCGGGCAGTTGTTCAAGCTGCACTCGGGCGGTTAAGGTGCGTGCCACGCGAATGGGTTGAGGGTGAATCGCCAGCGTGACACTGGCCGCGGTGTCCGGGCTTGAATTTTGACAAGCGGTGGTGTGCAGGTCGCATTGGTCGTTCAGTGCCCATTGGGTGACGTTTTTCGGCAGGGAGGAATCGCAGGCGGACAACAGCATCAGACTGAAAGCGGCCAGCCCGCTGAAAGCAAGTCGGTTGAATTGCATCGGGAGCCGTAAGGTTTGAGCAATGGCGATAAGGGCATTCATGTCGTTGTTCACTGTCGGTTGAGTGGTTTTGAGTTTGGAGTTTTCAAATCTTATAGCCTTTTAACGCCCGCCACAAGCCAGGCCTGGTCATCTTTTGCAATGCTCATCCTATCTTCAGGGTTAATCCGAATATTTCACAAATTTGCACCGACCTTGCTTGCTCCTTGATTCCACAAGCCATATTTTCTCAGTCGGTCGTAATCGCGGAGTCGACACTTCTTCGAAAATTTCCTTGTGAAACCAATGCACTGCGCAATCTCAGCACAAATTCATGAATCGAAGAACCGAAGGTAAACATTCGG
>NZ_JBNGDN010000093.1:0-7594 GCF_049975065.1 Hydrogenovibrio sp.
TTCCGGCTTGGCGCAGTGGATTACATCACCAAACCGTTTCAGGGTGAAGAACTGATTGCTCGGGTCAAAAACCACTTGGAACTCGCCACCGCCAGACAACTGCTCAAGCAGCACAATATCACCCTGCAGAACACCCTCATTCACCGTGAGAAACGCTTTGCCACCGAACTCGAAGAAAGCCAGAAGGAAATCATTTTTGTCCTCACCGAACTGATGGAATCCACCTCCGACGAAACTGGCCAGCACATCCGCCGTGTGGCCGAATACTCCAAGCGCCTGGCGCATTACCACCCCAGCCTATCCGACACAGACGAAAATACACTTTATCACGCCGCCCCCATGCACGACATCGGTAAAATGACCATCCCCTGAAAATCCTTCACAAGCCCGGCAAACTCACCGCCGAAGAGTTTCAAGTCATCAAAACCCACACCACCGCCGCTCACGACATCCTCAAATTTTCCAAACGCAAATTCATTCAGGTCGCGGCCATTATTGCCCTGCAACATCACGAACGCTGGGACGGCAACGGATACCCCAATCGTCTGGCGGGCGAAAACATTCACCTATACGCCCGCATCGTCTCCGTTGCGGATGTGTTCGACGCCCTCACCCATCGGCGCCACTACAAAGATGCGTGGTCAATTGAAGCCGCGGTGGACTATATGCTGGCACAAAACGGCACCCAGTTCGACCCGCAACTGATGGACATCTTCAAAGCGCATCTCGATGAATTCGTCGCCATTGCCCAAGCCTAAATTGATCAGGCCTGGTCAATTTACCGTGTTGTCTCAACCGACCCCGTCCAAGTGCTCATTATCCTTTAGGCGAATCTTTTTAGAGAGCTTTCTGAAACCATTTTGGTTCCTACTCTTACTCTGGACACCACCGCTGCAAGCGCTGGAACTGACCCCAACCGAACAGCAATGGATTGCCCAACACCCTGAAATCACCCTAGGCGCCGACCACCAATGGCCGCCGTATGAATTTGTGGATGAGCAAGGTCGCCACAGCGGCATTTCCGCCGACCTGCTCAGTCTGATTGAGCAGCAAACCGGGCTCAAAATTCACGTCAAACCCGATGTCTGGTCAAACTCGTTGCAGGCGGCCAAACAGGGGGATCTGCACGGCCTCAGTTGCGCCGTCGCCACTGAAGATCGCAAGCCGCACTTCTTCTTTACCCAGCCCTACACCCGTATGCCGCTGGGGCTCTTCGCCCGGCAAAACACCGCCGCCAGTCGCATACACTCTTTGAACGACTTACAAGGGCTGCGCATCGCCATCAATCGCGACTCCTATTTGCACGAATGGTTGCAACGCCACTACCCCGATTACGACTATGCCCTCAAATCCTCCAACCTGGAAGCCCTCGAAGCCGTCTCTTTCGGTCAGGCCGATGTCTATATCGGCAACCTCGCCGTCGCCACCTACCTCATCCGACACCACTACCTCACCAATTTGCACATTCACGCCAAGGTCGATGATTTCCAAACCGAAACCGCCATCGCCGTCCACAAAGACCACCCCATTCTGTTCGGCATTCTGCAAAAAGCCCTGGCGGATCTGTCACATCAAGACAAAGACCGCATACTCAACCACTGGTTCAGCGCCTCCCAAACCGAGCCCATTTACAAAACCCCACAGGAAAATCAATGGCTACGCGAACACCCGGTCGTTCAAGTGGCCGGTGAAACCGACTGGGCACCCTTTGATTTTGTCGATGCCCAAGGCGACTACCAAGGCATTGCCAAAGACTATCTCGATTTAATCGCGCAGAAAACCGGCCTGCGATTCAAAATCACCACCGGCACCTGGTCCGACAACCTGCAACAACTGAAAGACAAACGTGTGGATTTGCTGCCCGCCGCCGCCATGAATGCCGAGCGCCGCCAATACGCCCGCTTCAGCGAACCCTACTTTAAAACCCTCTCTTACTTTTTTGTGCGCGATGACGTCGCCCCCAAAAGAATCGACGATTTAAACGGCCTGACACTGGCCATCCCGAAAGGCTACGCGCAACTTAACTACCTGCAAGAACACTTTCCGGACATCCAGCTACTGCAAACCGACACCCTGGACGACGCCATCAATGCCGTCATTGAGAACAAAGCGCAACTGCTCTACGACAACTACTCGGTGCTGTCCTACACCTTGTCGCAATACGGCCTCCACACCATCAAACCCTTCTTAGCTTCAAAACAACCAGGCCTGGCCATTCGCTTTATGATTCGTCAAGACGCCCCGGAACTGCAGTCGATACTCAACAAAGCCCTGAACAGCCTCACCCCGAGTGAAGAACAGCGAATTTACGACAAATGGCTCTATCGTCCGCCGGAAACCGACCGACTGACATTCACCCCCGCGCAAAAAGACTGGTTGGAAAAACACCCGCTTATCCGCATTGGCGGCTTCCCAGACTGGCCCCCTTTCGAACACTTTACCCCACAAGGCGACTATGTCGGCATCGTTCCCGACTTTCTCGAAGCGGTGGAAACCCTCTTGCCGATCACCTTCGAACCTCAGCCGGTGCAACGCTGGCGCGACACCTTGGCCATGGCCGAGCAAAAAACCCTGGACGTGGTCACCGCCGACCTCAATGACCCAGATCTGAACCAGCACTATCGCCCCATCCAACCCTTTATCAAAAGCCCGATCGTCATTATCATGAAAGACCCGCACGAGTTTGTCGATGACTTGGCCGATCTGCCGCAGAAAACCATCGCCTATGTCACCGGCTACGGTTACGGCCACCTCATCAAACGCACCTATCCCGGACATCAATACCAAGCGGTCAACACCGCGGAACAAGCGCTGGAAGGCGTGGCCATCGGTCAATACGACGCCGCTTTGCTGTCATTGCCCAAAGCCAGTTACCTCATCAAACAGCACAACCTTCACACCCTCAGCATCGTCGGCAAAACCGAATTGTTTCTGCAGATCACCCTTTTTGTCACCCAAGACCAACCGCAACTGCACCAGCTGCTCAACCAAGCCATGCAGAGCCTGACGCCGCAACAGAAACAAGCCATCTTAGAACGCTGGATCAAACTCGACTACGCCCCGCAATTCGACTACACCCGACTGATACAACTGGCCGGATTATTCTTGGTGATACTGCTGATTATTCTTTACTGGAACCGCAAACTGGTGCGCGAAATCCAACAGCGCAAAATCATTGAAGCCGAGCTGGTGCACAACGAAGCCCTGCTGCAAGAAGCCAAACAACAAGCCGAAGCCGCCAACCGTGCCAAATCGGAATTTCTCGCCAATATGAGCCATGAAATCCGCACCCCGATGAACGCCATTCTCGGCTTTACCGAGCTGCTCAACGAACAGGTCGAAGCGCCGCGACTGAAAAGCTTTATCCGCACCATTCAATCGGCCGGAAACACCCTGCTGATGCTCATTAACGACATCCTCGACCTCTCCAAAATCGAAGCGAGCAAAATGACCCTGCAAAAACAGGCCACCAACCCCTATGATTTGTTTCGCGAAATGGGCGACATTTTCACGCTCAACCTGCAAAACAAAGGCTTGGATTTTCTCGTCGAAGTGGATAATCACCTGCCGCAATCGCTGTTGCTGGATGCCGTGCGCTTGCGTCAGATACTGTTTAACCTCATCGGCAATGCCGTCAAATTCACCGAAAAAGGCCACATCAAACTGACGGTCAAACCCATCAATGTGCAGGAACACCTCAGCAAACTCGACATAGTGATCGAAGTCTGCGATACCGGCATCGGCATTCCGAGGGAACAACAAACGCGCATATTCAACGTATTTGAACAACAAGACGGGCAAAACACCCAAAAATATGGCGGCACCGGACTCGGGCTGTCGATCACCCGGCGACTGGTGGACATGATGGGCGGCGAAATTACCTTGGAAAGTCAACCAGGCCAGGGCACCTGTTTTCGGATTCTGCTGCCCAAAGTGGACATTGCTTCCGTCCATTCCGAGACAAATCCGCCAGGCCTGGCGGAAAAGACCGGCCGCGACAACCCGCCCGGAATCATACGCTTTCAAGCGGCCAAATTACTGGTGGTGGACGACATTGAAGACAATCGCGCCCTCATTCTCCACAATTTCGACAACAGCGACATTGAATGCACCCAAGCCGAAAACGGCGAAGTCGCCTTGACCCTGTGCCAGCAAGAAACCTTCGATCTGGTGCTGATGGACATCCGCATGCCGGTCATGGACCGCTACCAGGCCGCTCAAGCCATCAAAGCCATTCACCCGAACCTGCCGATAGTGGCGCTGACCGCGTCGGTCATGGAAGACACGGAAGAAAAAGCCAAACGCCAATATTTCGACGACTATTTGCGCAAACCGGTACGCAAAGCCGAGCTGTTCCAAACGCTCAGTCGGTTTTTGCCCCATGAGATGGAAACGCAAAACCTTCAAAGACCGGAAAACAGCGACGCCCTCAACGTTCAGTCACCACAAGACGCAACCGAATTTTTGGAAGCGCTAACCGTCTTGCAAACGGCGCAGCAAAAAGCATTGAAAACCAACAGTCTCGATGACATCCAGCAGTTTGCCGAACAATGTCGCCCGATTGCCGAGCGCCACGCCTGCTCCCAGCTGCAAGCGCTCAGCGAAGGGCTGCTGGCCGCCGTCGAAAGCTTTGACATCCCCGCGCTGCAAAACGGATTGCATCAATTCAGTGAGCTCAAAAACCGCCTTGAACACGCCTTGAATGCAAACGCATCGAAACACTCATAATAAAGTGCTCATAATAAAATCCCCGTTTCCGGTTTCCGGCTGGGGCGTGCCAGAATTGGCAGATACAAGACCGTCAACCCTAAAAACGCCAGACTCCAACCCAACTGGCTGGCCTGAACCCACCAAACCGTGTACTCCGGCAACAAGAGCGGAAACGCCACCCGCAGAACGGCGGAGACCGCCAAAAGGGCAAACACCCAAACCAAACTTTTCGGCGGTTCAAACACACTCCGCTGGGTATGCCCCAACGAAATACGCGCCATAATCGACGAGCACAACAAACCAATGCCCCCCGCCGCCAGCGCATGCAAGGCAATCGATTCACTGACCCATCCCAGGCCGACCAAGCCATACAACACCATCCCGGTTATCATAAACCCATAGGAAAGATGCAACGGCCATAATAATAGCACCGACCAGATGCGCGGATGGTACCAAGCCTTCAACCGGACAAAATGCACAAGGGCCAATGGAAACGCAATCAAAGCGGTCGCCCAATGCTGCGGAAAAAACACCGCCGCCAGCATCAACGCCAGAAAGCCGACCAGCGCCAAGGCATCCAGCCGTTTCGATGGCGAACTTTCCGGCAACCCCAACGCCTTTTCGGTGAAAAACGGAATCAAACGGCGCATCATGGTCAGATTAATCGCCAACACCAGAAACAAGCCGAAAATCACCCCCATGTGCAGGCCGTTATCCAGCCAGTTAAACGCCCCAGCGTAAAACACCCCATTGGCCGCCAACAATAAGACAAATTTCGAGGCCAGCCCCATTTGAGGCCACAATTTTTGACGCAACACCGGCCCGATAAACAGCCACAGCAGCCCGAAGTTAAACAGCAAATCGAACGTCGCCACCCAAATCAACGGCCAATCCAGCAAAAACCCGATTCGCGCCAAAGCCCAACAGGCAAACACCAAAGCCAAACGCCCGCCAGAAGCAGAATTTTCGCGCGACCAGTTCATCACCGCCGTGAGCAAAAACCCCGCTACCGTCGCCAACGCATAACCGAAGACCATTTCATGCGCATGCCAATACATCGACGGAATACCGGAAAAGGTCGTCATCGCCGCGGGATATTGCCCAAACCAAATCAGCATCGCCACGCCGCTGAACAGACTGCCACCGAGAAAGAACGCGCGGAAAGCGCGATCGAAAAAGAACATAACGAATTAAGCTTGCTCGGGTCGGGAAGCCCGAGCCGTGCGAGACGAACGCCAAAGCCAAATCAGATACAGCATCACCAGCGCCGCAATGGCCAAATCCGACACCATGGCGATCTCTTCCTTCTGGGTGACGCCTTGCCCCATCCGCATCCAATGCTGCACCCCCGCCGCGCCCAGATACAAAGCACCGGTAAAGGCCGCCGTTGGCCGCCAAGACACCGCCCACAGGCTCACAATGGCGGCTGTGCCCATCACCAAATTTGCCAAGCCCAACTCTTTGACGATGACATCCGCCGTCACCGGCAGGCTCAGAATCGAGGCGGTCATTTCGGGATGAAACACCTGACTCAATCCGGCGGTCAACAAGCGCACCCCCACCGCCCAAAACACAAACCACTTGAACAGCACCGCCGTGTAAGCAAAGGCACTGGTCTGCAACGCCTGCCGACGGCGCTTGCGGGTAAAATAAAATTCCACATAGACCGATAACACCGGCAATAGAAACATCACCGTCACAATATAAATCAAATAAGGTTGCGTCATCATAATCTCCTCTCAAACCTTGAATTCAAGAACAATAGGCGGTCGCTAAAACGCAAAACGCCCAGACCTGGGCGTTTTCAAGGCTGCCGCCTTCGCGGAACCGCGCGACGAAGCTTACCGAGAGTTCATGCTAACACGAAACCGAAGGTGAATTTTAACAGCATCACCACCAGTAACAAGGCGGCGGTGCCTGCCAGATAAAGGCCGACAAACCAAAGCCAGCCTTGTTTACGGCTCGGTTTCCTGTCAGTAGCCTTCTTCAAAGTCTTCCACCTTACCGGAGAAAATGCGGTAACCCCAAAGCGTGTAAGCCAACACCAACGGTAGGAAAATCAGCACGCCCGGCAAAGCAAACCACAAACTGGCTTCCGGCGCATGCACCTCCCAAAGGGTAAACTGATGCGGCATCAGATACGGGAAAAGCCCGACCACCAGCCCGATAAAGCCCAGCACAAACAGCCCCACCGTCAGCCAGAAAGGCTTAGCACCGCATTCTTCGCCATTCAGCGAACGATACAACCACCAGCCGAACAAGGCGCTCAAAACCGGCATCGGCAACAGATAAAAGGCATTCAACCCTTCCAGCCAGCGCGTGCGCACCCATTCATTGCTGTACAGCATCCACAGGCTGACCACCACCAAACTCACCATCATCACAATCACCAACCGACGTCCCAAACGCGCCGCTCGCACCAAGAGTGCCCCACGCGTTTTCAGCACCAGATAGCAGCTCGCCAGCAACGCATAAGCCGCCACCACCGACACACCGGTGAAAATCGTAAAGGGTGAGAACCAATCCAACACAAACAGCTCACCTTCCATGCGACCGCCCTGCACCACTGCGCCCAACACCATGCCTTGGCACATGGCCGCCAGGGTCGAACCGCCGAAAAAGGCCGCATCCCACACCCGCTTGGAACGCACCGCCTTGAAACGATACTCAAACGCCACACCGCGCAGAATCAACCCCATCAGCATCAAAATCAACGGCACATACAAGGACGGCAACAAATGCGAATACACAAACGGAAAAGCCGCAAACAGCACCACCCCGCCAAACACCAGCCAAGTCTCATTGCCGTCCCAGACGTGCGAAATGGAACGCATCACCGTATCGCGCTCTTCGTCGCCGTCAAACCAAGGGTAGAGCACCCCCA
>NZ_JBNGDN010000094.1:0-7566 GCF_049975065.1 Hydrogenovibrio sp.
CATCATAAGACGAGACTTCGGCGTAAGAGGATGGCGGGTCCATTCGGTTCGGGCAACCGCCAGCGATTTTGGCACCGTCCAGCAAGACATTTAGCTGAGAATATTGTTGACCGCGAATTTGCGGGTCCAGGCCATGTCCGCCTTTGCGGGAGGCGGTAACACCGTTGATTTCGCGCAACACCGCACCGGTTTCACTGTTGCCGGTGTTCAGCAGCGACTCGGTGGCGACGGTATCGGCTTGCGGTTGGATGTCATCCTGAACTTCCACCGTGATTTTTTTCAGTTTGGCGGTTTCAGCACCGAAGGTATTGGGGCTGATGGCAGCGGTGGAGATGGCGGATAGAATGGCAAAATAAAGGGGTGTCGGACGCATCGTTGATTCCTTTCAAGTAGATAGAGGCTGTTTGTTAATCGTGGTACACATGTGATAATTTCGACGTATTTTAAGTAAACGGTTTGAGAAATACCCTTGAAAAAGTCTGTTTAAGTCTGGCGTTAAGCTTGCGGAAAAATGAAGAAACCCTGTCCTGTCCTAAGTCGTTCATAAGGGCATCCTCTTGGGTGCCTTTGGATGTCTCTTGATTCCATAAACCATTGTGACTCGATGTCCTCATCCAGGCGATTACGAGTGGCTGGGTCGGATTTCAAAGAAAACGCTAAAGTGGTCAGGCCTGGCTTTTGTTATAATTGAGCCTATTTTTTAACGTTTGGATGTCTGAAAACCTTTTCGGGCCGTTCAGTCGAGTAACCTAGGAATGACCATGCCGGAAACCATTTTACGCCGTGTTTTAAAAGCCCCTGTTTACGATGTGGCCGACGAAACGCCTCTGGAAAGAGCCCCGTTGATTTCGCATAGAACGCGCAATCATATTTGGCTCAAACGTGAAGATTTGCAACCGGTATTTTCGTTTAAGTTACGCGGGGCTTATAACCGTTTGTATCAGTTGACCGAAGTGGAAAGAGCTCGCGGGGTGATTGCCGCATCGGCTGGGAATCACGCCCAAGGTGTGGCGTTATCAGCGAGCCGGATGGGGATAAAGGCCGTCATAGTGATGCCGCGCACCACGCCGTTGATCAAAGTCAATTCGGTGCGTAATTTGGGTGGCGAAGTGGTGTTGCACGGCGATGCCTACGACCAGGCCGCGGCGCATGCCCGAAAATTGTGTGACGAAAATGGCTATACCTATATTCCACCGTATGATGATGAGGATGTGATCGCTGGACAAGGCACCATCGCTTTGGAGATGTTGCGTCAAAGCAAGCCGTTTGATGTGATTTTTGTGCCGGTCGGCGGCGGCGGTCTGATTGCGGGCATTTCGGCGGTGATCAAACAGGTGTCGCCGGAGACCCGTGTGGTGGGGGTCGAGCCGGAAGATGCCGCTTGCATGACGGCGGCGTTAAAAGCCGGTGAAAGGGTGAAACTTGATAAAGTCGGCATTTTCGCCGATGGGGTGGCGGTGGCACAGGCCGGTGAAATTCCGTTTCGGATTGCCCAGACCTGTGTGGATGAAATGGTGACGGTGAAAACCGATGAAATCTGCGCCGCTGTAAAAGATATTTTTGAGGATACCCGCGCCATTGCCGAGCCGGCCGGTGCTTTGGCGCTGGCGGGCATGAAAAAGTTCGTTGACGAAAAAGGGGTGGTGGACAAACACTTGGCGGTGATTGTCAGCGGTGCCAATATGAACTTTGATGGGCTGCGCTATATTTCCGAGCGGACCGAAATCGGTGAAAAACGCGAGGCGATTTTTGCGGTGACCATTGACGAACGTCCGGGCAGTTTTAAACAGTTCTGTGAGCTGTTGGGCGATCGTCGCGCCATAACGGAATTCAATTACCGTTATTCCGACCCTGATAAAGCGATAGTGTTTGTCGGGGTGCGCACCGAAGCCGGGCAGGCGGAAAAGGAGCAGTTGGTCAAGCAGCTGCACGCCTGTGATTACGCTTTGGAAGACCTCAGCGAAGATGAAATGGCGAAGTTGCATTTGCGTTTTATGGTCGGCGGTCACGCCAAAGGCGTGGCGAATGAGTTGCTGTATCGTTTTCAGTTTCCTGAGCGCCCTGGAGCCTTGTTGCAGTTTTTGATTCAGATGAGCGAAGAGTGGAATATCAGTTTGTTTCATTACCGCAACCACGGTGCCGCTTACGGTCGCGTGCTGGTCGGGGTGCAGGTGCCACCGCATCAGAAAGCGCAGTTTGAGTCTTACCTTCAAAATCTCGGTTATCCGTTTGTTTGCGAGCAGGATAATGTCGGTTACCAACTCTTTTTACGGCCGTTGGAGTGAATGGCTAGCAGTCTGTCGAACTTAAATGATCGAAGCGAAAAAAAGTCTGGTTTGAGTCAGTTTTTGTTCAATTTTGAGGCGAATAGCCCGCTATTTAACGAAAAATTGGGCAAAAAATGGCCAAATCCAGCTTTTTTGCAGCCGATTGGCTTAAGTCCGACAGGCTGCTAGCTCTGGCGATTCTCCCTGCTTCCCAGTTTTTGAGCGATCAGCGAAAGCGGTAAAGCCGCTTTTCAGTGATGAGTGCATCCATCGGTAGGTCCCAAGGCGCGGCGGCGATGGTGGCCACTTTTTGGCATTCGTGTGCCCAGCCAATCAGTCGCGGGCGGTTGGGCACGGCGTTCGGGCGCTGTTTGAACTGAAAAGTGCGGTCGTAAAAGCCGCCGCCCATGCCGATGCGGTGTCCGCTTTCGTCAAAACAGGTGAGCGGCATAATGACTAAATCGAGTTGTTGGCCCGTGCGATGCTGCTGGTGGGGCAGGTGCGGTTCGACAATGCCGAACTGATTGGGCTTCATGGGCGTTTGCGGTTGATAGCGGGCGAAGGCCATGTGGCGACCGCGCAGGGTTTGTAAAACCGGTAGATAGACTTGGTGGTGACGTTGCCAAAGGGCTTGAATCAGCGGCAGCGTGCTCAGTTCACCGTCCTGAGGCAAATAAACCGCAATGCGTTTTGGGCGTTGCAGCCAAGCAGAGCGCAATAGATGGCGACAGGCTTGTCGGGCGTGCTGTTGTTGCTCGGCTTGCGACAGTTGGCGGCGTTTCTGGCGGCAGGTTTGGCGTAAATTCATGGTGGAGATCGGTGTGTTGAACACTTGAGGTGGCAGGGCGCGAGTGTCGATTGGACGAATGAGGGAACGGGCTAGGCCATTATCCCTGAACCGTTAAGTTCAGGTGGCAGCCTCCACAAAAGACTTAGGCTTCTCGGACATAAGCGAGCGGCACACCGTCTAGCGTTTCTGGCCCCAAGGTCATAGTTATCGGCAGGGGATTTGAACCTAGCCCGTTTGACTCCATTATAACAATTTGCAGGGTTTTGCATAGGGGGAGGCCGTTAATCGTCCTTTTTTTCGGCGCTTTCGTTGAGCTGTGACATGGCGGTTTCCAGTTGATGATCGAGGCGCAGGCAATATTGAGTGGTGTCTTGTTTCATTTGCAGATAGTCGTAACAGAGGTTCAAAGCCACCATCAGCACTTTGCTTTCACCTTTTAGACTGGTGACCTGGTCGAGTTTGTCTTCCAACAGTGTGGCGGCTTCGATGAGCCGTTCATGGTCTTCAGGCTCGCAGGGCACTTCAAAGGTGTGATTCATTAAGGATAAAGTCAGCATTTGGGTTCCCGTGGCGTTGTTTTGAATGTTTAGGCTTATTTAAGCTTTATATGGTACGCATTTCAAGCGGGTTTGTCATCCGCATTTGCAAGGGGTCTGGTTGGTTCCGCGCTCGGCTCGTGTTATGATTTTTTTCTTTTAATCCCGCTGTGAAACGAGCATGTTTCGACCGCGTTTTGCTTTTGGCGATAGACGCTTAATAAGGATGTCTGAAGAATGGATTTTGATCAATTAAATAATGCCTTGAAAGTTCACCCGGAATTGGAATCACCTTCCTTTCTGCAGGGGATGCTGGCGGGGTTGATGTGCGGTGATGCCGACTTGCGCGAGGCCGTGTGGATTAAGCGTTTGCTGGAAGAAGCCGAGGTGAAAACGGTTAAGGAAAGCTTGTTGGTGTTGTTGCATGAGTTGTATTTGGAAACTGATAAGACCCTCAACGGATCGGGGTTTGAGTTGACCATGTGTTTGCCGGATGAAAGCGAACCCTTGTCTTGGCGAGCGGCCATGATCGGGCAATGGTGCGAAGGCTTTTTGTATGGGTTGGGGCTGGCGGGTCAGTCCGAGTCCAAATTGACGGGGGATTTGGGAGAGCTGTTGCGTGATTTCGGTGACATAGCGCGCATTGAAATCAGCGGTCTGGACGAGATTTCGGACGAAGATGAGGCGGATTTTATGGAGTTGGTCGAGTTTGTCAAAATCGGTGTTTTAACCTTGAATGAAGCCCTGAACCCAGTCGAAGGTTCGCCCATTGTGATGCAGGACGCGCCCACGGATACCTTACACTGATGACACAGGATTACACACCGTTTATTGAGCGCCGCCAAGCGGTATTGGATCGACTGCCGGAACCGTCTGTTGCCTTTGTGGCTTCTGGCGAAGAGCAGATTCGCAACCGTGATGTGGAATACCCGTTTCGTCCCTCGTCCGACTTTTTTTATTTGACCGGTTTCAGCGAACCCGACAGTGTGTTGGTGCTGGTGAAGACGGCTGAGATTTGCCAAACGCATCTGTTTTTGCGCCCAAAGGACAAGGAACAGGAGATTTGGCAGGGACGTCGCCTAGGGGTTGAGGCCGCCGCCGCCCGCTTGAAAATCGACCAGGCCTGGTCAATTGATGAGTTTGACGAACAGATGAACGAATTGGTGGAAGGGGCGGAGCACCTGGTGTTCAGCTTCGCCGAGCTGGCGCATTGGTCGGATTGGGTATCCGGTTGGGTCGGGGCGCAAAAAGCGAAAGCGCGTAAAGGCGTGCAGGCACCGAGCCAGTTGTTGGATTTTGATCGTATTCTGCATGAAATGCGATTGTTTAAATCCGCCCGAGAAATCGAATGGATGCGTCAAGCGGCGCAAATGTCGGTGGCCGGGCATTTAGCCGCCATGAAAGCGGCTGCGCCGGGGCGCTATGAATACCAAGTGCAGGCGGAATTGGAAAACGGTTTCAAACAAGCCGGATCGCCGCGCGTCGGCTTCAACAGCATAGTGGCGGCAGGCGAAAACGCCTGCATTCTGCATTACACCGAGAATGATGCCTGCATCGAAAACGGTCAGTTGGTGCTGGTCGATGCGGGGGCGGAATACGCCGGTTATGCCGGAGACATCACTCATACTTATCCGGCGAATGGCCGTTTTACGCCGCCACAAGCGGCGCTTTATAAGCTGGTGCTCAAGGCGCAACAGACTGTGATTAACGCGATTCGCCCAGGCCTGCCTTACAATCAGTTGCAAGCATTGTCTGTGGCGGTGTTGACCGAGGGGTTGGTATCGTTGGGCATTTTAAGTGGCACGGTTGACGATTTGATTGAACAGGAAGCTTACAAGGCGTTCTTTATGCACGGCACGAGCCATTGGCTGGGCATGGATGTGCATGATGTCGGCGATTACAAACAAGAGGGTGAGTGGCGTTGTTTGCAGCCTGGCATGGTGCTGACCGTGGAGCCTGGGTTGTATATTTCCAAAACCGCCGAAGCGGTGCCGGACGCCTATCGCGGCATCGGTATTCGCATTGAAGACGATGTGCTGGTGACCGAGCAGGGGCATGAGGTTCTCACGCAAGGCCTGCCGCGCACGGTGGACGAGATTGAAAGCTGGATGGCGCAGCGTTAACGCGCGGTCAGTACCATAGCATGAGGGGAAATAAGGCATGGCGACGAATCAAACAGATGTATTGATTTCTGGGGGCGGACCGGTGGGCTTATTGTTGGCCATTGGTTTAGGTCAGGCGGGGCATTCGGTGGTGCTGGCGGAAAAAAACGCGTTTGAAAAAGGCGAAACCGGTTCCTTTGACGGGCGAGTGCTGGCCTTGACCTATGGTTCCGTTCAGGTGCTGAAAGCGTTGAATATTTGGTCTGAGTTGGAGCCGATGACGACGCCCATCCAGCACGTTCATGTGTCGCAAAAAGGTTATTTGGGATTGACGCAATTGCACGCCGACGAGATGCGCGTGCCGGCGTTGGGTTACAGTGTGACGGCGTCCGATTTGGGGCGAGTGTTATGGCAAACTGCGCAAAACACCCCGAACGTGACGCTGCTGTCCGAGTCAGGCCTGGTGGATTTGTCGATTCAAGGGAATCGCCGTCGAGTAGCGTTGATCACGCCGGACGGAAACAGCCATTATGAAGCGGCCTTGGTGGTGGGGGCCGACGGCACCGAATCCACGGTGCGAAACTGTTTGAATTTACCCATTGAAACCAAGGCGTATGAGGCCTTTGGTGTGATTGCCAAAATGGAATCCGAACAGCATCCAAACGGCTGGGCCTTCGAGCGCTTTACCGAGCAAGGGCCAGTGGCGCTGTTGCCGATGCACGGTCATGAAAGTAAAGCGGTCTGGGTGGTGCCGAAAGACGATATCGATCGTGTGCGAGCCCTGAGTGATGCCGACTTTATCAGCGAGTTTACGGCTCGCATGGGGGAGCGGTTTGGTGGTTTTGTGCACGTCAGTGAGCGCGTGGCCTACCCATTGACGGAAACCTATGTGCCCAAATTTTATGCCGACCGTGCGGTGTTAATGGGCAACGCTTCTCATACTCAGCATCCGGTAGCGGCGCAAGGCCTGAATCTGGGCATTCGAGATGTGGCGGTGTTTCTGGAAAGGATGCCAGACGGTGAGATGGAGATCGCCGATTTGGGGGATGAAAATTTCTTGGCGCGTTATGCGCAGGAACGCGCTCAGCATCATGAAAAAATCATGGGGCTGACCGATGGCTTAATCCAGCTGTTTCAAGTGGAATCGCCGGTGGTCGGCCATTTACGCGGCTTGGGTTTAATGGCGATGAACGCTTTGCCCGGTTTGCGCAAGCGATTCACCAAAATGACCATGGGGGTGTCGTCGTGACGGAACCGTTGAAAACAGAAAAAGCACCGACGTCAACCGATGTGGTGATTGTCGGTGGCGGCATGGTGGGTGCGACGGTGGCGCTGGGGCTGGCGCAAGCCGGTTTTGACGTCACCTTGTTGGAGCGCCAGGCACCGTCGTTGGAATGGTCGGATGACGCGCCTTATCAAACCCGGGTCAGTGCCCTGACGCGTGCGTCGGAAAATATTCTGAAACATTTGAATGCCTGGGCAGGCATCGAACGCCGTCGCGGTCATGCGTTTACCGATATGCACGTCTGGGAATCGATTTCCGAGGCGGCCGTGCACTTTGATGCACGGGAAATTCAAGAACCGAATCTGGGCTATGTGGTCGAAAATAATGTGATTCAAGCCGCGCTCTGGGAGCAAATGCCAAACTACCCGAATCTGCATTGCATTGTGGGTCAATCCATACAGGATTTGAAACTGGACAATGACCAGGCCTGGGTGGAATTGGATAAGGGCGATTGCCTGCAAGCCCGTTTGGTGGTGGGCGCGGATGGCGCTTTGTCAAAAACCCGTGACCTGGCCGGGATTGCGATTCAAACGCATGATTATCAGCAATGTGCGGTGGTCGGCTGTGTGAAAACCGAGTTATCGCA
>NZ_JBNGDN010000095.1:0-7345 GCF_049975065.1 Hydrogenovibrio sp.
GGCAAAAAGCGCTGTACAAAAACTTGAAAACCGCCAGACCTGGCGGTTTTTTTACACGAGTAGTTCATAATCTGCATGTACCTTGCGCCTTTTCAAGTGCCACAAGACGTTTTATATCCCGTATTTGCAGCCAAAAATATTATTTAACGACAGGAATAAGTTGAGAAGCCAAAGTTCTGTTCGAGCTCAGAACAAATTCATGAAATATTCGGGTTGGACGATTAAACTGTTTCTTTTTGAATGCTTTTGTCATAAAGGTGTCGCTTTTTGTTAACAAAATCCTCACCTGCTGTAAAGTACTTGTCGATAGAGTAATAGATTCTCATACGAAAAAAGGAGAATCATGATGGAGTATGTTCTATTCATTGTCGGCCTGTTTTTAGGTACGCTCGGCTATTTTTTATTCATTCGAATGCGCGTTTTAAAACCTTTAAAAAACTTGCATCATTCGGTGCAAACCCTGTCGGAACATCCTTTGGCGGAAATCCCTGAAAAACCGAGCACGCCCTAGATGTCATCCAAACGGTGTTTTGATTTTTTCAGGCAACATTTATTTGATCACCACGATCACAGTCATGACTTTTACACCCAGTTGCAGGCGTTGCATGCGGATATTCAAGCCGGGCAATATCATTGCCGCTTAAATGGGAATTATTCTAAAGCCCATACTGCGATTCAAACGGAGCTCAATGCCATATTAGAGACCTTTGATCAGATGTCGGAGGCAATGACCGAAGGCCTCAAGTGTCTTGCAGATGGGCACTTTGAGTATCAGATTGACAAGCGTTTACGTGGCAAAATGGCGCGTGAATTCAATCGCACTGGCGCCAATCTGCAAGACGCTTTTTCACAAGTTAACCAAGCGGTGCAACGTTTAGATCAAGGCGAATACAGCCCAACGTTAACGATTTCAGCACAAGGTGCTTTTAAGCAATTGGAAGGCGATTTGAATCATTTGATTCAAGATCAACGGGAGATGTTAGTGGAAGCCATCGAGGGGTTGAGTGCTTTGTCTTCTGGTGAATTGACGCGCCGTGTCTCATTGGACGGTTATGCTGGCTTGGATCTGGCCTTTGTGGAATCCATTAACAATGCGCTCGCCAACCTGGGCAGTATGATTGCTGAAATTCGTTACGGTACGGATCACTTTAAGCAAGGTTCGGCCGAACTGGCTTCCGCTTCGCAAATGCTGGCGGAAGGGGCGGAACACCAGGCCTTGGAAATTTCACAGATCACGCGCAATCTGACGGCGATGGAAGCTGGCATTACCCAAAATGCTCAGAAGACGGAGTTTGCCAATAAGCTTTCGCACAAAACAACTGAGCAAGTGCAGCAAGGGCGTCAGCTGATGACGCAAACCATCTCGGCCATGCAAGGCATTAGCCAAGCCAGTGAACAGATAGAAGAAATCATTGATCTGATTGACAGCATTGCGTTTCAAACCAACTTGTTGGCATTGAATGCCGCTGTGGAGGCGGCCCGTGCGGGGCATCATGGCCGTGGCTTTGCCGTAGTGGCCGGTGAGGTACGCAACCTAGCTCAGAAGTCCGCCGAAGCGGCTCAAAGTATTCAAAGTTTGATTACGGCCACCCGTGAACAAATTCAGCAGGGTGAAAAACTGGTGGATGCAACGGGACAATCGTTTGTCACCATTAACGATTCGGTGACTGAAATTAGCGGTTTAATCAGCGATATGGCCTCCCTGTCGCTGGAACAAAAACGTGCCATCGATAACAGTCTGGAAATGGTGGTGGCCGTAGACAGCGATGCACAGAGCAATGCCTCGATTTCTGAGGAAACCGCGACCACATCGCAAAACTTCAGCCATCAATCGGTGGACATCGCCCGTTCGGTTGAAAAATTCCGCTTGCATCCGGAACAGCTGCACTTAACCGTCACGCTGGCGACCGGTAACTTTATCTTTGCGCGTGCTCGCCGAGCGCATCGTTCTTGGGTCGGGCGCATTCGCGGTTACCTTAATGGTATTGATGTTGGCATGAGTCAGCAGCAAGCCTTGGACGCCGATGCCTGTGAATTGGGTCGCTGGTTGAACTCAAGCGAAGCGCAGGATTATCATCACTTAAACGAATTCAGTGCTTTGCAAAAATCGCACAGCGAGTTGCATCGCCTCATTGGAGAGGTGATGACGCTAAGCGATATGAATGACAAGGAAGGCGCGGAGCGCAAGTTGCAGGCGTTGGCCAATTTGTCTGAAGAGGTCATTCGATATCTGGATACCTTGGAGCGGACACAACTTAGCCGGAATGTTATATGAATTTTTCTGAGATTGCGTGAGTGTGTGAGTTTAGGTTGCTCGACTGATATCCTCAGCCGTTGAAGTGAAGAACTCAAGGCTAATATTCGGGTTGGAGGTTAATCATTTTTCATCATTAATCTGAAGCCGCTAGGCCTGGCGGTTTTATTCCATCATATCAATCAGATCGGCGCTGGCAAAGGCGTCCTTGAGTTCTTTGGATTGGGTGGCTTTGCGAATCAGATCCACTACCTTTTTGTCCGGCTGAATGAATTGGCAGGAAATTTGGTAAGCCCCTTTTTCTTTATTCTCATCAATGCGCACCACCTTGGCCTTCTGGTGAACGATTTCGTATTCATTTGCCTTGTCGGTGGGGGAAATGTCAAAGCGGAAAAACAGTTCCAGTATGTCGTTGATATCGACCAGAAACGGAGTGAAAAACGAAAAACCGCCGGAGGAAATGTCGTGGTATTCTTCGGTCCAATATTCTGGAAAGATAATGATGTATTGGCTGCTGGAGATGTTGTTGTATATTTTTTCCAGCAAAACAGCATAGTGGTATAAATTAATAAACGACATTAACAGTTTTGAGCCGTTGCGTTTTTTCTTTTCAATGTAATCCCGTATGTCGTGGTCGATTTTGACTCTTTCCAGTACCGGCCCTTGGTAGAGTTTGTGTGGGGTGGAGTTTTCCAGTAATGTCAGGGTGCTGCGGCTGATGAGATTCACTTTTTCTTCAAAGTCGCGCAGAATCGACTCGGTGCGGATATTGCCTTTTAAGGAAGCAAAGTCCAGCGTTTCTTCCAGGCTGGAGCGTAAAAACCGCTTCGATTCTTCCAGTGATAAGCGCCCAACCGAAATGCCGTTCAGCACTTCGCGTAAATATTCGTTTTTTTCGGCCACGACGATGAACAGGTCATAGGCTTCTGGATGGGTGTCCACCAAGGCTTCGCGAATATTGCTTTGATAATAGGTCATCAGGGTGTCGAGTTTTTCATTGACGATTTTGGTGAAATGTTGGATGCCGGATGAATAGATGTCGCCGACCAACTCGTCGGTGCCTTCGTGGGAGCCGATGCGGATAAAGTGGTAACGCATATTGGCGGTGTAGCGATAGA
The DNA here is from genome assembly GCF_049975065.1 of Hydrogenovibrio sp. Classification (GTDB taxonomy): domain Bacteria; phylum Pseudomonadota; class Gammaproteobacteria; order Thiomicrospirales; family Thiomicrospiraceae; genus Hydrogenovibrio. Next base: position 3,373 of record NZ_JBNGDN010000095.1, read on the forward strand.
AGCGTCGGGTGTTTTCGCGTCGCGAGCGAATGGCCAGCGAATAACGGTCATCGCTGTCTTTTTTATGAATCCAGTAGTGTGTTTTGGGGTAATACTGTTTCAGGTAGGCTTGCAGAGCCTCATCGGAGATGTCGTCGCCGAGCTGTGGAGCCAGCAAGTAGCGTAAGGCGCGATACAGCTGTTCGTAGAGAAACGTCATTTCCGTTTCAAGGACATAAAGCTGTTTGTCGAAAAAGGTGATTTTCGCAACCAGACAAGCGTAGAGCGTGCGAAGAATGTCGTTTAGGGACAAGGTATCCGGCGAATGAAAATGGGTGCTGGTCTGGTTGTCGATGCCTAAAAGAATCGCTTCCAGCGAGTCTTCACGGATAATGCGATGCGCCACCTTTTTCAGATGAAAAGGCAATTCTTCAATAAAAGCGTGGTCATTGTCGTAATGCGTACCGGGCACGTCACTTCCTTATCGCCATATAAAAAGCCATTGTAATGGAATAAACGGGCTTGCGCTTGCTAGCCCATTGATTCACGGTATTTGCCAGGCCTGGTGGTTTTCGATGTTACAGTTCAACGTCATAGTAGACGTTTTGAACATCATCTAAGTCTTCCAGCATATCCAGAAACTTCAAGAAAAGTTCTTTGTCTTCTTCGCTTTCCAGCGGCTTGGTCATTTGCGGTAGAAACTGAATTTCATCCACATCGAAATCCATGTTTCCGAAAGCTTCGATGAGTGCGGTTTTGGCTTTAGCGTATTCTGTGTGGGGCACGAATACGCTGATTTTACCGTCTTCGTTTTCCATATCGGAAACGTCCACATCGGCCATCAGCAGGGCTTCCAAAACGGCTTCTTCATCCTCACCGGCAAAGACTAGAATCGCCGAATGGTCAAACATGTGGCTGACACTGCCTTGCGTGCCGATTTTGGTTTTGGTTTTGGTAAAACAGCTGCGCACATCGCCAAAAGTGCGGTTGGGGTTGTCGGTGAGGCACTCAATAATCACCATGCTGTTCCCTGGGCCGTAGCCTTCATAGCGCGCCACGGCAAAGTCCTCACCGCCGCCGCCTTTGGCCTTGTCAATGGCTTTATCAATGACATGTGCCGGTACTTGAGATTTTTTGGCACGTTCGATCAAGCCTTGCAACGCCAGATTGCTTTCGGGTTCCACGCCGCCGCTTTTGGCGCAGACGTAAATTTCACGACTGAATTTGCTGTACACTCTGGCTTTGGCGTCAGACGTCTTCGCCATGGATTCTTTTCGGTTTTGATAAGCTCTGCCCATTTGCTATTTCCGTAATCTAAAATTAAAACGAAATTTTACACAAATTAAGGTGAGCTGAGTGCGGATTTTGACGGAAAGACGTTGATTATGCCCGCTTGAGGCAAAATGATTTACTTTGGCGAGCCCTTCGCTTTACGCTGCGAAGCAGGCCTGGCAAAAACCTTTTTGACCAGGCCTGGTGAAATTACGCTTTTTTCAGGTAGGCGGCGACCAAAACGATTTGAGTGCCGTTGACTTTGCCTTCAATGTGCAGCGGGTTGTCGGTCAGGTGGATGTTTTTCACCAAGGTGCCGCGCTTCGCGGTAAAGCCAGCGCCCTTGACGTCTAGGTCCTTAATCAAAGTGACGTCATCCCCTTCCTGCAAGATGTTGCCATTGCTGTCTTTATGAACGATTGTGTCTTCTTCCTGGTTTGGCAGTCCTGCATCCGCCCAAGCTTTGGTGTCGTCTTCCAGGTACATCATGTCCAACAAGTCCTGTGGCCAGCCTTCGGCACGCAGCGCATTCAGCAGGCGATAAGCCATGACTTGAACCGCCGGAACCGGTGACCACATGCTGTCGTTCAAACAACGCCAGTGGTTGGCATCCATGGTCTCCGGCGCTTCAATTTGGTTTTTGCAGGTGTCGCAAACCAAAATCGCCTGATCGGCGGTGCCGTCCGAAGGCGTTACCTCATAAACGCTCAGGTGGTCGGTGGCGCCGCATAGTTCACATTTGGAACCGCTTCTTTTTTGCAGGGTTTGTTCAATGCTCATTTCATTTCCTCTTGAGTCCTTTAGGCTGACGGGTGGCATAGGGATTACGCTATGAATTTGGCGCTTATTATGCATAAATACGATGTTTATGAAAGGTAAAAAATGTGCATGCGTCCGCGTTACGAACGCTGTTGACGGTTTTGAGACGGGTATTAGGGTTTTTTTTATATGGTAAAACCGTTAGAATGAAACCCATTGTAAAGCCTTTCTAAAGCGAAAGTGGTCGGATCGGTTGTTTAACCTGTGTTCGGGGTGGTTTGACGGTTTCAGCGAGCCAAAAAATATTTTCTGCAAGGTTGGCCACGAAGCGAATGGCGCGATATTTGCATCCAAAGGTCTTAATTTAGACAATAGATGATTGAATGAAATGATCAATAACCGTTACGACTGCCGAAAAGATTATTTTGCATTGCTGGGTGTGCATCACCAGGCCTGTGAAAAAACCATTAAGCTGGCCTACCGCAAGATGGCTCGACGCTACCATCCTGATGTCTCCAAAATCCACAATGCCACGGAAAAGTTTCAGGAAATTTCCGAAGCTTATGAAGTGCTGACCAAGTACCGTGAGGCTTATTGGCGGGAGTTCAGTCTGCACCATCGTCGTTACGCTCATGCGGCCTCAGCCACTTCAACCGCGTCAAAGACCGCCCACCACCATGCCGCTCAATCGTCAACGCCGAATGGCGGTTTTCGCTGGCAGAAGCAGCGCCCGATTCGCGGCAAAGATCGTGTCATCACCTATCCTCTCACGCTGCGTTACGCCATTCGTCTGCTGAAAATCGGTTATTTTTACATTCCGGGGCTTAAAGTTCGAATGAAATTCACGCGTGATGCGTTTCGGGATAAAACCTTCCGCTTAAAAGGCAAAGGGTATCAGGGGCTTTTTGGCGGCGAATCCGGTGATTATCTGGTGAAGTTTCAGCTGAAGTTGGATTCGTTGAAATGGACACTGAAAGGCAGTGACATCTATGGCACCATTTCGGTGCCCAGCCTTTTACTGGTTCCTGGACGACAACTGGATCTTGAGTCGCCTTCCGGCAGCATGAAGGTTACGGTGCCGGTGAACTATTCCCCACATGACTATATCCTCGTCGAAAATATGGGGTTGCCTGGCGACGGTGTTAACCAGCCTGGGCACCTTTATGCCAGACTCATTTCAGCCTGAAAAGGCTGGAAAATAACGTTTTAAGGAATAATAAATGGCCAATCAACCGTTTGACGATGACGGTGCCTTGCTCGAGGCGGTGCGCAGCGCCGTTAAACCACCCAAACGTTATCAGGTGGTGTTATTGAATGATGACTTTACCCCAATGGATTTTGTGGTGACTGTTTTGATGCGGTTCTTCAGCATGGATGAAGCGAGAGCCAGTGCCGTGATGTTGGCGGTGCACACCCAAGGCAAAGGAATATGCGGTGTTTACAGTAAAGAAGTGGCTGAAATGAAGGTGATGCAAGTGAATCAATATGCGCGAGAGCATCAACATCCTCTGCAGTGCGAAATGGAGGTGGTTTAAATGTTAAGCAAGGAATTGCAATTAACACTCAGCAATGCGTTCAGCCTGGCAAATGAGTACGAACACGAGTATGTGACGTTGGAACACCTGCTGTTGGAATTGCTGGGTTTACCGTCAGTGCGCGAAGCCATCGAAGCCTGTGGCGTGAAGCCGAGCGTCATTGAATCCGAATTGGAAAAATATCTGGATGCGGAAGGCACCGGGCATAAAGTGGAAGAATTGCTACCGACCATGGCATTCCAGCGCGTGATTGAACGGGCGATTTATCTGGTGCAATCCAACGGCTATGCCGAAGTGAGCGGGTTGCACGTTTTGGCCTCGCTCTATTCCGAACAAGACTCTCAAGCGGTGTATATTCTGGAAAGCTGCGGCGTGCATCGTGTGGATATTCTCAGCTACATTTCGCATGGTGTGACCGCACAACAGCA
>NZ_JBNGDN010000096.1:0-7193 GCF_049975065.1 Hydrogenovibrio sp.
GTTCGAGATCAAATCGCCCAGGCCTGGGCGATTTGTTCGGGGGGAGTTTGGCTTATTTGGCGTAGGCTTTGTGGGAGAGGTATAGCGCCAGCGCCACCAGCATAATGGCCAGTGAGTAATACAGCAGTTCCAGCGGCCCGGTGGGTTTGAGGAACAGGGCTTGTTCGAAGAACATGACAATCAGAATCAGCAGAATCACTTTGGCGAGCTTGTCTTTAAGGTCGTCCAGCGATTTGATCATCAGAATTTTGCTGGCGCTGTTGGCGCCTTCGGCTTCTTCGATTTTGGAGATAAACAGTTCGTACAGCCCCAGCGAAAAGATGAGCATAATCGCGCCGAGCAGAAAGCCGTCCACCGAGGCGACGACGTGCGCCACCGTTTGTGATTTAAGCGTGGCGCGTTCGGCATCGCTCAATTGGTGGTAGTCGGCCAAGTGTGCCAGGGTGTAATAAACGTCGATGGTGGTGAGGTAAAAAATGCCAAACGCCATCAGCAGGCTGGCGACCACGGCGAACATCACCACAAAGCGGCTGTTCCATAGAAACCATTCAAAATACTGTTCTGTCTTGCTGTGCCGCACCGGCAGGCAGATGTGTTCGGAATCCGGCGCGGCTTTGAGGCTGGCGTCTTGCGCGGGCTGTTTTGGGTCAGCGGGCTGGCTCATGATTCGGTCTCCTGAGGTTCTGAGAATTTAGGCTTCTTCCACATCACCGGCGGGTTTTTCCAGCGCTTCGATGGTGAGGTTGTGGTTGGTGTAGATGCACAGATCGGCGGCGATATTGAGGGCTTTTTCCACCACTTCGCGCGCGCTCAAGTCGGTGTTGTGCATCAGCGCCTGGGCGGCGGCGTGGGCGTAGTTGCCGCCGGAGCCGATGGCAATGAAGTCGTGCGCGGGTTCGATGACATCGCCTGTGCCGGAAATCAGCAGCATATTCTCTTCATCCGCCACCAGCATCATGGCTTCCAGCTTGCGCAGGGCGCGGTCGGTGCGCCAGTCTTTTGCCATTTCCACGGCGGCGCGCATCAGTTGACCATTGTGGGTTTGCAGCTTGCCTTCAAAGCGTTCGAACAGGGTGAAGGCGTCGGCGGTGGCACCGGCAAAGCCGGACAGGATTTTGCCATTGTATAAGCGCCGCACTTTGCGGGCATTGCCTTTCATGACAACATGGCCGAGCGTGACTTGACCGTCGCCGCCAATGACCATCTGGCCGTTGCGCTTGGCGCATAAAATCGTGGTTCCGTGAAACGTTTGTTCGCTCATAAATCTCTTCTCTTGCTAGTTTTGCTTTTTGTCACTTCTTGTCGCTTTTGTCGTTTTTTTCGCTCTTGGATGCGCCTTGTCGTACACGGTGGCCAAATGTTGCAAATCCAGCTTGGTGTATATTTGCGTAGTGGATAAATTGGCGTGCCCCAGCAGCTCTTGCACGGCGCGTAAATCGCCGCTTGATTCTAACACATGGGTGGCGCAGGCGTGGCGCAATCGGTGCGGCGACATTTTGGTGGGCAGCCCGGCTTTCAGGGCGCGTTCGTCAAGGTGTTTCTGAATGGAGCGCACCCCCAGCCGCTGGCCGAAACGATTCACAAACACCGCTGTTTCATCCGGCTTGGCATGGTCGGGGCGAAGATTTAACCAGGCCTGCAAGGCGGCTTTGGCTTGGGTGCCGATGGGGGCTTGCCGCTCCTTTTGCCCTTTGCCCATCACCCGCACCCAGCCGGCCTGCCAATTGTCCAGGCCTGGTGAAAGATCCAACTGCGCCAGTTCCGACACCCGCAAGCCACCGGAATACAGCAGTTCGTAAATGGCTTGATCGCGCACATCCTGCCAGGTCTGCAAGGGTTGTTCCAGCAGTTGTCGGGTGAGATCCACGTCCAAACTTTTGGGCAATGGTTGCGGTTGTTTGGGGGCTTTCACGCCCTTGGCCGGATTGTGCGCCACCCGCTGCTCTTCCAACAGAAAGGTGTAAAAGGAACGAATCGCCGACAGCTGCCGCGCCAGAGTCCGCGCCGAAGCGCCCATTTCCATGCGAAAGGCCACAAAGGCTTCAATGGCATCGCGATCCATTTTCGCCCAATCCCGAAAGCCGTCCAGAAACGCCCAGGCCTGGGCGTTTGTCACTTGGTCAGTGGCATTGGATGCGGACAGATCTTCGGCACTGAAAAAAACCGCCAGCGCCAGCAGGTCGCGCTGGTAGTTGCTGACCGTGTGCGCCGACTTGTTCAGACGCTGCAGGCTTTGAATAAAACGGCTGAAATCGCTCACATTGACCACTCGGTTCCAGAATCTTAAACCCTTATTTTACCCAAAACACTTGGACTTAAACCACCAATCCAGTATGCTTTTGGCTTTCGCCTTTATGTTCGGGCTTCACACTCAAGAGCGACTTTTCTGTTATGGAACACCTCATTACCTTTGCCATCACCATGCTCACCGTCACCAATCCAGCAGGCAACCTCGCCATTTTCGCCGGGCTGACCGCCAACCGCAGCGAAGCCGAGAAAAGAGCCTTGGCGCTGCAAACCGCCATTGCCGTCACCGTGATTATGCTGGTGGTCACTTGGATTGGCGGGCTGCTGCTCAAGGCCTTCGGCGTCACCCCGCCGGGCTTGGAAGTGGCCGGTGGCGTCATTATCGCCCTGCTGGGGCTGTCGATGCTGCGCAGCAAAACCGACCACATGACCCACACGCCGAAAGAACACCAAGAAGCGCAAAGCAAAGATTCCATTGCCGTGGTGCCGATGGCCATTCCCATTATCGCCGGCCCGGGCGCCATCACTACCCTGATACTGGCGACGCACAAATTTCCCACCATTGAAGACCGGCTATTCATCTCACTGGTGGCCGTGGGCATTGGCCTGCTGTTTTGGCTGATACTTTACTTTGCTGGCCCCATCAGCCGAAAACTGGGCGTCACCGGCATGAACATCGTCTCCAAAATCATGGGCATGGTGCTCACCGCCATCGCCTTCCAGATGCTCACCAGCGGCCTAAAAGAATTATTACCAGGCCTGGCGTAATCCGTAAACGCTCCGCCGTGCGACTCAGAACAACCGCTGCAGGCGGGCAGTGATCATTTGCCCCATCACGGTTAGAAAGTAGGTGCCCAGCTCGGGGCTGAAGCGGTCGCTGGTGGCGCCCAGCGCCAGCGCCCCCCAAACGGTTTCCTGCCCCAGCGGAATCACGCACAGCGATTGCATGGGGGTGTCGCTGGCAAACAAGCCTTTTTGCCAGGCCTGCTCCAGCAGGCCGCAGACGGGGTTTTCCGGCTGCAGGGTTTCTTTGAGCGAATTTGACCAGGCCTGGGAAAAACCGAGTTGATGCAACCCGCACACCGTTTGCTTGGGCACTTCCCAGGAAAGCAGAGTCACTTCTTCCACCTCAAAGGTGCCACGCATCACGGCATAAACCGCGTCCACCGCCGTTTGTTCGCTCTCGGCGGCCAGCAAAGCAAAGGCGAATTCATAGACTTTTTGCAGCAATTGACCGTTTTCACCGGCAATGTTTTTCAGGCTGTCCACTTCGACTTTTAAGGCATCGCGTTGCGCTCGCAGGTCAAACACCTGTCGCTCCAGCAGCGACACTTCCTGGCCGCTTTTGGGGTGCGGAATGCTCAGGTCACTGAGCAGATTGGGAAACACATGAAAAAAGGTGCGGTTGCGGTTGAGGTATTCCGCCACGTCTTCGGCGTGAATGTCATTCAGCAGGCTGGACACTAAGCGTTCTCCTCTCTTTTGATCGGGGATCGTTGAATCTGGCCGTCAAACACCCACTGAGCCGGCCCCGTCATCCACACCGGACTTTGCGGGTCGCCATTCCATTCAATCAACAGATCGCCGCCCGGCAGCGACACCGTGACCGCATCGCCGACATCGCCCAGACGACGCAACACCACCATCGCCGCACAGGCACCGGTGCCGCAGGCCAGCGTTTCCGCCGCGCCGCGTTCGTACACCCGCAATTTGATGTGGCTATTATCCACCCGTTCGGCAAAGCCGACATTGACGCGCTCGGGAAACAGCGGATGGGATTCGATTTTTTCACCCAGTGCCGCCACCGGCGCGGAAACAATGTCGGTCACCCGCAGCACGGCGTGCGGATTGCCCATGGACACAGCGCCGATTTCAAAGCGTTCGCCATCCACTTCCAGCTCATAGTGTTCCGATTCCACCGGCATGTCGAACGGCAGGGTTTCCGGTAAAAAGTTCGGTGCGCCCATATTGACCCGCACGCCTTGGTCGGTAATGTATAGCACAATGACGCCCGACGCGGTTTCCACGGTGATTTCGGTCTTGTCGGTCAAGCCTTTATCGTACACAAAGCGCGCAAAACATCGTGCGCCGTTGCCGCACTGCTGCACCTCGGAACCGTCGGCATTGAAAATGCGGTAACGAAAATCCACCCCCGGCTGCGTAGCGGGTTCCACCATCAACAGCTGATCAAAACCGACACCAAAATGACGGTTGGACCAGGCACGTATTTCCTCGGTCGTTAATTCAATCGGGCGCTGTGTGGCATCTATCACCATAAAGTCATTGCCCAGCCCCTGCATTTTGGAAAAATGTAAAACATTCGTCATGGTCTTTGTCCGTTTGCGGCCTCATTCGTTTATCAATCGTCGCGTCATTCCTTTATAATAATCGAATTCCATGAACATCGGCAATTCACAATGCCGTGCGATTGCACACACTATCAAAGGAAACACGCACACCATGACTCCAACCATGATGACCCCGAAGGAAATCGTTCACGCCCTTGACCATCACATTGTCGGCCAGTCCGAAGCGAAAAAATCCGTGGCCATTGCCCTGCGCAACCGCTGGCGTCGTGCCCAGCTCGCCGACGAACTGCGCCATGAAGTGACGCCGAAAAACATTCTGATGATCGGGCCGACCGGGGTGGGGAAAACCGAAATTGCCCGTCGCTTGGCGAAACTGGCGAATGCGCCCTTCATCAAGGTGGAAGCCACCAAATACACCGAAGTGGGGTATGTCGGGCGCGAAGTGGACTCGATTATCAAGGATCTGGCGGAAAATGCGGTGAAAATGCACCGCGAACAGGCCATGAAAGACGTGCAGCGCAAAGCGGAAGATTTGGCGGAAGAAAAAATCCTCAATATCCTGCTGCCACCGGCGCGTGGGCATGAAGAAGAAAGTTATGAACACATGTCCGACACGCGCCAGAAGTTCCGCAAACGACTGCGCGAGGGCGAGTTGGACGACAAGGAAATCGAAATCGATCTCAGCGCCACGCCCGCACACGTTGAAATCATGGGCGCGCCCGGCATGGAGGAAATGACCAATCAGCTGCAAGAAATGTTCCAAGGGTTGAACCAGGGCAAAAAACAAAAACGCAAGCTGCCGATTAAGCAGGCGATGAAGCTGCTGACCGAAGAAGAAGCCCAGCGCCTCATCGACCAGGAAGACATGAAAGCCAAAGCCATTGAAAACGTGGAACAAAACGGCATTGTGTTCATCGACGAAATTGATAAGGTCGCCAAACGTCAGGAAAGCGGTTCCGGCGGCGATGTGTCCCGCGAAGGCGTGCAGCGTGACCTGCTGCCATTGATTGAAGGTTCCACCGTTTCCACCAAGTACGGCATGATCAAAACCGATCACATCCTGTTCATTGCTTCCGGTGCCTTCCATCTGGCCAAGCCGTCGGATCTGATTCCCGAGCTGCAAGGCCGCTTGCCGATTCGCGTGGAATTGAAATCGCTGAAAGTCGAAGACTTTGTGCGCATCCTCACCGAGCCAAAAGCCGCCTTGACCACTCAAGCCATCGAATTGCTGAAAACCGAAGGCGTCCACGTTGAATTCACCCAGGACGGCATTCAACGGCTGGCGGAAATCGCCTATCACGTCAACGAAAACACTGAAAACATCGGCGCACGTCGTTTGCATACCGTGATGGAACACCTGCTGGAAGAAGTGTCCTTTGCCGCGCCCGACAAGGCTGGGCAACAGGTATTGGTGGACAAAGCCTTTGTGGAAGAACGCCTCGGCGATCTCTCGGAAAATCAGGATCTGTCGCAATACATTCTGTAACGTCGTCTGTACCGAAAAGGGAATCGACAATGCCTCAACCCACCGACATCAAACTGCTGCAAAAATCGCGCCGCTTAGAAGTCAGCTTCGACAGCGGCGAGACGTTCGACTTGCCCTGCGAATATTTGCGGGTCTATTCGCAATCCGCCGAAGTCACCGGTCATGCGCCGGGGCAGGAAGTGTTGCAGGTCGGCAAGCAGCACGTCAATATCGACGCCATTACCCCAGTAGGACAGTACGGCATTAAATTGCATTTTGACGACGGTCACGACACCGGCATCTATACGTGGGAACGGCTGTACGAGCTGGGGCGTCATTACGACGATTACTGGTCGGATTATCTGCAGCGTCTGCAACAAGCCGGGCATCAACACCCGGATCAACCGCCGACCGACCTAGCCGAATTACTGTAACGGATTTAATCAAACCATCAGGACACGCCTATGAATGCCTCAACCAAGAAAAACACCATTGATTTCGGCTTCACCGAAGTGCCGCTGGACGAGAAGGTCAAAAAAGTCAAAGGCGTGTTCGATTCCGTCGCCGGAAACTACGACATTATGAATGATGTCATGTCGCTGGGCATCCACCGACTGTGGAAACGTCACACCATCGAACTCAGCGGCATCCGCCCCGGGCAAACGATACTGGATTTGGCGGGCGGCACCGGCGACCTCACCAAAGCCTTCGCCAAGCGCGTCGGCAAAACCGGCCGCGTGGTGCTGGCGGACATCAACGAAAACATGGTGCGCGTCGGCCGTGACCGCCTGACCGACGAAGGCATTATCGGCAATGTCGATTACACCATCACCAATGCCGAAGCCCTCACCTATCCCGACAACACCTTCGACTTGGTCACCATTTCCTTCGGCCTGCGCAACGTCACTCACAAGGACAAAGCCCTGGCGGAAATCTGCCGTGTGCTGAAACCGGGCGGCCAATTAATGGTGTTGGAATTTTCCAAGGTCAGCCAGCCGCTGCTGGCGAAGGCGTATGATTTCTATTCCTTCAACATCCTGCCCAAAATGGGCAAATTCATCGCCAACGACGAAGCCAGCTATCAGTATTTGGCCGAATCCATCCGCATGCACCCGGATCAGGAAACCCTCAAACAAATGATGCTGGACGCCGGATTCGACAAGGTGGAATAC
>NZ_JBNGDN010000097.1:0-7177 GCF_049975065.1 Hydrogenovibrio sp.
GCCCAGGCCTGGGCGGTTTTTGAGTTAGAGTTTTTGCAGACCGTCCGTGTTGCAATCATTTTGCAAGGCTTTCAGTAGTTCGATGGCGATTGCTTGGCTGGTCGGAATCGTATCTGGATTCTCGCTCGGGAATTGACGGCTGCGCGTATTGGATTGAAAAGCGCCGAGCTTGACGCTGTAAAAACGAATCTTGTCTTTTTGATTTTCGGTGGCCAGGGTTTTCATTAATTGCTCCAGTCCGGCTTTCGCCACCCCGTAGGCTCCGTAGTAGGCTGGATTGGCCTCCAAGTTGCGATCCAGCATGGCGACCAACTGCCCGGCTGAGGCCGCACGCAATAGCGGCAATGTCTGCTGAATCAGATGAAAATTGGCATTCAGGTTCGTGTGCAACACTTCATACCATTGGGTAAACTCGAAATATTCAATGGGGGTAAAGGCTGGCAAAATCGCCGCATTTAAAAAGACCCCATCCAAATGCCCGTATTCGCTTTCCAATGCCGTTTGCAACTGGCCGTAATGGTCTATATTGGCACCGAGTAGATCCATCGGGAATAAGGCCGGTTCCGCCCGACTGGTTTCGGAAGCGACAATGGCATCATACAAGTGGTTCAGTGCTCCCAGATTTTTATCCAACAATATCAGTTGGTTGTCATCTTGGGCTAAGGCAAGTGCGAGGCTGCGCCCTAAGCCTTCTGCGGCGCCGGTTATCAAGTAAATACTCATAGTTTCTCTTGGATAAAGTGGGTGATTTCAATGGGCGTTTCAAAAATGTAGTCCGCTGGCCAAGCGGTCTCAGAAACGGCTTCCGGCAGGTAGCCGAACATGGCGGCACCGGTTACCATACCCGCATTCAACCCGGCCTCAATATCCCTTGGGTGGTCGCCTAGGTAAATGCAGTCTGCGGCATTCACACCGCACTGTTGCGCCGCCAGCAAAAGCGGTTCCGCATGGGGTTTGCGCACGGTTAAAGTGTCCCCGCAAACCACACTGGCGGGCACGGAGGGAAAGTGTAAGTTCTCCAGCAATTTTTCCGTGAGCCAAGTGGGTTTATTGGTGACAATTCCCCAAGGTCGCTGACGTTCGGCCAAGCAGTTCAAGCCTTCTGCCAGGCCTGGGAAAAGACGGGTATGCACGTCAATGTGGTCAAAATACACATCCAAAAAATAGCGGCGCTTCGCTTCCAGTGCCTCCCCCTCCAGCCCAGGAAAAGCCAGTTCGGTCAGGGCCATCCCCCCTTGGGAAACGGTCTTGCGAATGTCCTGATATCGCAAGGGCGCTTGCCCGAAGTGGCGACAGGTTTGATTCAGCGCATAGGCAAAATCATAAGAGGTATCCAATAAGGTACCGTCTAAATCAAACAGCACACACTTCAAATTCATGTCGATTTTCTCCCAAAATGGTTGCAATTAACCCGACTCATAAGGGCTTTTGAAAAGCCATAATATAGTTAATATCGAATTTTTCCGTCAGGCCGTACCGCTTCAATAAGGGATTGAACTCGATACCGGCGCCGCCTCGTAGCAGTAAACCCGCCTGTCGCGCCATGCTTCCTAGCTCGGAAGGCTTGATGAATTTGGCATGAGTGTGCGTGCCTTTCGGCACTAGGTTCAACCAGTGTTCGGCCGCTACGATCCCCAGCCAATAAGACTTTTGATTTCGGTTCAGGGTTGAAAAAAACACCCAGCCACCCGGCTTCACGCTCTGGGCGGCCGCCTGCACAATGGCGGCCGGGTCTGGCACATGCTCCAGCATTTCCATACAGGTCACCAAATCGTAATGCGCTGGATGCTGCTCGGCGTGTGCCTCGGCCGAGGCCAGCTGATAGGTGACCGCAACCCCCGTTTCCAGGCTGTGCAATCGGGCAATGCTCAACACCTCTTCGGCCAAATCCAAGCCAGTTACCTGAGCACCCGCCTGTGCCAGAGATTCAGACAAAATGCCACCACCGCAGCCAATGTCCAGCACCTTTTTATCTGGCAGGCTGAGGTGTTGTTCGATAAACGCCCGTCGAAAGGGGTTAATCTTGTGCAAAGCGGCGAACTCACCGGACGCATCCCACCAGGTGTGTGCCAGCTGGTTAAAGTTATTTAATTCGTCCGAATCGGCATTGTCGGTTCTTCCCATACCTGAATGATCAGAATGATCGGAGGTATCGGGATTAACGGTTTCCATAGAAGCTCGGGTAGAGACACCTGACATAACATTCTTCCTAGCAATAAGCGGGGTGAAATCGGCTTGAAATTATAGCAACTACCGCGTTTCAGGTGTAACGAATCGGTTTAGAGACGCCTTTACCGTGATTATCCATCCATTCCGCGTAATTCCTGAAGGAAAACGCCGTTTTTTCAGTTATAATGCTCAGTCTATTTTTAATAAGAACGCTTTGCAACCAAGCCTGACGATTTCAACAGGTCTGCACCCAAGATGCCAGACGCGTACCCGACTCGGCACGCAGGCCGCAGCCTTAAACAATGAATCAAGTTCATGAAATTAAGAATCTTCGGTTTGGGGTAAAGACATCTAACTATAAAGAAACTGTGATTCTATGTCCGATTTTGCAAGAGAAATTCTTCCGATCTCATTAGAAGATGAGATGAAACAATCGTATCTCAGTTATGCCATGAGTGTCATTGTGGGTCGCGCCCTGCCGGATGTCCGGGACGGCCTCAAGCCAGTTCATCGTCGCGTGCTTTACGCCATGAATGAGCTGGGGAACGCCTGGAACAAACCCTATAAGAAATCCGCTCGTATTGTGGGGGATGTCATCGGTAAATATCATCCGCACGGGGATACCGCCGTTTACGACACCATTGTGCGAATGGCGCAACCGTTTTCCTTGCGCTATATGCTGGTGGACGGGCAGGGGAACTTTGGTTCCATTGATGGTGACGCACCCGCCGCCATGCGTTACACCGAAGTGCGCATGGCGAAGATTGCACACGAATTGCTTGCGGATTTAGACAAAGAAACCGTTAACTTTACCCCCAACTACGACGGCTCCGAAAGCGAACCGGACGTTCTGCCGACGCGCGTTCCTAATCTGTTGGTCAACGGCTCCTCCGGCATTGCCGTCGGCATGGCCACCAACATTCCGCCTCATAACATCAATGAAACTGTCCGCGCCTGTGTGGCGTTAATTGATGACTCTTCCTTGGATGTTCCGGCGTTGATGGAGCATTTGCCGGGGCCGGATTTTCCAACATACGGCATTATTAACGGCACCAAAGGCATACGAGAAGCCTATGAAACCGGTCGCGGACGCGTACAAATGCGTGCCAAAACCGCCATCGAGACGGACAAAAGCGGCAAGGTATCCATTATCGTCAATGAAATTCCTTACCAAGTGAACAAGGCCAAGTTAATTGAACGCATTGCCGAGCTTGTGAAAGAAAAGAAAATTGAAGGCATTACCGCTTTGCGCGACGAATCCGACAAGGACGGTATGCGCATTGTCATCGAAGTACGCCGAGGGGAAGTGCCCGAGATTCTCATCAACAATCTATACAAGCAAACGGCCATGCAAACCGTTTTCGGCATTAACATGGTGGCTTTGATCGATGGCCAACCGAAGCTGCTGAATCTAAAAGAGGTTCTTGAGGCCTTTATTCGCCACCGCCGTGAAGTAGTGACGCGCCGAACGATCTTCGACCTTCGTAAGGCGCGCGAAAAAGCGCACATTCTGGAAGGCCTGGCGGTGGCACTGAACAATATCGATGAAATGATCGAATTGATTAAGGCCTCGCCCAGCCCGGCTGTCGCCAAGGAACGCATGCTGGAACGCGACTGGCCGGTTGGCCAGGTCACGCAATTATTGGAACGGGTCGAAATGGACGATGTTCGCCCGGAAGACCTGCCCGCAGGCTTTGGTGTGGACGGCTCCGTCTACAAGTTGTCGCCCAATCAGGCGCAAGCCATTCTGGAAATGCGCCTTCACCGTTTAACCGGGTTGGAGCAGGATAAAATCCTGAATGAGTACCGTGAATTGGTGTCCAAAATTGCCGAATTTCTTGAAATTTTGCGCAACCCAGACCGTTTAACGCAAGTGGTACGGGATGAACTGCTGGAAGTGGTTGAAAACTTCGGTGATGAACGCCGCACCGAGATTGACCATTCCTATCAAGACATTGATGCTGAAGATTTGATTGCGGTCGAAGATCGCATCGTAACACTGTCACAGGACGGTTACATCAAAACACAGCCTCTGTCGGACTATCAGGCGCAGCGTCGGGGTGGGCGCGGCAAATCGGCTACGCAAATGAAGGAAGACGATCAAGTCGGTCAGATTCTGGTGGCCAGCACCCACGATATGTTACTGTGCTTTTCCAATCGCGGCAAACTCTACTGGCAAAAAACCTGGCAGCTACCGCTGGCCAGTCGTGGCTCGAAAGGCAAGCCGATTGTGAATGTGTTGCCACTGGAAAACGATGAGTACATTTCGTCCATTCTGCCAGTCACGGAATTCTCCGAAGGCTATTATGTCTTTATGGCGACCAAGAAATCGACCGTCAAACGTGTCGCCTTGGCCGATTTTTCACGCCCAAGAGCGAACGGTATCATTGCCGTCGATTTATTGGATGACGACGAACTGGTCGGCACGGCGATTACCGACGGCGAGCAGGACATTATGCTGTTCAGCAATATCGGCAAAGCCATTCGTTTCGACGAAAATGATGTTCGTGTCATGGGGCGTCAGGCACGCGGTGTACGCGGTATGAAACTGAAAGACGAGATGTCGATTATCAGTATGCAGGTGGCCCGTAAAGACACCCTGATTTTGACGGCAACCGAGCACGGTTACGGTAAATGCACACCGGTGGACGATTACTCCACCATTAACCGTGGCGGACAAGGGGTCATTTCCATTAAAACGTCGGATCGAAACGGTAACGTGGTTTCATCCGTCGCGGTCACGCCGGAACAGGAAGTGGTGTTGATTACCAATAAAGGGACTTTGGTGCGTACGCGCGTTTCCGAAATCTCCGTTGTGGGGCGTAATACTCAAGGCGTGAAGCTGATTAACGTCGGCAAAGGCGAAGTCGTGGTCGGTTTGGCGGTGGTTGACGTTCAGGATGAAGCGTTGCTGGAAGCCATTGACGAAGCGGATGGCGGTTCCATCGAGAATACAGCGCCGGAATCGGAAGAGGACTCCGCAACGGAATAACGTTCAAATAAGGGCCTGTTTCTCAGGCCCGAATTCCTAGTTCAAGAAATAAAGAGACACAATGAGAGCATTTAATTTTAGTGCCGGCCCTGCCATGTTGCCGGAAGCTGTTATGCGCAAGGCGCAGGCGGAATTTTTAAATTGGAATCATACCGGCATGTCGGTGATGGAAATGAGTCACCGCAGCAAGGAATTCATGGAAGTCGCCCACCACATGGAAGCCACTTTGCGTGAGATCATGGGGATTCCAAACAATTATAAGGTGCTGTTTTTGCACGGCGGCGCTTCTTTGCAGTTTGCCGGTGTGCCGATGAATTTGACGGAAGCCGATGATGTGGTGGATTACGTCAATACCGGTGTCTGGTCACAAAAAGCGATTAAAGAAGCCGCCCGTTATGTCAAGGTAAACGAAGTGGCGAAGGCCGAAAACACCATTCCATCACCGGAAACATGGCGTTTGTCACCTGAAGCCAAGTATTTGCACATCTGCCAAAACGAAACCATCACCGGTGTAGAATATCAGTCTGCGCCCCTTAGCGACAAACCCATTATTTCCGACTTCTCATCCACCGTACTTTCCCGCCCAATCAATGTTTCCGATTACGGTGTCATCTATGCCGGTGCGCAAAAAAACATAGGTCCGGCAGGCCTGGCGATTGTTGTGGTACGCGAGGACTTGATCGGTCACGCACGATCCGATACGCCAAACCTAATGAACTGGAAAACCTACAATGATAACGGTTCGATGTTCAATACGCCCGCGACCTTCTCTTGGTATTTAGCCGGGTTGGTGTTCGATTGGATTAAAGAGCAGGGCGGGGTTGACGCCATGGGCGAAATCAATCAGCGTAAATCGAAAAAACTGTACGACCTGATCGATGCGTCAGACTTCTTCTACAACGAAGTGGATCCATCGGTACGCTCTTGGATGAATGTGACCTTTAAGTTGAAAAATACCGATTTGGACGCGGCGTTCCTGGAAGAATCGAAAGCGGCCGGTCTGTTGAGTTTGAAAGGTCATAAAGCCTATGGCGGCATGCGCGCCAGCATCTATAACGCCATGCCGGAAGAAGGTGTGGATGCATTGGTTCAATTTATGAAAAACTTCGAAGCGAAATACGCCTGATGATGGCCAGCCCTGAGTAAAACGACAAGACTGTATGATTGACGAAACCGAAAAACAACAATTGAATAAGATCCGAGTAGAGATCGATCAAATCGACGCTGAGATTCAGACGTTGATTGCCCTTCGTGCCGATTGCGCACAAAAAGTGGCGGATATTAAAACCAAAGGCGGCCAGGTCGAGGCGGTTTTTTACCGTCCCGAACGGGAAGCACAGGTCTTAAGAGCCGTTAAAGAACGCAATAAAAGCTTGATTTCCGATAATGAAATGGCGCGTTTGTTTCGAGAAATCATGTCGGTCTGTCTGGCATTGGAGCAACCGATCAAAGTGGCCTACTTGGGGCCGGAAGGGAGCTTTACGCACGCCGGTGTCATCAAGCAGTTCGGTTCTTCGGTACACCCGCTGGCGGTTTCGTCGATTGAAGAAGTGTTTGAAGCCGTTGAAAAAGGCGAGGCGAATTATGGCTTGGTTCCGGTGGAAAATTCCACCGAAGGGGTGGTGAAACAAACTCAAAATGAGCTGGTGACCACGCCTTTGAAAGTTTCGGGAGAAGTGGGGCTGGAAATCCATCACGGCCTGTTGTCACAACAGAATTCGTTGGACGGCATTGAAAAGATTGTTGCCCATCCTCAAGCGCTTGGCCAATGTGAAGAGTGGTTGAAAAACAACGCACCGCGCATCGTGCTGGAGCCGGTGGAATCCAATGCCTTGGCGGCACAGATGGCGCAGCAGGATGCGAGTTTAGGCGCGATTGCGTCGGAAGCGGCGGCGCAGCTGTATTCTTTAAACGTACTGGAAACGCATATCGAAGACCGCAAGGATAATACGACCAAGTTCTGGGTCATCGGCTCCGAAACGACCGAGCCCAGTGGTGAAGATAAAACCGCTATGG
>NZ_JBNGDN010000098.1:0-2334 GCF_049975065.1 Hydrogenovibrio sp.
CAACTACGCTGGACAGGGGCAAGGAAAACTGCCATTTCAGGCCTTGCAGGGGCAGCTGACCACGGCCGATTTGGCGTTTGATCTGGATACCCAACAACTGACCTTGCCCAGCTTGCAGCTGACAACCCAGAACACCGGTCAAACCGATTTTGTGGCGCAGCAAGCCGATGTTCAACTGAACCTCACCCAATTGCTGGCCAATCTCAAGCAGCAGACATTTCAGGCCGATAACCTCGCACTTCAAGCATACCTGCAGGGCGATCAACTGCCCAAGGGAAATGTCAAAGCTGCGCTTTCAATGCAGCCGCAAGCGGATTTACAGAAACAAACCGCTCAGTTAAAGGCGCTTCGCTTGGAAGTCATGGATGTCAAAGCCGACGGTCAGATCGAGGCCAGTCAACTGCTCGACGCCCCCAAGGTCACTGCCTCACTGAAGGTGCCGCAAACCAACCTGCGCGCGCTGTTAAACGACCTGAAAATCGCCCTGCCAGAAATGCGCGACCCCAAAACCCTGACCCGACTGGCGGCGGCCTTCAACGTCGATTACGACGGTGGCAAAGAAGTCGCGAAGGTGTCCAATGTAACGGTGACCCTGGATGACAGTCAACTGACCGGTTCCGCCTCGGTAGCGCAATTCGAGCAACCGGATATTCGCTGGGATTTAAGCCTGAACCAAATCGACCTCAATCGCTATTTACCGCCCAAGCCAGCTGAAACCAGCCAGCCAAGCGAACCGAAAACACCCCCGGCATCAAGCGAAGAAGCGGTGATTGAGTTGCCAGTGGAGTTGCTGCGCAGCCTCACCCTGAACGGCACCTTCAAAGCAGGCGACATCCGTTTTGACAAACTCAACCCGAAAAATCTGCTGGTGGTCGTCAAAGGCGAGCCGGGGGTCATTCAAATCAGCCGTCTGACCACCGACATTTTCAACACCCAACTCAACGCCCAAGCCAGTCTGGACGTGCGCGATGAGGTGCCGAAATACGCCTTTAAAACCGACACCCATAAACTGCCGGTGGAAGAATTGCTGATCACCTTTGCCGATACCGATCAACTCAGCGGCACCGGCCATGTGCAAGCCGACATCACCACCCGAGGCGATCGCGTTTCGCAATTCAAGCAACACCTCAACGGCACCGTTAAACTCGACCTGAAAGACGGTGCGGTGAAAGGGTTTAATTTAGCCAAATCCATCCGCGATGCCCGTGCCATCATCCGTGGCGACAAAACCCAAGCGAAATCCGAGCCCTTGCAAACCGATTTCAGCACCATGGTCATGCACGCCACCATTGAAAACGGAGTGGTCACCACCGACACCTTAAAGGCCGCCGCCCCCTATATGCGCATTCGCGGCGAAGGCACCATCAATTTACCGCAAGAACAACTGGATTACCGTGTTTACACCAGCATTGTGGACACCTCAAAAGGGCAAGGGGGCGATGCCTTAAAAGACCTGGATGACATCACCATTCCCGTCAAACTCAGCGGCGACTTTCAAAAACCGAAGGTGTCTTTGGATCTCGAATCTTTGCTGAAAGAAAAGGCCAAACAGGAAGTGCAGAAACAGCTCGACGAACAAAAAGAAAAGCTGCAAAAAGAAGCGCAGAAAAAAATCGAAGAGCAGCTGAAAGGTCAACTGAACGATCAGCAGAAAGATGCGCTCAAAGGGTTAGGCGACCAACTGCTTAAAAACCTGCCGTTTTAACCGAATGCCAATCGAATGCGAAATCGCCAGGCCTGGGGAAAATTGAAGCGGTCAAAAACGCTGAATTTCCCAGGCCTGGCCAAATCGTTGAACGCTCAGCCATCACCCAAATCGGTTGGCGCAGACGCAAACGCCTGACGTTGCGCCACAAAATCGGCCAGCGCCAGACGTAACCCCAGAAACCGCTCTGGCTCGCCTTCGAGTTCACACAGCACCGCGTGAATCGCTTCCAGTGTGGATAAGCTCTGGGCATTGGGCGCTTTACGAATGGCGTAATCCGATGTCCACTGTCCGCTGAGTTGCAATCTCGGCAAGGCCTGCAAGGCTGGGTTGGTCTGCAAGAGTTTATAGGCTTTGCGCCAAGTGCCATCCAACAGCAACACCTGAATCGTGTTTGCGGGTCGGTTCAGCAGATCGGTGGTGGTTAGCCAAGCGCCCGTCTGTTCAATCGAAGGCGCATTTGAATCCGGCGGAAACAGCAAATAGGTGGGTTTGGCTTTTAGCCAGGCCTGGCAATCCGGTAACTCCGCCACCGAATCGCCGACCCAGACCGGGCAATCCGCTAAACACAGTTGCGCCAGCCGCGCTGTGCCCTTGGCCTGATGTTGCTCGGACGGATGCTGTAAAAT
>NZ_JBNGDN010000098.1:2434-7006 GCF_049975065.1 Hydrogenovibrio sp.
CGTTTGGTGCCGTTTGACCAGGCCTGGTGGTTACGCGGCCTTTTTATTTTACCCGAGTACCGGCAGCAAGGTTTCGCTCACCAATTGATTCGCACCCTGCAATGCGACACCGATGCGGTTATTTACGCCTTTGCTCGCCCGGCGTTGCAGGCTTTTTACCAACGCTTGGGGTTTGAACCTATCTCACCCATGGACATGACGGCCGCGCTGCAAAGCCGACTGAAAACCTATCATAAATCGCAACCAAGATTAAGCGTTTATCGATATGACCCATGACGTGATCCACTCACCGCAGACTCGGTTGCCACAGCCGCTCCCCTCCTAGCGTTACTTCCCCGATTACATTTCGCCAGGCCTGGCGATATTCGGTATCGTCGGTTTGCAACCGGCTGGCTCGAATCCGGCCGGTCGCTAAAGCGTTGGGTGGGTTTTCAGCAGCGCTTCAAACGCGTGAGCCGGCATGGGTTTGCTCATTAAAAAGCCCTGAAAACGATCGGCACCGGAGGTGCGTAAAAATTCAAGCTGCTCTGGGCGCTCAACGCCTTCGGCCACCGACATGAGATTAAAGCTTTTCGCCAGCCCCAGCATGGCTTCCACTATCGCCATATCGTCTTTGTCTTCGGGAATGTCGCGGATAAACGACAGGTCGATTTTCAGCGTATTCAACGGCATTTGTTTCAGGTAAGACAAAGAAGAATATTCGATGCCGAAGTCGTCAATGGCAAACGCCACGCCAGTCTGGCTGATGTCGTTCAACACCGAAAGTGCCTGCTCCGGCGAACTCATCACAAAACGCTCAATGATTTCCAGCTCCAACCATTTTGGCTTGCAGTCGGTTTCGGCCAGCACCGTCTGCACGGTTTGACTGAGGTCATGTTTGGTGATCTGTTTGCCGGAAATATTCACCGCCACACGCCCAGACTTCAAGCCCATGCGATGCCATTGCGCGTTTTGCGTGCAGGCCTGGCGTAATACCCATTCGCCCAGCTCAATGATTAAATCGCTTTTTTCCGCCTCAGCGATGAACTGGCCGGGCATCAGCAAACCGCGTGTCGGGTGGTGCCATCGAATCAGGGCTTCGGAGCCGACAATACGGCGGCTGTGGCATTCGTACTTGGGTTGATAATAGAGTTCGAATTCGTTGTTCTGTATCGCGCGGCGCAGCTCGGATTCCAACTGAATATGCTGAAACGCAATCTGCGTCAGTTCTTCGGTGTAAAAAGCGTAGGTGTTGCGATCATTATCTTTGGCACGATACATAGCGGCATCGGCATTGCGCAGTAACACATCCGCATTGGTGCCATTGTGAGGGTAGAGGCTGATGCCGATGCTGGCGCCAATATAGAGTTTGTGGCCTTCCACCCGAAAGGGTTTTTCAAGGACTTCGAGAATCTTTTCCGCCACCACACTGGCGTCTTCCGGTCCACTCAGATCGCGGATGGAAAAGGCAAATTCATCGCCGCCCAAACGGGCAATGGTATCGGACTTGCGCCCACTGCTTTGCAAGCATTTACCCACTTGCTCCAACACCTGATCCCCGACCTGATGCCCAAGCGAATCGTTAATCTGTTTAAAATGATCCAGGTCGATAAACAGCACGGCCAATAATTCACCATTGCGTTCGCTGTGCGCAATGGCCTGCTCCAACAGACTGGTGAAAAGATAACGATTGACCAGGCCGGTCAGATCATCATGGTGTGCCAGAAAGTATAGTTTTTCTTCGGCTTCCTTGCGAGCGGTTATGTCACGGCTGACGCCCACCAGACCGGAAACATTGCCGTCCTCACCGTAGAACGGGGTTTTGAGGGTGTCCACCAGCATTTTTTGGCCGTCTGGGTAAGTCAGCCATTCTTCATGGTGGCGGGCATCACCTCTGTCAAAAATGACATCATCCTGATGGCTAAAAGCTTCCGCCACCGCCTGGTTGAAAAGGTCGAAATCGGTTTGGCCGATGATTTCGGCTTCCGAACGCCCGACAAACCGTTCAAACGCCGGATTACAGCCTTGGTAAACCCCCATCGCGTCCTTAATGAAAATCAAATCGCTGGTGGCATTAATCACCGAGCGCAACAGGGTTTTTTGTTTTTGCAAAGCGTGTTGCGCGTGATAATAGTCCGTCATGTCCTGAATGGTGCCGCTGGACATCAACGGCTGGCCATGGGTATCAAAATCGGTCAGGCCTTCTTCCCGCACGAATTTGATCCGCCCGTCGGGCAGGCGCAAACGATGGTCGATTCGGTAGGGTGTTTGTTGCTGCAAAGACTGCTGATACGCCTGCTCAACCTTATCACGGTCGTCTGGATGCACCCTGTCAATAAAACATTGGTAGGACGCCTCAACGCTCTGAGCGTTCAACTCAAAAATGCGGTACACCTCTTGCGACCAATACAGTGCTTGGCTAACATGGTTCAGCTCCCAACTGCCCACCTTCGCCATGGCTTCCGCCCGCTGAAACCGCTGGGTTTGCGTTTCCAGTTGCTGTAAGGTGTGATGGTAATCGGTGATGTCGGTGGCCAGCCCATGGATCGCTATGGCGTGTCCTTCAGCATTGCGTTCGGCAAATTCCTGCACCTGCAACCAGCGTTTGCCACCGTTTTTATGGTAGATTTCGACGGTGTAGGCTTGCGATTTTTCACCTTTTAACAAGGCCTGGGTGTGGCGGTGCACCGCCTCATTCTTAGGGTGGTCGGTCAAAAATTCGCTGTAATGGGTTAGAATTTCATGGGGTTGATAGCCCAGTACCTGGGTAACGGAAGGCGTTAAATAAGTGAAGATACCCGCAGCATCATGCGTATAGAAAAAGTGCCTGTCGCTTAAACACGCTTGATAAGCCTGGAATGTAAAATAATCGGTTTGGGAATCCATCAAACGATACCTTTTCTACCTTCATGGTGTATTGGGGTGTGGCGCGCAAGTCATTGTAACCGGAATCGTTCAAGTTGAAATGGTTCCGGTTGAGAGCAACCGATTAATCCTGTATTGTCCCTTCAAAAAGTTCGGCAAAGATTTTCAATTATGCACAAATTTTTAAAAAACATCCAGTCTTGTTTCCCGCCCGAAGAGGACTTGCATCCCGAGCCGCTTTCTTACATGATAATCCGGATTGAGTGCAAAATGCCTGAATCACTTCGTTTTTCACCCCAGCGTTTAGCGCTCTAAACGCACACCCAAAGGAACCGGTATGACGCTGTCGAAACCCATTCATGGCTTACTGCTGGCCATTTTGCCAGGCCTGGCGATTTTTGCTTTATTGAGCGTCTGGCTGACCGGATCGCAAGCGGCCTTGCTGGGAACCGTGGTGGCGCTGGTGATTTTGTGGAGCAACGAAGCCATGCCGCTGGGCTGGGTGTCTTTGCTGCCGATCGTCTTGTTTCCGCTGTTTGGGCTCACCAGCACCAACGAAGTCGCCCCACACTATGCCCAGTCGATTATTTTTCTGTTTATCGGTGGCTTTATGCTGGCCATTGCCATTGAAAAAACCGAATTGCATCATCGGATCTCGCAGAAAATGCTGGCCATTTTTCCCGCCACACCGAAAGGAATGATTTTTGCACTGGCCATTACTTCCGGCGGCTTGAGCGCCTTTTTATCCAATACCACCACCGCCTTGCTGTTAATGCCGCTGGCGATGTTTCTCACCGACCGGCGTGAACTGCAGATGCGCTTTGCACTGGCCATCGCTTTTGGAGCCAGTATCGGCGGCATTCTAACCCCCATCGGCACCCCGCCGAATTTAATTCTGTTCGGTTTTTTCGATCAACACCTGATTCCTGGCATCAGTTTCGCACATTGGGTATTAATGGTGCTACCGCTGGTGGTGCCGATGTTTCTGGTGGTCGGCTGGGTACTGGGGCTGGGCACAGTGAACGAAACGCTCAAAACCGACTTTAAGCCCAAGCCCTTAAACAGCGGCCAGAAAAAAGTGTTGGGGCTGCTGGCGGCGCTGGTGGGCATTTTGGTATTGAACGCGGTCATCACCTCGGTTTTCGGCGGCACAGGCTTTAATGAAAAAGGCTTGTTGCTGGGGTTCGGCCTGATTTTATTTCTACCGCCGTTTTCCATTCTGGATTGGCAGGACACGAAAAAAATTCCTTACGAAATCATTTTCCTGTTCGGAGCCGGTTTCGCCATTGCCAGTGCCTTTACCAGCACCGGACTGGCCGACCAAATGGCGTGGCTGTTGCAACACCTTACCATTTTCCCCACTTGGGGGGTCATCGCCATTATCGCGTTTCTGGTGACCTTTAGCACCGTCATTACCAGCAACACCGCATTGATTGCCATGATTCTGCCCATTCTGCTGGCCGTTTGCGAACAAAGCGGCCTCGACAGCCGATTACTGATGATGGTCGCCACCATCTGTGCCAGCTATGCGTTTATGCTGCCCATTTCCACCCCACCCAATGCCATTGCCATGAGCAGCGGTGCCGTGTCGGTGAAGCAGATGGCCAGCTATGGGTTGGTGTTCAATCTGCTCGGCATTGGGCTGGTCACACTCACCGCCAACGCCCTTTGGCAATTCGGGTTGTGACTCGGTTCCCTGGGCTGTCTAACCCGTGACTTTTACCCCAG
>NZ_JBNGDN010000099.1:0-6975 GCF_049975065.1 Hydrogenovibrio sp.
CGACAAAGCCATGGGCTACTCGGAAGGTCAAATTCGCGGTGCCCTCAGCTTCACCAAAGCGCTGTAACCGATCCAGCAAAACCGACCAGGCCTGGTCGGTTTTCACGTTCAACCGCTAGGGTTTCGACTCCACTTCCCATTGATGATGCCCCGGCTTATTTCGAAAGCTGACCGGTTCCTGATGAATCATCACATCGGCATTGTCGAAATTACGGCACAACTGTTCCGTCACCTCTTCGGCGATTTGATGCCCCATCCACAATGAAAGATGGTCATCCAATTCCAAATCCAATTGAATAAACACCCTTGGCCCAGAACGAAAAGTACGCAAATCGTTAAAGCCGCGAACCTGCGGATGGCTCAATACAATATCGCGAATATCGTCTCGCACGCTGTCGGGCAATTCTCGATCCAATAATTGATTGGCCGAGGCCACCGCCAACCTCACCGCCTGCCAACCAATCCAAACCCCAATCAGCAGCCCGAGGGTCGCATCCACCCACAACCAAGCCGACAACAGCAACCCCAGCATTACCGCAAAGTTGGCGCCAATATCCGACACATAATGCAAGGAGTCGGACTCAATTGCCGACGACTGGGTTTTGCGAATCACATAACGCTGAAACAGCACCAAAGCCAAGGTCAACGCCATGGAAAACACCATCACCCACACGCCCAAATCGGCATCGCGCACCGCTTCCGGAAACACCAGACGATCCAACGCATGCAACACCAGATACAAAGCCGAACCGGCAATAAACACACTCTGCGCCAAAGACGCCAACGGCTCGGCCTTACCGTGTCCGAGGCGGTGTTCGTTATCCGCCGGTCTTTGCGCAATGTGCACCGCAAACAAAATCATCACCGAGGCCACCACATCCACCGCCGAATCCAGCATGGACGCCAATAACCCCACCGACCGAGTTTCCCACCAGGCAAACCCTTTGACCAGCAGCAAAATCAGCGCCACCAAAACCGAAGCGTAGGTCGCATAGCGTGTCAGTTTCATCGCATCCAAGCGCTGTTCCTCATTTCAAAGTTTATACTGTCGCGCGCAAGCCTTTTTACCAGGCCTGGTTAAAGGCCTGAATGCGGTGTTTACGGTCTGCTTCTATCGCCTCACCCACCGCAGCGCCCTGTACACCCGTCGCCAAAATCGCCTGATTATCCACTTGATTCGCCGCCTGAGCCAGCGCCAGCCAATAAGGTTTTTGAGGATAATCTTGGGTTTCAAAGCCCGTTCGTCCTTTGGCATCGGCTTCGCACGCCGTCAGCAGTTTCTCAAACACCGCAATATCCTTCAGAGCGCCACAGGCCGTCAGCACCTTCAAATAGGTTTTTGGCTTCAAGGCTGGCCGCCCCTCACTGTCCAGACCTTTATGAATCACACCGTGAAATTCGGTCACTTTTTCCGCAAACTGCTGCTGTTTTTTCGGTACGCGATAGCGTTGGCAAAAGGCGGTAACCAATGGCACGCCGGCCTGTTCATGGCCGTGATGTTTTGGCCAAAGCGCCTGCGGCGTCACGCCCTTGCCCAAATCGTGCAACAAAGCGCCCAGCCGCACCGATAGATCATTCGATAGGCGCGCCGCCGCATCCAACACCATTAAGGTATGCACCCACACATCCCCTTCCGGGTGATATTGCTCCGGCTGGGTGACGCCATGCAGCGCATAAAGCTCAGGAAACAAAATCGCCACCGCATCGCTGCGATCCAGTGTTGCAAAAAACACACTCGGCCGTTCCGTGCCCAACGCCTTCACCACCTCCTGCCAAACCCGCTCCGGCGTTAAAGCCGACAACTCGCCGGAAGCGGCCATACGTTGCATCAGCGCAAGCGTTTCTGCGGCCAGCTGAAACCCCAAAGGGGCTAATTTGGCGGCAAAACGCGCCACCCGCAACACCCGCAACGGGTCTTCCTCAAAAGCATCCGACACATGGCGCAACACCTTATTCTCTAAATCTTTACGTCCACCATAAGGGTCGATAATGCGGCCATCACCATCCTGCGCCATCGCATTGATGGTCAAGTCTCGGCGAATCAAATCTTCCTCTAGAGTCACCGCCGGATCGTACGACATTTCAAACCCATGATAACCTTGGCCGACTTTGCGCTCCATGCGCGCCAGAGCATATTCTTCTTTGGTTTTGGGATGCAGAAAGACAGGGAAATCCTTACCGACCTGATCGAAGCCTTGTGCCAGCATTTCCGCAGGCGTGGCACCCACCACGACCCAATCGTGGTCATAAACCGGAATACCGAGTAAGGCATCTCGCACGGCTCCGCCGACTAAATAGGTTTCCATAACATCCTCATAGCACCCTCATGGCATTAAAATAACAACCTCCCATCATAACCCGATATTTCACAACACCGCCAAATTTGCGGCCTTTTCAGGCACAACAAAAAAGCCGTCACAGGACGGCTTTTCTGGATCAAGGTTACAGCGGTCGCCGCCCCTCAGGCCAACTCATCCGCATCGCGTCCGGCTTCACGACGGAAAAAATGATAGCGTTCACGCAAGGTGCCCGGAGCGATATAGTTTGCCAGTGTGTGCTCAACACTGCTGGGCATGAACCCAAAACGACTGGCAAAGTCCGCATCGGAAACCAAATCCGCCTGTAACAGCTTCATCTGCACCGCCGACACGGAGCGAAAGGGAGCCAGAGCGCCCAAAGCCACCATAAAACGGGCATTCAGTGAACACATTGGCAAGATAATCGCGTCATCTTTCATCATCAGGTCACGCACCGAACCGGCCAAATCCTTCAGCGTCATCCGCTCTTCCCCGACCATTTCTATTTTCTGACCGTGGGTTGTGGCATCGGACAAACACATCACCAAAGCACGTGCAAAATCTTTCACTGACAACGGCTGCACAGCTCGGTCGGCATTGGCGACGGGCAACACCGGCATGCGTTCCAGCTGCGCTTTAAACCGACTGCTGACTTCATCGCCATCCCCTAACAGCAAACCCGCGCGTAAAATCGTTACGTTAGCCGAAGCAATGGTGTGCATAATCGCGTCCGCTTCGCCCAAATGATACAACCAGGCCTGGCGCGCATTGCTGGCATCCGCACCTATGTGTGACAAGGCAACGACACGCTTCACGCCCGCCGATTCGATGGCTTTTTTAATTTGCTGAGTCACCTGAACCAGCGCATCGTCTGCCACCGATTCGGTTGGGGCGGTCACATCCGCCACCAGATTCACAACCGCATCCGCGCCTTTTAACAAGGTCTTCAAACGTTCGGTTTCCAGTAAACTGGTCAACTGCACCAGGCGTGTGTTCGGAAACAACAGGTAGTCACGGTAACGCTCTGGGCGTCGAACAAACACAGAGACCTCATAGCCTGACTTCGACAACGCATTCACCACGGCACGCCCAACAAACCCGGTTCCGCCCAACACCACTACTTTTCCGCCCGACTTAGACCCCAGCATAATCTACGATTCCTGTTTATTATGAATTCTGTAAAGGGCTACAAGAATAATGAAAATCCCCATGGAGGTCAAGCCAGCCGCCCATCGAAAAACACCCAGGCCTGCGTCACTTTTGCTAAAATGCGCTTTCCGATCCGACTGCGATCAATCCGCCGACTCATTACGAACACCAAGGAATCGCGATGACCTCTGTCACTGTCTCCGCTTACAAAAGCCCCAAAAAAGAATTACTCTATCTGTTTGTCCCACAAGCGGACGGGCTGGACAAACTGCCCAACGAACTCTGCGTGATGTTCGGCCAGCCGGAACACGTCATTGACTTTGAGTTGACCCCCAATCGCGCCCTGGCCATGGCCGACCCGAAAGAGGTATTACACGGGTTGGAAACCAAAGGCTACTATATGCAGATGCCGCCGTCCGAAATCGAAAAACTGGGCGATATGCCACCGCCGCCGGAACGCCTGGACAATATCTTCTAACCCGCCCATCCAAACATCCTAGCGTAGCTTGAATTCAAGCAGCAAAACACACGCACAATACCCTATGATTTTAGTCGGGTATTGATAATTCTGCGGCAGTGGTTACAATAACCTGACATCGATTGGCCGCTCGCAACCTTGAGCGAGCCGATTACTCGCATGACAACCCACTCAAACTGAAAAGGAATGCAATCATGGCTTTTACGCTACCCGACCTACCTTATGATTACAATGCACTCGAAGTGTCCATTGACGCCCGTACCATGGAAATTCACCACACCAAACACCACCAGACTTATATCAACAATTTGAATAATGCCATTGCCGGCACCGAAAACGAAGACAAGTCGCTGGATGAGTTGATTGCCAACGCCGGGTCGATTTCACCCGCGGTGCGTAATAACGGTGGTGGTCACTGGAACCACGCTTTCTTCTGGGAAGTGATGAGCGGTGACAGCATGGGCGCACCCAGCGGTGCTTTGGCCGACGACATCAACGCCACCTTTGGCAGCTTGGACGCCATGAAAGAAAAATTCAATACCGCCGGTGCCACCCAGTTCGGTTCCGGTTGGGCTTGGCTGAGTGTCGCAGCGGATGGCAGCTTACAAATCTCTTCCACTCCCAATCAGGACAACCCGCTCATGGACGTCGCCCAGGTCAAAGGCACACCGATTCTGGGGCTGGATGTTTGGGAGCACGCCTATTACCTGCGCTACCAAAACCTGCGCCCAGCCTATATGCAGGCCTGGTGGGATGTGGTGAACTGGAACAAAGTGTCCGAACTCTACACCGCCGCAAAAGGTTAAGTTCCCATCGGCTTGGTGCGGCCAAGTCAACACGCCCGCACCAAGAGCGAACGGCGGAAACAAAAAACGACCAAGCCTGGTCGTTTTTTGTTTTGTGCCATCGATTGTGGCAAGCCTTCAACGGCTGTCCGTCAATCCAGCCGACACGGCACTTTTAACGTCACCGTCATCGACTCATCCGACGGAATCACCATCGGGTAACCCGCTGCCTGCCACGCATCCATGCCGCCAATCAGGTTGGTGACATGGCTAAAGCCCATTTCATTCAGCGTCTGCGTCGCTAACGCCGCCCGTCCGCCGGACTTGCACACTACCAACCAAGCATCATCACGGTGATCGCGCAACGCCGGGTTCGCCCCTTCATACGCTAAATCCGCGGCTGGCTCCAGCACGCCGCGCGGCACATTCATCGCGCCCTCAATGGCACCGCTTAAAAACTCGCCCGGCTCACGCACGTCCAGCACCTTCACACCTTGAGCAATACGTTCACGCCCTTCTTCCAGTGACACTTCTTCAATTAGCGCCTTGGCAGCTTCAATGTAGTCCAACAATCCCTTCACAATGCGACTCCTTATAACAATTAGAATCGTTATTCTAACCGAATCCGGCTAAAAATAGAACGATTATTCTAGTCGCATCAACCCACTCTGAACCTTATGAGCCGGTTTCACCAGGCCTGGTCAAACTCAATGCACACACAGAATATCAGGACGTTTTTCCGCATCCTCAACCATTTTTTCCAAACAGTCCTGCACCGATTGGCTGGCCGCTTCCATTTTCTGCAATGCCGACTCCATCGACTCGAAATCACCGGCCAGATACAAGTCCACCACCTGCTTCGCCTGCAGATGCACTTCCCGATGCGGCGCTTCCAAGTCGCGATACCCCTGAAGTTGCGAATAACACTGCACCCCTTCGCCCTGATAATACCACTGCCCCAAGGCACAGTCCGTTGGTTCGGTCAGGTTCAGCGCCTCCTGCGTCAGGCTGCCCATCAACAACTGATACACCCGCATTTTATAAAGCAGATGATCCAACTTTACCTTGTTGGTAAAGCTGCGCAAGGCACTGGTGGCAATCACACCCCCCATGGTATCATTGCGCGAAATCAAGTCGGACAAAGCCTCAGTGGAAGCCTCACTGTTAGTATTGAGCTGCGTCGTTTCATCGGTGGCTTGATTCATAATGTCGCGCGACTGCGCGATCTCTTTCTGAATCAACGACACCAGACGTGAAATGTCCTGAGTGGCGGTTGCGGTCTTTTGCGACAGATTGCGCACCTCGTCCGCCACCACGGCAAACCCGCGCCCAGCCTCACCGGCACGCGCCGCTTCAATCGCCGCATTCAACGCCAACAGATTGGTCTGCTCGGAAATCTCGGTAATCATCGAAATAATCCCGTCAATTTCCACTGCGCGCCGCCCCAGCTCATCCGACGCCGACGCCGCCTGATGCATCATCGAAGACAGGCTGTGCGACTTATCCAAAATGCCATGCACCTTATCCCGCGTAGTCGCGGAAAGACTGGCGGAATCCTTGATATTATCGCGCCCTTCCATAAGCTTATTGCCCTGAAGCAGCAAGCCACCCTGAAAGCCCTGCAAAGAATTGGCAAAGAATCGCATGGAATGAAACACCTTGTTGCACAAGTCCAACTGCCGCGCCTGCGCTTCCTCAATCGGCGCCGCCGATTCCATTGAATCCAGAGACGCCGCATTCAGCTGATCAATTTGCTCTTGTAAGGTGTGATTTTCGTGTTGCAAGCGAGCCAGTTCCTGCGCTTGCTGCTGACATATTTTTTTATATTTTCGACTTACGAACATCCTGTTTCGGCCTCCTGAACGCCCTTGTTCATTTTTAAATGACAGCCTGTTACACCTGTCATAAAACTGCAAAGCAATCTTCATACCCAAATCACTTTTCGATGGCATACTATTGAGAAAATTCAAAGCGCCTTTCAAAAAACGCCAGCGAGCCGCCTGCGAACACCCAAGAATTCTCGTCCAACCATGTGACTTTGGTTAAAATAACCGGTTATTCTAAGCTAAACGTTAAGTATAAATAAGGAAATATTATGGTGAGTTTAACCACACCCGTGTGCGACTTCGAACAAGCGGCCATTGATTTCAACCTGCCCGGCGTGGACGGTCAGCACTGGACACTGGAAAAAGCCAAAGGCCCGAACGGCCTGCTGGTGATGTTTATCTGCAACCACTGCCCCTATGTCAAGGCCATCCAGACGCGC
>NZ_JBNGDN010000100.1:0-6883 GCF_049975065.1 Hydrogenovibrio sp.
CCGCTAAGGTCAAGCGAATCACCGTGCCAGCATGGTTAGAGCGTTGCTGTGCCAGGTCGCGTTGACCACGATCACCGACACTGAAAAACACATGGCCTTGGTTGTCAAAGGCGATGCGACTGCCGAAATGAATGTTGCGGTTGGATTCGGACTGTGTCACCAATAAATCTTCCCAATCCACCAAGGTGTCGCCGTCGATTTTGGCGCGCGCTAGGGTGGTGACTGCGCTCTGGTCGGTCGGTTTGCTGTAGGTAAAATACAGCCAGCCGGTTTCGGCAAAATCCGGCGAAGGTTGCACATCCAATAGACCGCCCTGCCCAAAGTCATACACCCGCGGCACGCCTTTTAATGGCATGACCGCTCCCGACGACACGGTGAGCAGGTGCGCTTCGCCATCCCGTTGGGTGAGAATCATGCGATCATCGTCCACAAATGCCATGCCCCAAGGAATGCCGAGATCGCTGGCGACTTCGGTGACTTCGAAACCGTTGGTTTCAGTCAGATTGGCCTGACTGACGAAACTGAAATGAAGGGGTAAAACGGCAATTAATATAACGGCGAGTCGTCGCATGAGTGAGGCTCTTTTGAATAATAACAATGACCAGAGCGGGTCATTTGTTCATTTGATTAAAGGTTGCATCCAGTTGGTGGTGCACTTTCTTAAAAGCATCAAGCACCTTAGGGTCAAAATGGCTTGGGTCGGTGCGGCCATCACCTTCGGTGAGAATCCGGTAAGCTTTTTCGTGGCTGAACCCGGGTTTGTATACGCGCTCCTGTCGTAAGGCATCGTATACATCGGCGATGCTGACAATGCGTGCAGCTATGGGGATGGCACTTCCTTTTAAGCCGAAAGGATAGCCTGATCCATCGTAACGTTCGTGATGATACAGTGCGATCTCATACGCCATTTTCATTAGGGGGGATTTGCCTAGAATTTTTCCGCCGAACTCAGGGTGAGCCTTGATGTGGTTCATTTCTTCCGGCGTTAACTTGCCGGGTTTTTTCAGGACATGCGGATCAATGTGTATTTTTCCGACATCGTGCATCATCGCCACCAAACGAATTTCATTGCAGAACCCATCGTCCATTTCAAGTGCTTTCGCGAGGAGATAGCTGTATTCATTTAAGCGCAGTATATGGTCGCCTGTGTCTTCGTCGTTGGCTTCGGCGGCACGTGCCAATGCATCCAGTGTGTACTTGAATTGCGCGAAGATTTCCTGGCTTTCCAGTGATATCCGGTTTAACGACTCGGAAATAATGGCAATGCTTTTTAAGATATAGCTGGCGGTTTCTTGAACCTGGGTGTGTTTGTAGAAGCCGATAACGGAGGTGTAGC
This sequence comes from Hydrogenovibrio sp., assembly GCF_049975065.1. Lineage (GTDB taxonomy): Bacteria > Pseudomonadota > Gammaproteobacteria > Thiomicrospirales > Thiomicrospiraceae > Hydrogenovibrio. Next base: position 1,337 of record NZ_JBNGDN010000100.1, read on the forward strand.
CGCTTTTGTAGGCGACATAGCCTTGAATAGGATAAATCACGGAGCGGACTTTGGGGTTGAATTGCGCTTGGAAGGCGTCTAAAGACATTTCGTCCGCTTGCCAGGTTTGCACATAAAGTGCGTCCTTACCTTTTGAAATGGCGTAACTGGGTCCCGTTTTCTCCAGTTCGAACGGTGGATAGGGGAGTGTCAGCCCTTGTTCGGTTTGTTGGAAAATTTGCCCGGTCACTCTGTCTGAATCTGGGTGATCCAGCGTACAGAAAATGGCATCGGGCAGTTGTAAATCCATGGGGTTTTCACTGGCGTAGATATGAGAAAGCATTTGTTGAACAGAATCGAAAAAGTTGAAGTTTAGCGGGTCATAGTCGCCGAGTGCCGATTCTTGAAAATCGGTTAATTCCGTTAATTTTAATAAAGCGTTCTGCAGGTTTTTTTGCAGTTGTCGTTGTTCTGAAATATTTCGGGCTGAAATAAACCATTCATGTTGAACTGTTTGTTTGAGCCGAAAGTGCAGGGTGGTTTCTTTAAACTCGGCCTCGGTTTCGTACAGCGCCTTGTTTGACGCTTCTGAAACAGGGGGGTGCAAGGCGGCTACTATTGGGCGTAGCCACTGTTCCAGGTCGTTTTTGGAAAGATGATGCTGGCGGCAAAACTGTTTTCCGGCCGGGTTGATGTAGGCCAGTTCTAAGTTGGGTGACAGCCTCAAAACGATGTCTGGGTTCATTTCCGGAAATTGAGACATGACGCTTTGAATTTTTTGTTTTGTCAAGCGTCGAGATAAAGTCATCATGGTGAAGGGGACAAGATAGGGGATGAGCATAACAATGGTAAACAGGAGGGGGTTGCTTTGCCACAGATGCAGTTTAGCTTGCATGACTTCTTCGGTGGCCAGAACCCAGGTGGCGCCCCAAATCATGGTGTGGATCAGGGTGCCGACCAAAAAACTTGCAAAACAGGGGCGCTCCAGAATTTTATAAAGTGGATTCATTTTCCTTGTCCTTGTCATAATTCTCTGAGGGGGGCATAAGCATGGCGAGCAAGTCGGCTTTCAGGCTAGGCAGATGATCTGGATCGAACTTGGCGTAACCGCGTAGGCCGTAAATGTGTGCGAGCATGGCGGCGGCCACGCGACTGGCATCTTGGCTGAAAAAATGCACTTTTTCGGATTGTGCCTGTTCGATCACCATCTGTAAACGGTGTTTAACCCTTGAAAATTGCGCGCGTATTTGTTCAAGCTGCTGAGTGTCTTCCGCAGGGGTTTCAAAGAGTGCATTGACCATAAAGCACCCTTGGGGTGTCTGAAGACAGAAATCGATAAAAAAATCATAAAATTCAACGATTGTCTTTTGAGCGGGCTGAGACTTTTTCAACACGTCGTCAATCGCCTGTAACATACCCTGAAAGTAATGCGCCAGCGTGGTTTGATAAAAAGTGCGCTTATTGCCGAATGCCCCATAGAGACTTCCGGGTTTCAGTCCGGTTGCTTCGATGAGGTCACTCATGGCCGTTGCCTGAAAACCGCGATGCCAGAAAAGATTCATGCCTTGTTCAATGACTTGGGTTTCATCGTATTTTTTAGGTCTTGCCATCATTTTCTCTAGTTGGATTAAGGCGCTCGCTTGTCAACATGAGCATGATGCCAATGTTGACAGCGTTTGCGGTTAATAATTAATTCAATAGTGTACCCTTTGTTGAACAGTCGTTCAAATTATGTTAGATTTTGATTGTTCGTTCAAAAACGATGTCGTATTTTGGTGTGTTGCTTGAGGTTACAGACTAAGAGGGGCGTCAGTCATTATGGGCGGTCATCTTACTTTAAGAGGGAAACATAACGGATGAAAACAACGCGTACCTTATTTGTCGCCACCGCGGTGGGCGGAAGCTTGGCAATCGGTTTGGCAAACGTCTTTTGGGACTGGACTCTTTATTTATGGATAGTGTGGAGTATTTATCTTTTGATGGGGATAACGGATATGCTTCAAAAAAAACACACGATTTTAAGGCTTTATCCGGTACTGGGGCGTCTTCGCTATTTTTTTGAGGCCATTCGCCCAGAGATGCAGCAGTATTTTGTAGAAGACGACACCAACGGGATGCCTGTGAGTCGGGAGTTTCGCTCTTTGATATACCAGAGAGCAAAAGGGGTCAGAGACACCCGCCCATTTGGAACGATTTTTGACACCTATCGTGTGGGTTATGAATGGACCGATCACTCCATGAACCCGAAGCCAATGCCCAAGCAGCAGACGCGTGAGAAAATCGGCGCTTTGCGCTGTGAACAGCCTTATGAGGCATCGCGTTTCAATATTTCGGCGATGAGCTATGGGGCTTTGAGTAAACATGCTATCCGGGCTTTGAATCGAGGAGCCAAATTGGGGCGGTTTTATCACAATACCGGGGAAGGAGGTTTGAGTCCTTACCATCTGGAAGAAGGCGGGGACCTGGTCTGGCAGATTGGCACCGGCTATTTTTCCTGCCGAACGCCGGAAGGCGAGTTTGACTCCGAATCCTTCGCGCGCAAAGCGCAGCATCCGGCAGTCAAAATGATTGAAATCAAACTCTCGCAAGGGGCGAAACCGGCCCATGGCGGCATTCTGCCTGCGGCCAAAGTCACGCCGGAAATCGCGGAAATCCGGGAAGTGCCGCTGGCCAAAGACATACTGTCTCCTCCGGCGCACACAGCGTTCCGCAATCCGACCGAATTGCTGCAATTTGTCACGCGCTTGCGCGAACTGTCCGGCAGCAAGCCGGTGGGGATCAAGCTCAGTATAGGGAAAGAGGCGGAGTTCTTGAGCCTGTGCAAAGCCATGTTGGCGACGGGACTGATGCCGGATTTTATTACAGTGGACGGTGCTGAAGGCGGTACCGGCGCGGCTCCGATTGAGTTTACCAATTCGGTGGGCACGCCTTTGCGTGATGCCTTGCATTTTGTGCATTCGGCTCTGATCGGCTGTGGTCTGCGTGATCAGGTGCATGTGATCGCTTCGGGCAAAGCCTTTTCCGCGTTCCATGTGTTTCGTTTGCTGGCGTTGGGCGCCGATCTGGTCAACTCGGCACGCGGGATGATGTTTGCTCTGGGTTGCATACAATCGCGCCAGTGCCATTCCGATACCTGTCCGACTGGCGTGGCCACGCAAGATCCAAAACGATACAAGCACTTAGACATAAGCGACAAAGCCAAACGGGTGGCCAATTATCAGGTCTCGGTGATTCATCATCTGATGGAACTGGTGGCGGCCACGGGTTTACATTGTCCCAGTCAGATTCAGCCTAGTCAGATAAAGCGGCGGGTCAGCCCGACTCAGGTCTGTACTTATGAAACCATTTACCCCTTGCTGGAAAACGGTCAGTTGCTGGACGCATCCCGCCGACCGGATGAATGGGCACAGTGGTGGCAACAGGCCAACCCCAAAGACTGGCCGGAGAGTTAATCTGTGATTCCCTTTGAGCCGGAGAGCACTTTTATGGCGCAGTAGGGTTTCTGGAAGACCCTTCGGCTCCGCTCAGGGTGACAGGGATTTGTCATCCCGACGGAAGCAGTAGCGCTTTTATGGGGTTGTGAGGTCTTTGCAAGGCCCTTCGGTTTCGTTCAAGGGATTGTTACCAGGCCTGGTTAAAAACCAATCTGGTTTCTATGCGGTGCCTGATTGCAGGGTTTCGCTGTGCTCAATCGGGTGGGGGTTTCTTGTGGGTGTGGCCACCAGCCACTGGTTTTCCAGCCATTGCGGGATCAGGGTGGCCGCGGCTTCGAGCACTTGATCGGCACTGAGACCGGATTGGGTGTCCGGTTGATCCGCCTGTTTTTTCATTATGTCTTCGACCACGCCTTCAATCACTTCGGAAACCGGTTTTTCGGCCCCGGCAAAACGGCGCATCAGCGCAAACACCGGCGCCGTGATTTCGGCAAAATGCACCTGATCGTCGGCGTCACGAGACACCAGCAACCAGGTCTCGGCCGGTTGGATGGTTTTCGGGTCGGCATCGGCCGCAATCCGGTGAACCGGCCAGTCATAACGCAACGGCCACACCAGTGGCGACAATTGCAGGACCGGGTCCTGATCGATTCGGACGCGGCTGAAAGGCGACGGCTCAAAGGGTTCGATCGACACCGCCAATTCCACCCATTCGTAATGCGCCAGCGCCGGCAGAAACGGAAATCCGCTTTTCTCTTCCCCAACCTCGGGTTCGGTTTGCAGAAATCTCAGCCACTCCTGCCCCAGCTGGTGAAAATAGGGTGTGCGTGCGCCGTGGTGCTGCATAAAACGGCGCACCAGTCGTGCCCAGTGATCCGGTCCGACCAACCGTTGCATCACCGGGAACATGTTGCTCAGCAAGCTGTCGAAGTTGTTGAAAAACAGCGATTCGTAGATGGCCAGCCGTCGCGGCTCGATGGCCTCGCCGTCAACGGCCTGAGGGTCATAGCGCTTTTCGGGATCACGCAGGTGCTGGGCAAAATGCTGTTGCAGCGTCTGAAAAGAGCGGGGGTCACGGGACATGATTAACTGGCCTTTTGTTGGCGGCTGGCACGCAGTCGGTTCTGACGGGCACGGATTTGGTCGACTTCTTCCATCAGCTCCGGGAAGGGCGGAATGTTGAAGTCTCGCTCCAGCAAGGTGGGTTTCAATCCGTGGGTCTGATAGGTAAAGTCCAGCAGCTCCCAGACTTCGGCCTGAATGTCTTGGCCGTGGGTGTCCACTTTCAGGTCTTCGGCTTCGTCAAAATGCCCGGCCATGTGCAGGTACATGATGCGCTCGCCCGGCATGGCTTCAATAAAGGTCTGCGGGTCATAGCGGTGATTGGTGGCGTTGACAAAGGTGTTGTTCACATCCAGCAGCAGGCCGCAGTCGGCCTCGTCAATGACCGCGTTCACAAATTCGGCTTCGGTCATGTCGGATTGGGTCTGGGCGTAAAACGAAATGTTTTCGATGCCGATTTTCTGTTCCAGTGTGTCCTGAACCTGACGGATGCGACCGGCCACGTAATGTACTGCTTCTTCGGTAAACGGCATTGGCATCAGGTCATACAGCAGACCCTGTTCGTCGCCACAGTAGCTCAAATGTTCGGTGTAGCAGTGAATGTCATGGCTGCGGAAAAACCGTTTCAGTTGCTGAAGGTAGTCGGCATCCAATGGACGTGGCCCACCCAAATCCAGTGACAGACCATGACAGGTAAAGGGAAACCGTTCGGTCAGTCGGCGCAGACGTTTGCCATAAGCGCCGCCCAGACCAATCCAGTTTTCCGGGGCGATTTCAAAAAAATCGATGGCGGCGTCATCGGGCACGTCGTGGATGAAATCCCGCCGCAGCCCCAGGCCAACGCCATCGATCGGTTTGCGTCCGGTGTAAGCCATGCGCGCTCCTTTTTATAAAACAAACAAAAACGCCCACAATCATTGCGCATTGCGGGCGTTGTCGTTATCGCGATTTAGCGATGGAAATCAGCGACCGCCGCACTTGCCTTCGCCGCATTTTCCCTCGGCCCCTTTTTTGGCGCCGCCGCCGCACTTGCCTTCACCGCATTTGCCTTCGGCCCCTTTTTTGGCACCGC
>NZ_JBNGDN010000101.1:0-6722 GCF_049975065.1 Hydrogenovibrio sp.
GCTTTCAAGGCTTTTTCCGCGGCTTTTCGTTCTTCCATCCAAGCGCGTTGGTCGAAGTCAACGTTCATACAGTCATAACAATGCTGTTTGAAGATGTGCAACTTCGCCAGCAGCCAATGCATTTTGCAACCCAAGCAGAAACCGAACACCGCCTCCATCCACATCAGCAGGAAGCAGATGCCCACCAGCAGCGGAATGAAGTCCGGCATCCAGTTATGGTCGGTCGGCAGAATTTGCGTGCCAAAAAGATCGTTGACAAACCGTGCGGCCGTATCGGGGTTAAAAAACAACAAACACAAAGAAATCAGCGTGGCACCGATAATCCAAGCAAAACGCTTGGGTTTCAGCGGCTCCCATTTCGGGCGAGTATTGCGCGTCAGGAAGGTGGCTAGGTGAATGGTGGGCGATAAATAGGCGGTGCGGACAAACATGCCGGTAATCATTTCAAAAAAACCGTAAATCAACACCAGACTGGGAATGGTGTAATCAAATGGGGTGCGATAGGCCTGCACATTAAAAATCGTGCGCCAGTCCTGAGTGACGTCAAAGGTTTCTTCCACAAAGGTATTCGGTAACACCGTCCAAGTCGGGGCTAAAACCGTGGTGAACAGCACAATCACCATGTAAATTGGAATCAGCAACATCAAACCGGCGCGCATCTGTACGGCGTGCTTGTTAATGAAAATGACCTCTTCCGATTTATCTCGGAACCAAAGGTTTTTAAAATGATAGCGCATGTAATCGAGCATGGTGTTTCCCCTAGCTTCATTCGGGTTAAGAAGATGGATAAAATTTCAATCGGTGCCTGCCCTGTGTGACAGCCACTTGAATGAGTGCATTAGCATAAAAACCCATCGCCAAATTATCAATCAGGGGAAACCCTAAATTTTCTTATAGGCGACATTAATAAAATATTAACAACTGTTAATAAATACAAATTCTATTTTTAAAACAATGATATAAGCTTAAAACCTCTAGCCGAAATTTACGCCCGTTTAACGTTTTCCAAATGTGAAAACAAAAAGGACGGTCATGTTTATTGCGCCAAGCAGAGTTTTTCCAGTCGTTGTTCGCCGTGTTCCCCGTAGGGCAGATAACTCAGAAAACCACGATTGCCGAGCTGGTGCCACCGCAGGCTGTTTTTTTCATCCAGTGCCATATACTTGACACTGCTGTCCGTCACCTTATAAGGCTGCATCAGCCGCATGGTGCCGTTGTATTGAATCACGGCCAGATGCCCGTTGGGATCAATGTCCATGTAAATGACGGTGACGGTCTTGCCGGAAGTGCATTGATAGGTGACCCGATCACTCTGCCAGCGAAAATCGCGCACTCGGTTTTCAAAGTGGGTTTCCCCCGCCTGTTCTTCAAACACGGCGGCCTGAGCGGCCATCGGCCAAATGCCCAGGCCTGGCAGAAGTAACACAGACAGGTTTATCCCGATAAGCGCCTTCAACAGTTTTGAATCCAACATTCTATTCCTCCACGCATTTGTAAAAAATTGACCATCGCGTTCCTTTACTCGAATCGGTTCGGGTTAATGCAAGCATGGATTGCGCCAGACAACACCCAAGGCAAACTGCATTACATTCAGTTATAATAGCGCCAATTTTTTACGCTATTTCGCCTTAAAAGAAGGAACTTAACGGATGCAACTTTCAGAACTGACTGCTATTTCACCTGTCGATGGTCGCTATGGTGCGCGCTTGTCCAACCTTAAAGAGATTTTCAGCGAGTACGGTCTCATCAAAAATCGTGTGAAGGTGGAAGTGTCCTGGTTGCGGATGCTGGCCAACCACCCAGGGATTCCGGAAGTGCCCGCACTGAGTTCGGAAGCGGAAAGCCATTTGATGAAATTGGTGGACGAATTCACCTTGGACATGGCGCAACGCGTTAAGGACATCGAAAAAACCACCAACCACGATGTAAAAGCGGTGGAATACCTGATTAAGGAACACTTTGGCGACAATACCGAACTGAACGCCATTGGCGAGTTTGTGCATTTTGCCTGTACCTCCGAAGACATCAACAATCTGGCGTATGCCTTGATGTTAAAAGACGCACGCTCAAATGTCATCGTGCCGGAAATGCAAACCCTCGTGAACAAAGTCGCTGAAATGGCCACCGAAATGGCCGACATTCCGATGATGTCTCGCACCCACGGCCAGCCGGCTTCCCCAACCACCGCCGGTAAAGAATTCGCCAATGTCGCTTACCGTTTGCAACGCCAGATCAAGCAACTGATGAATGTGCAAATCATGGGGAAAATCAACGGCGCCACCGGCAATTACAACGCCCATTTGGCGGCCTACCCGTCCATCAACTGGTATGAACTGACCGAGCAATTCGTGCAAAGCCTGGGCTTGGCCTGGAACCCTTATACCATCCAAATCGAACCGCACGACTACATTGCGGAATACTTCCACGCCATGCAGCGTTTCAATACGATTTTGATCGACTTCGACCGTGATGTCTGGAGCTACATTTCCATCAACTTCTTCAAACAGAAAACCGTTGCCGGCGAAATCGGTTCTTCGACCATGCCGCATAAAGTCAATCCAATCGACTTCGAAAACTCCGAGGGCAACCTGGGCATCGCCAACGCCATCTTCGATCACCTGGGTCAAAAATTACCGATTTCGCGCTGGCAGCGTGATTTGACCGACTCCACGGTGTTACGTAATCTGGGCGTGGGCGTGGCGCACACCCTAATTTCCCTGCAAGCCACCCTGAAAGGTTTGAACAAACTGGAAGTCAACGCGCAAGCCATGGCGGACGACTTAGACAACAACTGGGAAGTGCTGGCGGAAGCGATTCAAACCGTGATGCGTCGTTACGGCATTGAAAAGCCGTATGAGAAGTTAAAAGAACTGACGCGCGGTCGTCGCGTCAACAAGCAAATCATGCAGGATTTCGTCGATACGCTGGCATTGCCGGAAGACGCCAAACAAATGCTGAAAGACATGACGCCGGCCTCTTACATCGGCAATGCGGCACAGCAGGCGCAAAACATCGAATTGGCGTTGACCATGTTGAAAGGACGTTAGGCGGCATTAATTGACTTCTTCAGGTGGTTGAATACAGGCGCTTTTTCCTGTTTCAACCACCACACGATTGCGTCCGGATTCTTTGGCCTGATACAGCAACTTGTCGGAATCCTTATAGAGAGCATCAATATCAGAAATATCCGCCGCTGGACGGCACACCAGCCCGATGGAGACCGTTAAATAAGACGATGCGCTGTTTTTCGCGTGTTCGATTTGGCTGTTTTCAACCCCCTGTCGAATCAGCTCCATCAGTTGCAAAGCATTTTGATGTGCCTCAACTTTAAACACCACGCCAAACTCTTCTCCCCCTAACCGAAACGCAAAATCGTCCGCCCGTTTAAGATTGTGCTGCAACACTCGGGCGACTTCTTTCAAAGCCCAATCCCCTTTCTGGTGACCGTAGGTGTCGTTATAGGGTTTAAAGTAATCCACATCCAAAATCGCAAAGGCCAGCGACTCGTTTTTACGTTTCGCCGCATTGAGCAATTTTGGCAGAACGGTATCAAAATGACGTCGGTTATACAGCCCGGTCAGGCCATCGGTAATCGCAGTGGCTTCCAATCGTTTTTTATCGGTAATGTCGTGGCGGATCGCGGTGTAGCCGACTTTTTCGCCCAGCTCATCGAATTTCGGATGAATCCACAGTTCGCTCCAGAAAAAGTCGCCATCACGGGTCAGGCTTTTGAGTTCACCGTGCCAGGTGTTATCCTGCAAAATGGTGTCCCACAAATCATCAAACAATTCGTCTGGCATGTCCGGGTGACGAATCACACGATGGGTGAAGCCGATCAACTCTTCTTTTCGGTAACCACTGACTTTAATAAGCGCTTGGGAAACATAGGTGATGTTACCGTCCAGATCCGTCGAGGAAATCAGCAAGTTCTGATCGACCAGTCGCAGGTAATCCCGCAAGGCGCGTTCATTGTTTTTCAGGTCGGTGATGTCCTGCATGGTGATGACAATTTCACTGTCATTCAGCCACTGGGCATGGAGACTGTAGGTAAGAATGCGATCCTGAAGACGGATTTTCGCCAGATTTTCCTTGTGCGGGTGTTCCAATAAATAATGTGTCCACAGTTGGTTTTCGGTAAAAGTGGTCACCAACCCTTTTCCTGCCAGAAAACACTCACAGATGCATTGATGTTCTTGGAGAAACGACGCCAGAGAATCGTACTGCAACACATCCAAAAAGCGTTGATTGACCTCAATAATCTGACTGCCATTGGTCACTAGAACAATGTCCGATTGGGCATCGAGGATTTTTTGGGTGCGTTCGAAGGTGCGCATCAGCATCCGTTCATAACGTCGCACCAAGAGTTTCAATAGCAGAAAAATCGTCAGTAAAATGCCTGCGGAAGCCGCCGCCATCACCAGCAACGTGGTGTGAAAATCGTCGTAAAAAGCGGTGACATCATAGAAAAACACAAACTCACCGATCGGCTGCCCCGAAAAATCCTCAATCGGAAAGCGTTCATACTGAAAGCGTTTGTCATCGGCCGAAATCGTCGATGGCAAGGTGGTGTCATAACGGATATGCTGTTGATAGCGACTCAAGAGTTCGGGATGGCGAATGGTTTCGAAGACCACCGGCGGCTGCGCTTTGAAAAACGTCATCACGCCTTCTACCAGATTGTTCTCTGCGAGCAAATCCAGTACCTTTTTCGGCGAAGCACCGATCTCCACCGCCCCTATGTACTCGCCCTGCCAGAATAAGGGTTCGATGACTCGAAACAAAGGCGTCTGCACCAAACCGTTTTCAAAGCCATACAGCTTGGTCTGATGTTGGTGCATCTGTTCGATATAAGGGCGTTTGGCGGCAATGGTGTCGCTGAAGACCCCCGGGCGATGCAAACGCAAAAAAGAACGACCATCGGGCAGGTGATAATGAATCGCCTGCAGATAAGGGTCATTCTGCTTGGCTTTGTGCAACAGCCGCTCAGTCAGCGCCTGCAGGTGCGGGCGGTTCTGCTGCGCCAGTGCCTGTTTAATGTCTTCATCAATAAACACCTGCAACTGATTGTCGTAGTGCTCATTTAAGTGTTGCTGTAGATTGGTTTGAAAAGCGGTTTCAATCTGCTAGCGCTGCAAGCTTTCAATTCGGTTGAGATTGCCAGTTTCGAACGCAAAAAAGATGGCAAAAAAGATCAACAGACCGAGCAGCAAGACACTGAAAATCGCCGACAGCAAACTTTGCTCACGGTTAAAGGTTTTAGGGAAAAAGCGATTCATTTCAGAAAGAGCGTCCTTACAATCGTTGCATCGGCCATGCCATCAGCCTTCAAAAAATAAGAAAAAATTATAACAAACTTCAAGGTTTTTTTATGGGTTAGCGGTCTAAAATCCACAAAAATCAATCAAAGGCCACATCTACCAGGCCTGGATAAAAAACCAATTTCCCTCTTGAGAGGGTCGCAAATGCCTCTTCTACTCGGCGCCGAATACATTGTTTTTTCCGTTATAATGGCGGTTTTGTTAATGCTTTTTCAACCCGTGAGACAGACCCCCCCATGATTCAATTTTCCGCTGTATCCAAAGCCCAGTTTTTAAACGATTACTGGCAACAAAAGCCGCTGCTGATCCGCAACGCCCTGCCGGATTTTGTGCCGCCCATTTCCGCTGAAGAACTGGCCGGTTTATCGCTGGAAGAAGAAGTGGAAAGTCGCATCGTGATTCAGCACAGCGACACCGATTACGAACTGAAAAAAGGGCCTTTCCCAGAAAGCGTTTATCAGGAACTACCGGAAGAAAACTGGACGCTTCTGGTGCAGGGCATGGATCGTTTAATACCGGAAATCAACTCGTTGCTGAATGAATTTAATTTCATTCCTCGCTGGCGAATCGACGACATCATGGTCAGTTATGCGGCGGTTGGCGGCAATGTCGGCCCCCACTACGATCACTATGATGTCTTCCTGTTGCAGGCGCAAGGCGAACGCCGCTGGCAATTGTCGTCGCAACACTGCACAGCGGAAAATCACATCGAAGGCGTGGATTTACGCTTGATGAAAACCTTTATCGTGGAAGACGACATGGTTTGCCAACCCGGCGACATCCTCTACATTCCCCCGAAATGGGGGCATCATGGCATCGGTTTGACCGACGACTGCATGACCTTTTCCATTGGGTACCGCAGCTACCAAGGTCAGGAACTCTGGGACAGTTTGGGAGATCATTTATCGGAAATGTCGGCCTTCCAAGCAAGCTACCAAGACCCGACCTGGTCGGACAATCTCAACCCAGGTGAAATCACCGACAAGGCGGTTACACAAGCGCAAGCGCTGCTGCTGTCGGCTTTACAGGATAAAAGCCTGCTGAAAACCTGGTTTGGGCGTTTTGCCACCCAACTGGATGCGGAAGCGTCACGCCAACTGCCGGAACCCTTAACCGAAGACGAAACACCGGAATTCGAGGCTTTCTGCCAGGCACTGACCGAATGCGACGGCATGGAAAAAGACCCGGTCTGTCGCTTCGCGTTCGCACAGGTGGCAAACGAAACCTTGCTGTACATCAATGGCGCCATTTGGGATAAGCAGGGCGCTGAAGACGATTTTATCGCCGCTTTGTGCAACCAAAACGAACTGTCGCCCAACGATTTGCAACGCTCTGCCAATCACGCCTTGCTGTTTGATTTGTGGCAATTGCAATTTCTGGTGTTTATCGAATAACACGCAAAAC
>NZ_JBNGDN010000102.1:0-6704 GCF_049975065.1 Hydrogenovibrio sp.
CCTTCCTTGCCCAAATTCGACAACTGATACTGATCCACCACTTGTTTGAGCAAAAACGCCGACAAGCCTTCATCCATTGGCGTGTTCAGCAAATCCGTTTGACGCGCCTGGCGCGGGTCGTATTCGGGAATCATCGACCAATTAAACGGCAGGCCGCGGCTATTGAGCCGGACTTTCAAAAAGCCATCCTCCAGCCGAACGTCCAAGCGAAGCACCTGTGAATCGGTGTCGGTTTCGTCCAGCGAAAACTGTAAAACCGTGGTCACCAATTCTTCCAGCGCCAGCTCCAGCTTAAACCGCTGCGCCGTCGGGAAGCCATGGCGTCCGGCAAATTCAGTCAAGGTCGCCTGAATGGTGAGCAAACTGTCCAAACAGGCGGGCAATTCCAATTTTAACCAGGCCTGCTTCGAGGGCAATAAGACACTTTCAGCCATCAAACATTCGACTCCGCACGGCGATCCACCACCCGCAGCAATTTTCCGGTCCTCGGATTAGTATGCATGGCTTGCAGACCGATCCATTCCACCTCAAACGGATGCAATAGGTTTTGCCCCACTAAATCCGGATAAAGCGTACGTTGCCGGTAAAACTCATCCCGCACCTGTAATCCGTGTTCATTTGTCATCCCCTCGGGTTCGGCCACCGCCAAACGCAAACGGCCTCTGTCTTTCTGATCGGCATGCTCCACCACCAACTGGAAACTGATCACTTGTTGCGGCAAGGAAACCCCATCCAAAATTTTCTGGATGTCTTCGATGTACACACTCACCGGCCCGATACGCGCCCCTTCCTGACTGCGCCCCAACAAACGAAAACGCCGCGCCGGTGTGCCGGGTTCATCCAACCATTCCGCGCGATCACCGACCGGGTAACGCACCACCGGCATCAAACGGCGATTCAAATTGGTCATATACAGATAACCGGCTTGGCCTGGTGACTCGATCGGCAGCAAGTCATCATCAAGCAATTCCACCTGAGTGTGTCCATCAAACATCCGGTGTACACCGAGTTCGCAGTTATGATCAACAAAACCCAATTCGCCGTAATCCACACCGGCCACTCCGATGGACTCGACTCGACAACCGGGCAACACGCTTTGCACCGCCGCAACCTGGTCAGCCTGCATGGGTTCGCCCCCATAAATAACACGCTTGATCGTCCGTTTTTCCGGTGGCATTTTGGCCAATGATGGCAGCAATTTCATCATGGTCGTCGGCACCACGGCCAGGGTTTCAATCTTGAAAAATTCAATCGTTTTCAACATTTCTTCTTCACTGGCCATGCCGGACACCGGAAACTGCACCCCGATCCCGGCCTCTTCCATGCTGCGGGCGATGAACATAAAGGAGGCGTACAACTGACCACCGTAAAACAGGTTCGCCACCCGCTCATCCGAGCGCATTCCGGCACGCTTCAAGCCGTCGCCAAAAGCTTGACAGAAAGCTCGCCAGTCATCATACGAAAAATACGAATATTTCGGATTGCCCGTGGTGCCGCCACTTTTGAACACCACCGTTTCTGCCAGGCCTGCAGTCAGTACGCGATTATTTTCAAACAGGTTCGCTTCCCAAAAGGCTTTGGAATCCACCACCGGCAAATCGGCCAGTGCAATCGGCTGACTGGCATCTGGCCAAGCGTCCTGCCACAATTCGCGATAATACTGTGAATGCTGGCGCACAAAGCGCAAATGCGCTAACAGGCGTTCTGAAAAAGAGGCAAGCTCTGTCGTTTGCTGCGGGTTGTGTTGTGTTTCAGACATAATCCTTCCTTATCGATAATCGCACACTGGGCGAATTTTGCCGCTGGCGCGCACTGTGTCCATTTGTTCGCGTGGCATCAACGCCACCGACACTTCCGTGCCCAAACCGGCCTCAATCATATAGCTGAGCACCTCATAATCGGCCACCAGACGGTTTCGAACCGCCTCCGCTTCCAGACCGGCGTCGTCAAGCAAACAGACGCGAATTTCGTTTTTCTGGTGACTCGGGTGAATCTGAACCTGCACCGGTCCGATGTAATCAAAACGCTGTTCCAGAATGCGCACAAATTCACGGTAATTCAAAAAGGGACCACCCGCCTTGAAAAAGTCGCCGGTGCGACCCGTCAGTTCAAACTTGGGTTCCGTGCGTCCACAGGCACAGGGTTCGGTGATCCAGCGGCCGGTATCGCCGATTTCATAACGCTCAATCTTCGGCTTGATCCGATCTTTCGGGGTAAAGACCAGTCGCCCGATCTCGCCTTCCGGCACCGGTTCATCCGAATCCATCGCCACAATTTCCAGCGACTTGGCGGCCGACAGCAAATGGTGTTCCGTGCCTTCACACGCCCAGCATTGATACCCCATGGGGCCAATGTCGTTGGAACCATAGGCGGCTGAACGCACCACCGTCACCCCATGTGCCTTTAAAAACGCCACTTGAGAGGCGGTCATGAGTTCGCCGCCGTAAAACACTTTTTTCAAGGAACCGTTTTTCAACCGCTCGCCACCGCGCTCAAACAGCGCAATGGCAAACGACGGCGGAGCGACCATCGCGGTGGCGTCAAAGCGCTGGATGACGTCAATCACTTCATCGTAATAATCGCCGATGCCCATCGGCAGCTGCGGCACGCGCAGGGTTTCCAGAATCGTCCAGAAACTGATAAAACTGCCGTACATCTGTCCAGCCGCAAACAGGTTGATGACCCGGTCGCGCTCCGGATCCAAACCAGCGGCCACGATGCCATGGGCGGCAAAGCGCATTTGCAGATGGTAATCATCCCAGGTGAACTTCGACCAGACCGGTGCCCCGCTGGAACCGCCGCTGCGAAACACCAGGTCTGGCTGTTCAAAGGCCTCGGCCAAGGCGCGAAACTCGGGCTTGCCGGTAATAGGGGTCTCCGGCGTCGCGGCTGGACGTTCGACGGGAGACGTCTCCAGTTCGGCCAAACGGCCGACGCCGCTTTTCGCCAACAGCTGTGCCGGGGCATCCACCGTCACTCGGCGGGTAAACCGCTGCAAGGCATAAACGCCGTCGTGCGGCGCACCCTGATAACCGCCCATCATTTCTCCCGGGCGGGCAATGCGTGTCACGCCGGAACCCAGCAGATAACGGGTGACTTCCGTCAAGGAACCCTGCCCGCACGCCAAGCCACACGACTGCAACCAGGCACGCATCGGGCGCAACAGCATCGGAATCTGCCGACGTTCAATCGGTCGAATCCATAAGGTACGATACAAGGGCGACGGTGTCAGGCCCGGGCGTTCATCCAACAACAACCGCCAGGGCGATTTGTCAGTATCCGATTCCCACACTTGTGTCACCCCAAACGCCTGCTCGGCTTTGGCAATGGTGGTCACGGTGGTGATTTCCGCCTGTTCCGCCAGGCCGGGTATTTTCGTGGGCAAGGTGTGCGCCTTGGCTTTCAGCGCCGCAGCCAGGTCTTCCGCCACTTGGTTCAAGCGGGCGCGATCGCCCTCCACCCACAAAGACTGTGGACTGGAGCAGGCCTGCTGGTCCAGCCGACACATATCCAGCATCGTGCCCTCAATCGCCTGCTGATAGGCCGCTTCGTCCGCAAACAGATCCTCAGCAAAATAGTTAAAAGAAATTTTATGCCCCCAGGCAATCACGCGCGTGCCTTCGCCGGTCATGTCGCGCACGGCGGCGACCGCCTTTTCCCCACCCCAGACGGACACCGCATCCGACTGATCGAAAAAGGTTTGCAATAAGTCCTGATCGGACGACGACACATGCACCACCGCCACATACTGCTGCAAACGTCCGCCCGGGTCGGCCTGACAAAGAGCCTCGGCAAACAGCGCGGCAAACGCCGAATCGCGCGCGCTGAGCTTGACCACATTCAGATTGCCCGCCAGCAACGACTCCACCAGCCCCAGCGCGGCCACCAGAAACACATTCGCCGGCATGACGTGCGTCACCAACCCAACCGGGTACCAGGCTTCAAATTGCCGGTCGGGATAACGACGCTCCAAATCACCAGGCCTGGCGGTTCCCAGTTCGCTGAGCAGTTTTTTCTGCAAAGTAGCCTTTTGCAAATCCGACGGCATGGCGCGAATCATGTCACGCGCTTCCTGCGCATCCATATCCGTTGCGACCGCCGCCACCAAGCTGTCAAACAAAGGCGAGTCGGTGCTGAGATCCGCCGCCACCCGTTCGCAGGCCTGGTAAAAATCGTCATACGGAAAAGGCGCGTCCAACGCCGCCTGAACCACGTCCGGCAACTGAGCCGCCTTGTCCGCCAACTGGGCGTGATCGAGCCACGCCCCAAACCAAAAATGCTGTGCCATCTTCTGTTTTATCCCCGTTTTTTTGTCGTCTTAGTCGTCTTGATCGCCTTAACCGTTTTGATTACGTCCGATCATCACCGTTCACTTCAACATTTCCGCAGCGGCCACCGCGCAACTCTTGTTGGCCGATACCCCGGCGCGCCCCAGTATTTCAAACCAAGGCGTCGGCGGTTCTTCGGCATCCGCCAGATCCGGCTCGTGCCAGACCGCCATATCGCCCATCACAATACTGTGCGCGGGCACAGAGGTAATATAAGGCGACACAAACGACAAAAACCCTGGTTCACCAGGCGGTAAAGGTTGCAGGGTTTTCACATCCCGAATCACCACCCGCGACCAGATCGGTTGATGCAAACGGTGCTGACGCGAGGTGACGTAAGGAATGCTGTGCTCCACCGAGCCGAAACTCTCAATCACCGACGTCTCAGGAATGCCCAGCCAGTGCGCAATCTGGGCACGCATGTCTTCACGGGAAATGGCCTGATCGGCATGGCCTTTCCAGCCACCGCCGAACATCACCCAACTGCCTTCCGGCAGCCGCAGCGGCGCTTCGTTCATGGACGCCATGCGTTGCAGAATAAAATGCAAAAACGCCGGAAAACCGATGATCCGCACAGGGGTATCGCCCTGCGCCCATTGCTTGAGTTTGTTGATGGCACCGAAACCGTCAAACTGATGCCCTTCCGCACCCAGATAGCGCAGCGTCCAGAACTGATCCGCCACCGGTGCAAACTGCATCAGAAACTGGTTGGTGTTGGAGGTACCGACCTTCAGCCCTTCATAGGGTTCATAGGCGTTGACCAGATAATGCGCGGGTTGATCGGACATGACCCCGCGCTGCTCCATAATGCGCAGCACCATGTCACGGGCGTGACCCAAAGTGAATTCATCAAAAAACATCTGACTTTTCTGCCCGGTGGTGCCGGAAGAGGTGAGGGTTTTCAACTGCCCCTGGTCGGGCAGAGACAACACCTGATTGCGTTTGAAGAAATTGGCGTGAATCGGCGGCAAGGCCAGCACATCGTCCATCGTTTGAATCTCGGCGGCTTCCACCCCGTTTAATTCGGAAAAACGCCGATACCAAGGGCTTTGCTGCTGATGCCAAAGCGTAATATCGCGCATGGCGTCGATAAAATCGTCGTCCGTCTGCGCATTGGGCAAATAAGGCTCGCGCCGCTCGCAAAAGGCTTTCACCCGCTGCGGCAACTCAGGAATCCGATCCGACTCCGGTTCACTGTACATAAAAAACTCCTTAACGGCTGCAAATATAGGACAGCTAATTCACTATTTAAACACAAACCGTCACAGAAATTTACCCTCCTTGAATTCAATCCTCTATGGCTCACATCAGGCGATGCGGTCGATGAGATCCCCCGCTGAGGCGGCTTTGATAAAATCCACTTCATTATCCAAGGCCTGAAAATGGGCACGGCCGCATTGGATTTTGTCGTTTTCGCTCTGGCGCAAGTCCTCCGACAACAGGCTGCTTTTTGTTTCAACAACAAAGTACAGTTTTTCTTTACCATCTTGTTCTATAAGAACTGTCCAGTCAGGGTTGTACGACCCTAATGGCGTGTCGATTTTAAACCAGCTTGGTAATTTTGTGTAAAGCTTCACATCTTCATTTTGTTCCAGTCCTGTGGCAAAAGCGGATTCGGTATTGGAGTCGTAGACAATATGACTGTAAACACTCTTATCCACTTCCATCATATTCTGCTCCAAATAGCCTTTCAGTTCTTCTTCTAAGAATAACTCTTGGGCATAGAAGCTTTGATCACCGATTTTTTGATAGCTAATACCATCGACCAGCGCATGCATTTTTTTACGTTGGATAATTTCCAATGCTTTTTCGGTGAATTTTTGTGGATTCTTGGCAAAGTCTTTTAGGCGACCGCTTTCCGTTAAAATTCTGGCCAAGGTTTTTCGAGTTAGCTGGGTTTTGTTCTGCAAATAGGTCAATACATCTGGCAAAGATTGGTATTGAGCATCGTGGGTTTGAGTGGTTTCTTTAATGCCTGTTACGCCAACACCACTACGATCAATGGTAATTTCAGCCAACCCTGTTTTAAATTTGGGTTTGGCAATGACCATATTCACCTGCATCTCATGAACGCAGTCGGCCACCAGTTTTGACAGATCAAAATTCACCTGATAAACGGTTTTGTACTTAATGCGCTCCCACAAAGCGTTAAATTCCGCCCCCAGAATAACTTCTTTTTTCGGAGTCGCCGTATGGGTTTGTCGGGCATCCTTCACATCCAAACCGCCCGCCACTTTTTTCAGAATACGCTCAATGTCTGTTTGAATCGGTTCAAATTCGGTTGGCAGTGTCAACGTATCGTGTTTTAAAGCGAGTTTTAACGCATCTTGAACCTTACCGTTTTTATCAATCAACTGTCCCGATTTTAAATACTCC
>NZ_JBNGDN010000103.1:0-6672 GCF_049975065.1 Hydrogenovibrio sp.
GCGGCGAACCGGTCGGCCGGCCGCATCAAGCCGGGATGATCGACCCAATCAAGGTCTATATTCCGTCCATCGCCCCGAGCAGCCTGCTATTGTACACCGGCAATGCGTTTCCGCAGTGGCAAGGAAACCTGTTTGCCGGCTCGTTGGTGCTGCGACATTTGAACCAAGTGGTGCTGTCACCGGACGGTCAGCCCCTTGCGGAACACCGCTTATTAAAAGACTTAAACCAGCGCATCCGCAGTCTGGCACAGGACGCGCAAGGTCGGCTGTATGTCGCCACGGATTCGGGCAAGCTTTACCACTTGAGTCCAAAATAGCCCAGCGTCACCCAGATGGACGCTTACCTATCCTTATTCGCTTTATCGTTTCTCGCCGCGACGTTGTTTCCGGCCGGGTCGGAAGTGCTGCTGGTGGGCTTGGCCGCGGCCGGAAACGACCCCTTCACGCTCTGGCTCTGGGCGACCGCCGGTAACAGCCTCGGCTCGATGGTCAATTACGCTTTAGGGCGTTACCTTCTGCATTTTCAAGATCGCCGCTGGTTTCCAATCAAACCCGCTGCGCTGGCCAAAACCCAGCGCTGGTTTCAACGCTACGGCACCTGGTCACTGTTGCTGGCATGGGCACCCATTTTTGGCGATGCCTTGACCCTGGTGGCGGGAATCATGCGCGTTCGATTTATCTGGTTTGTGCTGCTGGTCGTCACGGGCAAAGGGCTGCGCTACGCCATGCTTTTGGGCATAATGGGGTGGCTGGGTTAAGCGTTGCTTTCACGAAGTTGCACTTACAGGTTTGCATTCACGGGCTAGCATTCAAATCGCATAAAACGCAAAACGGCCAGGCCTGGTCAATGTTACCAGGCCTGGCCGTTTCGTTGACAGGACAAATGTCGTCTTAGCTTTTCGATTTTTCTGCCATCATTTGGTGGTACATATTCACCGCATTCGGTTTGGCCAATTGGTCAAAGACTGGGCGATCCTGATACTTGGACTGATCAATCGCCTCCACGTCTTCCAGCGTGCCACCGGCTTCCACAATGGCGCGCACCTGCGTTTCCAGATCGGCCAGATAATCATACGTCTGACGCTTCAGCGTCGCCAGATCGGTGGGCGTGCCATGCCCTGGAATCACCACCACATCTTTCGGAACCATCGACACCATCTTGTTGTATGAATCCATCCATTCTTTATAATGGCTGTCGTCAAACAGCCCGGGTAAGCGTTCGTTAAACCCGAGGTCGCCGGTGAACAGCAGTTTGCGCGACGGCACATACATCCCCGTCATGCTCGGGGTGTGGCCGCCGCCGAAATTAATCAGTTCAACGGTTTCCCCGCCGCCGACATCCACCACCATTTCGCCCTCAAAGGTGGTGAAATGCTCGGTCACATCGTAGGCCGAAGCCGTAATGGCACGCCCGCGCTCCGCCGCGTAACGCGCTTTGGTGCTGGCAAACTGTTTGTGCGCATTCTCGGTGGCCAGGGTTTCCAGATAGAGGTTTTTCACCCCAATATCCCACCAATAGCTGGCACCCATATAGGCATGGCCTTGGTTATTTTCCATTGCCACCCATTTCACTGGCTTATCCGTCAAGCGTTTGATTTGCTGGTGGAAACTGTAGGCCAGCGCCTCATTGGCACCGGCATTATAGACAAACACACCGTCTGCAAAAATTATGGCCGACAAATTGTTATTCAAGCCAAAATTACTCGGCGTGCCCCACAGAAAGCTGCCCACCACCGTATAAACACCGTCCATCACCTTGGTGGCTTTGGGAATCGGCAACACATCGCCAATGTAACCAACCTGTTTTTCAACCTGAACCACTTCCTGGGCATAAGCACTCACCGCATTATTGGCTGAGGCATCGCCCGGCACCGCCTGCATTTCTTTAGCATACGCTTCAAACCCTGCGACATACGGGTCTTGATCACGCGCATCCGCAGCGACGCCCGCCAAGGGAAGTAACGTCAAGGTCAGCGCCAAAGCCAATCGTTCATGCTGAATCATAACGGGTTTCATCTCCTGTGATAAATAATAAGCCGATAGCTTATCAAGCGCACAGCGTCACAGTGTGCAATAAAAGCGGATTTCAGTGGCCGTCGCCGTCACTCTGCAGGGTATAAAGCAAATCATCCAGCGCACTTTCAGCCAACTCGAAATCCAGTCCATCCAGCGCTTCCAGCATCGCTTCCCACAAAAGCTGCTGCGACTCGGAAAAGCCAACGGCTAACGGCATCAAGTCGGATTCATCAATGAACTCGCAGGCATGAATACGATGCTTTAAACGCTCTAGACCCGCTAAATCAGGCAAGCTTCCCGGTGAAGTGTCCGCGTTATTTGACTGCAGATAAGCCTCAATCGCAGCCTGAGTATCGGCCAACACTTCCGAAAAAGCCGCCACCAACGGCGGTTCCGGCCATTGCTTGTGTTTTAAACAATCGTCAATCATCTGAGCCTGCCGCAACAGTCTTTGAGCTGAAAGATTACCGGCCACACCCTTGAGTGTATGGTTTCGCTCATAGACGCGATCCTGAACACCGGCTTCATTGGCGGAAGCGGCCATCAGCCAAGCAACCAATTCATCGCGGTCTTCGGCCAGTTGCGCCAGAAAGCGCCGCAGCAAACGCTGATACAGCACCTGATTACCGCCCAAAAGCGCCACTCCCGCCGCCGTATCCAACAGCACTGGTTCGGAAGCCGTCTCGACACTTTGGACATCGCCGCCGTCCAAAGTCGCCACTTCGGAAGGCAAGTTGACCGATGTATCTACCGTCAAATACTGCTCCAATACCTTTTGCAGCGCGACCAGATCCAAGGGTTTACTGAGATGATTATTCATGCCCGCTTCAATGGCTTTATCACGATCCTCCACCATGGCGGCTGCGGTCAAAGCGACAATCTGCAGCGTCGGGGCAAATGCGCGAATCGCTCGACAAGCCTGATAACCGTCCATAATCGGCATTTGAATGTCCATCAGCACCAAGTCAAAGGGTTGCGCGCGCGCCATTTCAACCGCCACCGCACCGTTTTCCGCCAGCGCCACCGAGATGCCCAGCCCTTTCAGCTGTTCGCTCGCCACCTCTTGATTGATTTCATTGTCCTCCACCAACAATACGCGCCCTTGAAACGACAGCAAAGGGGAGTGAGCACTAACAGCATGTCCCATCCGTTGTTTATCCGCTTGCGAGCACAAGAGCAACGGTACGGAAAACGCAAAGCAGGAACCTTCATTTGGCTGCGTCTGCAAGTGAATGGAGCCGCCGCCCATCAGGGTAACCAGACGCTCACTGATCACCAATCCGAGTCCTGTACCGCCATGTTTTCGGGTAATGCTGCTGTCGGCTTGGGTAAAGGCTTGAAACAGGTTACTCGCTTGTTCAGCCGTCATGCCAATGCCAGTATCCTCAACCGAAAAACGCAGCCAGGCCTGGTCATTTTCCAGCGACTCTTGGGTAATGCTTAATCGCACCGCCCCCTGTTCGGTAAACTTCACGGCATTTCCCAGCAGATTGGTCAACACCTGACGCAACCGTAGCTCATCGGCACAGAAACAGGCTCGCTCCAAACCTTCGGCCACCATAGTCAGCTCAATCGCCTTCTGACTGGCCTGTCCCATAAACAGGCTGGTCAAATTATCCATCAAGGTATTCAGGTAAAAAGGCTGCGGATCGAGTGTCATCTTGCCCGCTTCGATTTTGGAGAAGTCAAGAATGTCATTAATAATGCCTAACAGTAAGCACCCGGAAGAGTGAACCTTGCGAAACTGGTCACGCATTTTGGCCGGATCCGGTTGTTTCAGACCCAACTCACTCATGCCCAAAATACCGTTCATCGGCGTGCGAATCTCATGGCTCATATTGGCGAGAAACTCCGACTTGGCTTTATTGGCGGCATCCGCTTCTCGCTTAGCCTCTTCAAGCTTGGTCTGATACGCCTTTTGCTCCGTCATGTTCATGGCGGTGCCGCGATAAGCTACCAGCTCGCCAGTTTCGGAAAACACCGGCACCCCACTGACCCTTTGCCAGACGGTGTCACCATTCACATGGATGGAACGGTGTTCCAGATTGCGAAAGCCAACGCGACGTTCAACCTTATCGGCAAAAAACGCGCCGACACGCGCCTGCTCGTCTTCCGGCATAAAATCAAACGGCGTGTGCTGATACACCGATTCCGGCGACACCCCCAGCATTTGGGTAATCTGCTCGGAAGCAAACAGATAGCGCCCCTCCAGATCGACTTCCCAAACATATTCCCCCGCCGCTTCAATCACGTCCTTCAAACGCTGTTCCGACGCTTCGCGCTTGCTTTGCTCAATTTTGCGGTCGTTAATATCCGAAATCACGCCATCCAGATACTCCGGGTTTCCCTCAGCATCGTAGTTCTGCGCCGAGCCGGTTTCGCTGACCCACAAAATATGGCCGTCGCAATGACGCACACGATACTCGATGGTGTACTGGGTTCGCTGCTGAACAGCCGCCTGGACAGCCGCTTCCACCTTTGCCATGTCCGCTTCCAGAATCACATCCGCCCAGGTCAACTTCCCCGTCAAAAATTCATTGGAATCGTAACCGCACAGCTTTTGGGCATTCTGACTGATGTGCCACATACGCCAGGGCGCGTTCACTTCACAGCGATAAATCACCACTGGCAGGTTCTCCACCAACGTGCGGAATTTCGCTTCGCTTTCCGCCATCGACAAACGTGCCGCTTCCAAAGCCAATTGCTGACGCTTCTGTTCGGTAATATCGGTTGCGGTTCCGGCATTACGATTACCGGCCGTGCCTTCCACCTTAAACGCCTTGACCCGAACCCACCGCACATCGCCGTCCGGTCTGAGGATGCGATACTCCATTTCAAACAGATCGCTGTGGTGAAACGCCTGCAAACCACTCAAAACCCCAGCCAAGTCTTCTGGGTGGACACTGTGCAAAAAACGATTGGGGTTGTCGTAGAGGGCTTCGCGCGGAATCCCCCAGATTTTTTCAAAGGCTTCATTGATATAAAGCATCTTTTCTTGGGTGCGAATCCAAAACGCCACATCCACCGATGACGCCAGTTGCTGAAAACGGGTCTCGCTTTCCCGCAATGCTTCCTCAACCTGCTTGGCATTGGTTATGTCGTGCATAAAACCATGCCAAGTAATGGCACCATCCTCTCGTGCCATGGGGGTGGATTGGCCGCTTAACCAACGCGTCAAACCACTGGGCAGCTGCACCCGGAATTCGTGCGCCCAAGGGGTCAAGCGGTTGGCGGACTCCTCAATGGAAACCATCAATTCTGGCAAATCCTCTGGATGCACCCGCTCAAAAACCACACTGGCGTCCACGGCGACATCATCAACCATCACATCAAACAGGTCGGCAATGGCTGGGCTGGCAAATGAAAACGCAAAGTGCCCATCCGCAAAGCGCACCAGTTCATAAATCAGGCCAGGAATGTTTTTCGCCAGCTCCGCTAAACGGCTGTGCGCCTGCTTAATCTCGGTCTGGTCGATGAGATAGCCCAGTATTTCAACCACCTCGCCTTGGTCGTCATACACCGGACGGGTGTAATCGTAAAACCAGCGTGGTTCGCCCTGAGCGTTTATTAACCGATAGGTTTGCTCCCAAAACGTCCGGTTTTCATCAATATATTGTGAAACTTCTTTGCCCACCATCTCAAGATCATCTGGATGCACCAGCGAAACAAACTGAAAACCATCCGCCAGCAGCGTGGACGCGTCATAGCCCAGAATATCAGAGACATTGGCCGACACAAAGGCCACCGGCCAACCCGCCTCAGGCCGCCATTTGCACACCAGCACCGGGCCACCGGCAAATAAATCCCGTTCGGTTTTTAAGCGCTCACTCTCAACCGTCAGCCGTTCTTGCCAGGCCTGGTAAACCAGCGTCACCAGCTCTTTTTGATGCAACACCCCCAGCATTTCGCCCGTCTGCGGTTCCACCACCAAAATGCGTTTCACCTGATAGTGTCGCGCCCGTTCCAGCGTTTCACTCAAGGTTAAGTCGCTGGCAAAGGTTTTTAGCGGCGCGGACATTAACGAACCCGCTGGCTGACTCAAATCCGCCCTCTGCGAAAACAGCCGGATAATATCACTCTGAGTAATCACACCCACGGCGCCCGAACCTGAATTTGAACTGGCCTCCGCCGCGGTATCAAACACCACCGCCAGCGTCTGCTGCGCCAGATTTAATTTTGCAAACACCTGTTCCAGCGGCTGCTCGGCCGGCACTGCCACATAGCGAGACAAGCTGACCACATCCCCCAGCGTTTTCGCGTTCGCCAAATTCGCCGGTTCCAGATAATGGGTTAAATCCGTCAAACTGACAATCCCCACCAACTGACTGCTCTCATCCAACAAACACAAGTGCTCGTCGGGATGGCTGCGAACCACCTCCAGCGCCTGCAACACCGAAGCATCGCTGGCCATTGTCGGAACGGCATTCAACTCAACTTGCTTCAAGGGTCGCTCAAAATCAACCTGCTGCAAGCGCAATTGAATCAACTCCCGTGCCGTAATAATTCGCAACCCAGCTTTCCCGGTAACAACCACATCCCGAAGACCGCGCTCCACCATCAAGCGCACGGCTTCGTGAATCGACTGACTGTCATCCACCGTCACCACCGCAGGCGAAGCAATGTCCATTAATTTAGGGAGCCACATAATCAAACCTC
>NZ_JBNGDN010000104.1:0-6662 GCF_049975065.1 Hydrogenovibrio sp.
AATGAATGCGTCATAAAGGCAGTTTAAGAGGTTCCACGCTTTTGGGCAAGCAAAAGCTGTCATTTGCCCTGTCGCAACAGCATATAAAAAGGAATGAGATTGAAGGTGCATATTTTAGGCCTTGCCGGAACCTTTATGGGCGGCATTGCCCAGTTGGCCAAAAGTTTGGGGCATGAGGTGTCGGGGTCGGATCAGGCGGTTTATCCGCCGATGAGTACGCAGTTGCAGCAGGCTGGCATTGCGGTCAGTCGCTATGAAGACGATTTTTTGGCCGATGCGCCTGAGGCGGTGGTCATCGGTAATGCGCTCAGTCGCGGGCATCCGGCGGTGGAGCAGACGTTAAACGCTCAGCAGTTTTATACGTCCGGCCCGCAGTGGTTGGCCGAAAATGTGCTTAAAGATCGCTGGGTGGTCGCCGTGGCGGGCACGCATGGCAAAACCTCAACGGCGTCCATGGTGGCTTGGATTCTGGAGGCCACTGGCTTGAATCCCGGGTTTCTGATTGGCGGCGTGCCGGAGAATTTCGGTGTTTCGGCACGATTGGGGCAATCCCCATTTTTTGTGGTGGAAGCGGATGAATACGACACCGCTTTTTTTGATAAACGCTCCAAGTTTGTGCATTACCACCCGCGCACCTGCGTGCTGAATAATCTGGAGTTCGATCACGCCGACATTTTTGACAGTCTGGCGGCCATTCAGACCCAGTTTCATCATTTGGTGCGCACTGTGCCCGGCAACGGTTTAATTATTTGTCCCGACGATGACGTGGCCTTGCAAGATGTTCTGGCAAAAGGCTGCTGGACACAGGTGTCCTACCAGGGATCGGATGACTCGGAATGGCAGTCCATCCTGCGTCAAGACGATGGAGGGGTGTTTGAGGTGGTGTATCAGGGGCAGTCGTTTGGTGAAGTTCGCTGGGGCATGACCGGAAACCATAATGTCCGCAATGCGCTCAGCGCCATGGCGGCCGCACATCATTGCGGTGTGCCGGTGGCGGAGTGTGTGGCGGCCTTGAGTCGTTTTGAGGGCATTCGCCGTCGCATGACTCGGATGGGTGAAGTGAATGGGGTGACGGTTTACGACGATTTTGCCCATCATCCCACCGCCATCGCCACAACGCTGCAAGGGGTGCGTGCTAAAATGCAGGCACAATCGAACTTCAATCGGCTGGTGGCGGTGTTTGAACCGCGATCCAATACCATGCGCATGGGGCTTCACCGACACAGTTTGCCGCATGCCTTTGATGAAGCCGATGCCGTTTATGCGTTTATTGATCCGGATTGGCCGTGGCAACTGGAAACCTCGGCGTTTTCAAAGCCGGTTTTGGTTGAAAACAGTTATGAAACACTGCTGGATTGTTTGCGGCAAACACTGCAGCCGGGCGATCAGGTGGTGTTTATGAGTAATGGCAGTTTCGGTGGTTTGCACCAGCGGTTGTTGACGGCTTTGTCAACGACGGATTAGCCGGAGTAAACCAGCGCAATAGCATCAAGGATAATGACGGAATGAATCATCAGATAGCGGCACGCAAGGCGATTGAGTTTATGGCGCAACAGAACATTGAGCCGACGCCGATGACGTTCAGTATTTGGTTTTTGTATTACGCGGGCGAAAACAAGGCGTTAATTGCCAGAATGAAGTCGTTTTTATCCACGGGGCAGCCGATTTCGCAGGCATCCTATGAAAAACTTTACGAAGTCTATGTTCTCAAGGAGTATTATCGGGAAAGCTTGGGACTGAATCGCCATACCGCCAGTATCATCGACAAGGCCAATGACCTGAGAAACAAAATTCATGACTTTGTCGAAAATGTGCGGGGTCATCAAGGCAGTTTAGGGGATATGCGCGACAGCCTCAGTGTGGCCAAAACACGAGAAGCCATCGGCATTATTTTGTCTGAAGCCTTGAGCGAACTGCAAGCGGTTGAGTCGAGATCGGTGGAAACCACCCTCTGGATGCAGAAAAACGTGAAACAGCTTGAAAGCGTTCAGAATGAAGTGGTTGAAGTCGAACAGAATATGAGCCGCGATTTCCTGACGGGGTTGCCGGATAAAAGCTATTTTCAAAAAACCTTGGACGTGTTCTTAAAAGAGTCCATGTCCGGTATTGTGACCAAGCGCCATTTTATTGTGTTCGATATTAAAAAGCTGGACAGTTATAACGAAGAGCTTTCTTGGCTACTGGGCGACAGCATTATCCGACTGGTGGTGAAAATTATTCAGTCTGAAACCGACGAAAACTGGCCAATGATGCGGTTGCAGGAAGATGAGTTTGCGGTCTTTCCATCGCCTTCCTTTCCGGTGCACCAATTGCCTGAGTATATTGAAACCATCCGCGAAGTGGTCACTAAGAAAAAGTTGGTGGTCAAAGATCAGAAGAAAGAAATCAAAAATATTGAGCTGCAGGCGGTGATTGTCAAGGTGGCGGTTTACGATGATATTGACACCATTCATCATAAAATTGAAAGCGGCCTGGCGAAGTTGTCCGATGGCTTGGAAGGGAATATTGTTAAAATCGGCGATTAACCGGAGACACGATTACCGTTATGTGGGCACTGCTTGAAATTGGACTGTTGCTGGTGCTGGTAGGCGTCATTGTGTGGGCGCTGAAACCGCCGCGAAAAAAATAGGGGTTCACGCTCATTTAACCCGATTTTCGGGTTAATCGCGACGCATCTCGAACGCGCACGGCGATAGGGTGCCTAAGGTCGTTTGCGGGCGATACTGGTTCAGCAAGGTTTTTGCCCAGGCCTGGGCGTCTTTGGGTAACCCCTTTTCTAAGTACGTCAGCACCTGTTGGTGAACATTTTCCTGAAACGCCGCGGATACACCGACGCCACCGCTGAGATTATCGGCGCTGAACACAAACGGAAAGTCGGCGCACACCGAAAAAATCCATTCCAATGCCTGGGGCTTGATTTCCACCTTTTCAAACGCCGCTTGGCGTTCCACACTGCGTCCGTCCGGTTCGTACCAATAGCCAAAATCTTCCTGTAAGCGACGTTCTTTTCCAGCAATGCACCAGTGCGCGATTTCATGCAAAGCGGAGGCAAAGAAACCGTGCGCGAAAATAATGCGATGGTGTGGAAAAGCGTGATCGGCTGGGCGGTAAATGGGCTCTTCTTCACAACACACCAGACAGGTATTGTGGGTGTTCAGAAAGCGGTTATCAAACAGTCGAATCAAGTCGTCAATCGAATGGTGCGGCATAGATTTTCGAACCCAGTTTGCGGGTGTAAAATGCCCAGGCCTGGGCATTTGTTTCAGCAACTTTGGCGCGGTCAAGGCGTGCGGTTACAGCGTCGCCATGACCTTGCGCGCGGCGTCAATGGTGGCCTGAATGTCGGCATCGCTGTGCGCACTGGAAACGAATCCGGCTTCAAACGCGGACGGTGCCAAATAGACCCCTTCGTTTAGCATGCCGTGGTAGAAACGTTTGAATCGTGCCATGTCGCCTTTAGCCACTTGCGCATAACGGCGAATGATTTTTTCGTCACTGAAGAAAAAACCGAACATGCCGCCGACCTGATTGGTGGTGAAAGGAATGCCGGCCTCATCCGCCGCCTGTTGCAGGCCGTCCACCAGTTGCTGGGTTTTGGCTTCCAAGGCTTCGAAAAAGCCGTCTTCTGCGATCAGTTGCAAGGTTTTTAAGCCAGCGGACATGGCAATCGGATTGCCGGACAGAGTGCCGGCCTGATACACGGGTCCCAAGGGCGCGATGTGTTGCATAATCTCGCGTTTGCCGCCAAAGGCGCCGACCGGCATGCCGCCGCCGATGACTTTGCCGTAGGTGGTGAGGTCAGGTGTCACGCCGTAACGCCCTTGAGCACCCGTTAAGCCGACTCGGAAACCGCACATCACTTCGTCAAATATCAACACCGCACCGGAATCGTCGCAAACGTCACGCAACGTTTGCAGAAAGCCGTCTTCCGGCGGGATGCAGTTCATGTTTCCAGCCACGGGTTCCACGATAATGCAGGCAATTTGATCGCCGATTTCACTGAAAACACGACGCACTTCATCCGAATCATTGTGGGTCAAAGTGAGGGTTTGTTCCGCCAGACATTTTGGCACCCCCGGTGAGGAAGGTTCGCCCAGTGTCAAGGCGCCGGAACCGGCTTTGACCAGCAGTGAATCGGAGTGGCCGTGGTAGCCGCCTTCAAATTTGACAATTTTGTCGCGTCCTGTGACACCGCGCGCCAGGCGAATCGCCGTCATGGTGGCTTCGGTGCCGGAGCTGACCATGCGCACCATGTCGATGGACGGAATCAGTTCACAGACCAGGTCGGCAATGGTGGTTTCCAGCGCCGTGGGCGCACCGAAAGAAAGGCCTTTTTCCGCCTGTTTTTGTACTGTCTGAATCACGTCTGGATGGGCATGGCCTAAAATCGCAGGCCCCCAAGAGCCGACATAGTCGATGTATTGCTTGCCGTCCACATCGGTTAGGTAAGCGCCTTGAGCGGCTTCAAAAAAAACCGGCTCGCCGCCGACCCCTTTAAAGGCGCGGACGGGGGAATTGACTCCACCGGGGATGTGTTGTTGAGCCGCTTGAAAAAGCAGGTGTGATTGAGACATAGGTAAAGATTCCTGTAAAAATTTCCGTAAAGATTCTCGTGTTGCGAATGAGTGAACCCGGCTTTTTGCCAGGCCTGGTGATTATGCGACTTTACAAGTCGGGGGTCATCTGACGAAGCCGTTCTTTGATCAGTCCGTAATCCACTTCGCCGATTTTCTGGTAGACGATATTGCCGTTGGGGGCAATCAAAAAGTTGGTTGGCGTCAGCAAGACTTCTCCGAAGGCTTGCGACATCTGGCCGTCTGTGTCGCGTACAAAGGAAAAAGGATAAGGGTTTTTCTCAATGAATTTGGCGACTTGTTCCGCCGGGTCATAAGACATGGCGATGGCGACGACTTCAAATTTGTCACCGAACGTTTGTTTCATTTCCGCAAAATGCGGCATTTCGGCAATGCAGCCGGGGCAGGTGGTCGCCCAGAAACTGACCAGCACCGGTTTGAGCGGTTTGTTCAGTTGCAGGGTGTCACCACTGGCGGTTTTGACGGTAATATCGGGCGCTTTCCCCAGACCATCGGAAAACACTGTCAGGTAGAGTAAAACGCCGATTAAGACGACGACCGACAGTCCGAAAAGTTGGCTTGCAATTTTATTCATAGTGCGCTCATCGTGATTAGGGCGTTGTGAGGTTACGGACGTTTAATGGTTTCCACGCCATTGGCGGTGCCGCACAGGAAAATGTCGGCATTGCGGGCGGCAAATAACCCATTGGTGACCACACCGACGATGCTGTTCAGTTCGGTTTCCATGGCCACTGGGTTGAGAATTTCCAAACCGTGAATGTCGAGAATGACATTGCCGTTATCGGTGGTAAATCCGTCACGCAAAACCGGTTCACCGCCAAAGCGTTTGACGATTTCGCGGGCGACATAGCTGCGTGCCATGGGGATGACTTCAATTGGCAGCGGAAATTTGCCCAGGACATCGACTTTTTTACTGTCATCGGCAATGCATACGAACTGTTTGGCGACCGCCAGAACGATTTTTTCACGCGTCAAAGCTCCGCCGCCGCCTTTGATGAGATTGAGCTTGGGGTCGGCCTCGTCTGCACCGTCGATGTAGACGGATAATTCATCCACCGAATTCAATTCCAGCACCGGAATGCCGTGGCTTTTTAGACGCTCGGCAGTGGCTTCGGAGCTGGCGACAGCGCCTTTGATTTTGCCTTTGATTTTCGCCAGTTCGTCAATAAAAAAGTTGGCGGTGGAGCCGGTGCCAACACCGATGAAGGTATCGGCTTCAACGTATTCAATGGCGGCTTTGGCCACCGCTTGTTTCAGTTCATCTTGTGTCATGCTGGGATTTCCCGATCTTGGTTAATAATGTGGCCGTTATTCTAATCACTTTGCGGCAAAATGTATAGATGCCCTTACTGTGGGCGCGGGGCGTGATGCGGATTGCCGCCGGGGGCGTTAAACATCACTGGCGGTGGTTGTACATCCGGCTTGGGGGCCGTCAGCTTCGGTGGCAGTTCGCCGGGTTTGCGTTCGTAGTTTTCCATGACCATGCCGACTTGGGTAACGTAGTAGTGTTTGGGGTAGACGTGCACCACTTTGTAAACCATGGGACGAATCTGCATGCCTTCTTCCTGCAAGGGTTTGCCGAGCATCATATACATGCCGCACATGGTGGAGCCGTTTTCCACTTTCTGCGCGTCGAAATTCTCGTGATCCTTGACACTCAGTTGGCCGCGGCGATCCAGTTCTTTGATGTAAGCCTGCTTGTCTTTTTCAGACGTGAGATCGTGGTAATCGACGCACAGTTTGAGGGTTTTCTGCTCTTCAAGCGGGGGATTGTCGGTCTCGGCGAGAACGGAAAAGGGGGCGCTGAGTGTGGTGGCCATGAGTGTTGAGAGAAGGAAATTGTGTCTTGTCATAATGTCATATCAACCTGTGTTATGTGGTTTTGCGTGCTCTGAAGGCCAAAGGGGCCGCAATTGCGACAAACCGGTGGTGTTGTAAATTTTTCGGGTTAGAGAAACTATAGAGATGTGTGTGGGATTTTCAAGTCTGAAGCGTGGAAAGAGTGTGGATGCTGTTTGGGCACTTCGACAGCCGATGCCCGTTTGCTATGCAGGGCAAGCCTGCACA
>NZ_JBNGDN010000105.1:0-6364 GCF_049975065.1 Hydrogenovibrio sp.
TGACCTACATCGTCATGGACAACGAAGTCTATGGCATGACCAAAGGCCAACCGTCACCCACCACCGCGCCAGACTGGCACAGCAAGCTCGCACCCCACGGCACCGGCATTCGCTCTTTTAACCCATTGGGCATTGCATTGGCCTCGGGTGCCAGCTTTATTGCCCGTGGCTTTTCCGGCGACCCGAATGGTTTGAGCAAACTGATGGTGGACGCGATTCAGCACCAAGGCTTTTCCTTGATTGAAGTGAAAAGCCCCTGCGTGACCTTCCGTCCCGAAGAAAAAGAGTGGCAAAAACAGATGCGCCCCTTGAACATCAACCCCACCTCCGACCTCATCGAAGCCGCTCAGGCCATTCACAGCAGCGACGGTTTCGACACCGGCATCTTCTATCAGGCCGACTTACCGGTCTACCAAGGCGATGCCCAGCGGTTAGACACCGCCGACAGCCCAGCCGACCTGAGCGCACGGCTGACGTCTATTGAAGAGGAGCATCGCGTATGAGCACCCACTTGAAACATCATACCGCCGCCGAGCGTCCACATTTAAAAACCCATCACAAAACCCTCGCGTGGGTGTTGGCGGCGGTCAATGAGATGATTGAAGAATCCATTTACCACTGCCAGACATTTGCCCATGCGCTGCGCGCGCACCATAACTCAGCGGCCGCCGAGGTATTTGAATCGCTACTGCCGCACTTGAAAACCGAACAGCATTTCGTGCTGGACAAACTCAATGGCATGAAACTCCCCAGCATTCCGCCTTGGGAAATTCCCCACCCCGAGTACGAACACCCCGCAATGCATTTGTTCAATGCCCATTATGAAATGACTTCCGACCAGGCCTGGTCATTAGTGCAATCGCTGTTAAAAGTGCACAGCTGTTTTTACAATCATTTACAAGAATCACTGCAGCAAGACGAAATTCAACAGCTGCTGCACAGTCTGCAAAAACACGGCCAGGCCTGGCGAAATCAATGCGCCGCTCAATCAGCCAATGCAACACCCAACCGCTGAAGGCCGCCAGACTTGCTGTGGTCAAACAGGTTCAAACGACTGACGGAATGGTTTTTTCACCCCACTCTGACATGGGTTTTGCCGGTTAAAGGGGTGTATTTCTATGACACCGAAGCGGTGGAAAATCATGGTCTGCTGTTTTCCGGTGCGGAACTGACATTGCGCCACGAGCCAGACAATGAATACGACGCCAACGCGGTGCAAATTTGGTTAAACAGTCAACCGCCCTGTTTACTGGGCTATATTCCACGCACGCATTCACGCCGCATTGCACGGTACTTATCCCAAGCCGACCACTGCCACGCACACATTGAAACCGCATACCGCGAGTATCACCGCTTGCACCTAGACGCCCACATTCAACTGCGATTGCACTGGTGGGCACGCTTGAGCGCGGCTTGGCGGTGAAAAATCAGCACAACCAACACAGGCAACAAACCTTGCTACCCTTATGACAAAAACTTGCCTAAGCGAACACAGTTTGTCACAATGACCTGCAAACATCCGCCAATTCACACCCGCCTTTCAACTTCATTGCAGACCCTAACAGAGTGACTATGACCAGAGTGCCTATGACAACGGAACCTGAAACAAACGACACACTAGAACCCCTAGCGCAACAACTCGACGCCTCCAATGATTATCAAGTGTTGCGCCGTTTTCGCCCGGTCAACCAATACCATCCGCCGCAAGAGCCGCCTTATCACCAGGTGTGCCTTATCGACACCGAAACCACGGGGCTGGACACCAGCGCCTGCGAAATCATTGAACTGGGTTATCAGGTGGTGGAATTCGATTCGCACGGAAACTTCTATCGCGTATTACTCG
Source organism: Hydrogenovibrio sp. (assembly GCF_049975065.1). Taxonomy (GTDB): domain Bacteria; phylum Pseudomonadota; class Gammaproteobacteria; order Thiomicrospirales; family Thiomicrospiraceae; genus Hydrogenovibrio. Next base: position 1,844 of record NZ_JBNGDN010000105.1, read on the forward strand.
CGAAAAACTTCCTCAACGAACCGGAAGGCGACATCAGCGCCGAAGTCACCCAAGTGACCGGCCTGACTCGGGAAGACGTGCAAGGCCATCGCATTCCGTGGCAAGAAGTTGAAGCCGATCTGGCGGAGGTGCCATTTTGTGTGGCGCACAATGCCGCTTTTGACCGTCCGGTGGTGGAGCGTTATCACCATTTGTTTGTCGATAAAGTCTGGGGCTGTTCCGCCAGTCAGATTGACTGGTTTCATCTCGCCAAGGTCAGTTCGCGCAGTCAGGAGTTTCTCTGCTGGAAAGTCGGCCAGTTTTTTTACGACGCCCACCGCGCACTGGATGATGTGCAGGCGCTGACGCATTTACTGAGCCAGCCGATCTCAGACGAGCGGCTTCCGGCGCTGCACTTTCTGCTGCAAGCCATCCGTCAGCAGAAAGTGCTGATTAAAGCCACCGGTGCGCCCTTTGAGCTGAAAGACGCCCTGCGCCAGCGCGGTTATCGTTGGCAAGTGACCGAACGCGTCTGGCAAAAAGTGTTTGAAGCCAGTCAGCAACAGGACGAAATCGCCTGGCTGATTGAAAACAACACCCCCAATGCCACCATCATCAAACTCAAAGCCACCGACACCTTCTCAGTGCGGGCGCAATAACCTCAATCGCTTCAATAGCTTAATAACCCGCCAACCCTTTAACCAGCAATCACCCGGTTGCGGCCGTTGTTTTTGGCCTCATACAGTTTCTGATCGACCCGTTCAATCAGCGCCTCCGGCGCTTCGTTCAGCCGCTGCACACTGACACCGACCGAGCACTGCACCTTAACGCTGTCGCCGCTGTTTTTTTCCGTCAATACCAGTTCGGATGTATTGTGACGAATCCGCTCGGCAATCTGTTGCGCGGCCGACAGGGTGCTTTGCGGCAACAGCACCATAAACTCTTCACCGCCCCAGCGCACGCAGATATCCTGTTCTCGTGTCGCCGCCTGCAACAGCTGCGCGACCTGCTTCAACACCTCATCGCCAAATAAATGGCCGTAGGCATCGTTTATCTGTTTGAAATGGTCAATGTCCACCATCATCAACGCCGTTTCGGTGTAATTGTGCAACACTGTGTCCAAGTGTTCCATCAAATAACGGCGATTGTACAGCTCGGTCAAAGGGTCAATATTGGACAACATCTGATCGGTAATGTCATGGCGAATCGCAATGTACTCCAACAGTTCACCCGCTTCATCGAAAAAAGGAATAATATCGGTTTTGGTCACAAACTCGCCGCCGTCTTTCGTGCGATTTTTAATCACCCCGGACCACTTGTGCCGCGTGTTCAAAGCGTGCCACATCTCTGCAAAAAAACCATCGGGCATCGCCTCATGCCGAAGAATCGCATGACTTCGCCCAATTAATTCACTGGACGCATAACCGCTGAGGGTACAATAGGCATCGGTCACATAGGTGATAATGCCTTGTGGATCGGTTTTGCTCATTGCCAAGTGCTCTTCAATTAACTTGGCGTGAAAGTGATAACGTCGATCCTGCAGCATTTTTTCACGGCTGTAGATTTTCAGGACTTCATAGAGATTGCGATCCATAATCTCGGACACGACTCGAATCTGTTGCACTTCGGCATCCGAAGCGTAAAGGGTGTCGATAACAATGTTTTTAAACCCGGTGCAATTGAGAAAAACGTCTTCCGAATGCATGTCGGAATTCAGAAAGGTTTCCACCAGCTTACGCATTGCTGGGCAATCTGGCTTTTGCCCTTTAATCTCCAGCATTTCCAGCAGGTAATCAAACACCGGTTCCGCCACGTCTTGCCGATACTGCACTGCCGACATCCGCAATGCCTGCAATATGGCCTGCAAAGCGTCCGATGTCAGCCACGCCTCCACAATGGTTTGACGGGCCGACTTCAGTATTCGGCAGACTGGACTCAGGCTCATAAGGCGTTCCTTACGGATAAGATTTCATCATGTGATTCATTTTGGCACTTTTTACCCCACAAGACCACTGAAAACCATCCAGTTTGACCGAAATCAAGGCGTCCGGGTTACGGCTGCAACGAATCGTCCGCCGTAAACGTCGCCAAAACCTGACCGGTAGCCCCCAGTAACATCAGCGCATCACCTGATAACTGTAGCATCTGGGTCTCTTGCAAGGCTTCCATAAACGGGGTTTCATAAGGCTCACCTTCGCACGCCATCCGCGTCATCCCAAGGCGCGCAAAATCCACCGCCCAAACCACAGCACCCTTTGCAAGCCCCGCACTCGAGCTGGCCTGGCTGAAATTCACTTCGCCAAAAAAACGATTGCAACCGCTGAACCCATAAACCCGTTCGGATTGGCTCAAGGCTTCTGACGTGTCGGCAGCGTCTGCCGACGCCATACCCGTCTCTTTGGCGGATTCAAAGAGGATGTAAAGTGGCCGCTCAAGCGCGGCTAAAGCTTGGCCGTTCAACTCCGTCAATCGCCAAGGGTGCGCGGTCACATCCGTCGCCATTGCCGATTTTTGCAGTTTGTACAAATCGGCTAAGGCGCCTTCAATCCGGTTGCCATTCGCGTCCAGCGACCAGAGTAAATTTTCACCCACAAAAAAAGCACGCCCCTGACCTTCCAGCGGCTGCAACTGAATCACCTGCCCGCCTTTATCCCAAGCAAAAGTGCCCGTTTCGGTGAACCAATCATCCGACCGACCGATGTAACGCATTTTCAAGCGATACTCGCCCTGCGGTTGCAAGATTAATTCCGTGTCAATCGCCTCACAGTCGGCACAGGGCAAACGCCCAATATAGCGCCCCGCCCAATCCAGCGCTTCTTGGCTGGAATCGGCATAAATGGGTTCAGAACCCCCAGATGAATTCGATCCCGAGCAGCCGCTCAACAGTAAAATCAGCCCAAATAAAACACCAATACGCACTCAAACACTCCTCTTTATCAAATTCACTCCGATGATTCGATTCACGCCGCCTATTTGTCAGAACTGAACGCTTTTGCCGATTTTTCCCAAGCCTTTTCAAGCTTATTATAGGCCTCGGAATAGCCTTTTTTTCATATTGTCCCACGCATTGGCGGCCGTGTGTTATCGATCTTCGCATTCCACTCGTCTAATTGTGCCTGTCGTTTTTGTCCGTATGCGTCTTTCATGCTCATGATTTATTCCCTGTTCGAACCGTCGAGCCCTGAGTCACCACCAGGCCTGGGCATTTGGTTTAATCCGAAGATTGCCCATACCAGTTGTAAAAGAAAATGATATGACCGCTCGCGTCAAATTTGAGCTGCAGCGCATTTTCCATGCAAACATCGCCATTGCGAACTCTGACGACCATGGCGGCCGCCTGACTTTCGGGATCAATGACCCGATCCGTATACTCAACCGTCATCTCAGATACCTGTGCAAAAAAGGCCTCATACACTTTGCGAATGCCTTCCCGATCCGTTTCCCGTTTCGTATTCCAAGGGTTAGCCGCATCCTCACCCACACCATGCACCACATGATCGAAGGTCTCTGCAAACAACTGCGAAACCGCCTCCGAAAGCGGTATGACTATGAATCTCCTTTGGAAAGGCTGAATGCAGAGATTTTAAAGCTGGGTGTTGCAGTTAATGGTTGAATTCAAGTCCCAAAATTTCTCGTTGTTGTTCTTTGGATGTCATCCTCGGATCTTGCAAGTCAATATTCATTTCCTGCCATCTTGTTTATTTTCTTCATGATTTGAAACTTAGCCCAGAAATTTAGGATAACATTTGAATTAAAGTATCGTGCCACGTCTCAAGTGGAATGGAACCCATTTTGTCTTTCAGACGCTTTTTATCAACGGTACGAACCTGGTCTAAAAGAATTCGACCTTTCTTGCCTTTAAAAACCACTTCTGGACGACAGCCTAATGGTTGGCTCTTTGATGTAATTGGCGCAATAATCACACGAGTCAAAACGGCATTCATATCATCGGGTGAAACAACTAAGCAAGGGCGTGTTTTTCGTATTTCAGTGCCTAATGCCGGGTCTAGCTCCACCCAATAAACATCACATCTGCTTACCATTCCCAGTCCTCTTGCTCACTCTCTAAATCCGCCATTTCCGATAAAGGTTCAACATCTTTACTTGGATCATAATTATCAAACCATCCTTTTCTGACTGAGTTGGCGGGTTTTAAAACTAAAGCACCGTCCTGGACACTCATTTCCACTTCATTGTCAATATGAATTTGTTCAATGATTGAAGATGGAATAATAATTCCACGGGAATTCCCTATTTTCCTTAGCTTTGTCTGCATTCTCACTGCCCCCAAGTAATAACATTGTTAAAACATATTGTATTCCAAGTGCCGTAATCAAACAATAGTAATAATTTCCTCACCTAATGCGTTTTTGAAGCTTAACTAGAATATTTACCTTCGGTTCTTCGATTCATGAATTTGTGCTGAAATTGCGCAGAACCTGTTTTCCCAAGGAAATTTTCGAAGAAGTGCCGTATCCACGATTACAACCGACTGAAACGAAGAACTCGGCTGCAGAGCCGAGAAAAAATATTGCTTGTGGA
>NZ_JBNGDN010000106.1:0-6155 GCF_049975065.1 Hydrogenovibrio sp.
GGTTTTTTATGGAGAGTGCGGTGACCAATTTTGATGGAATGTTGGTGGGGGGTGGTCACGCTGGCACCGAGGCGGCGCTAGCGTCCGCGCGTATGGGGGTGAAAACCCTGTTGTTGACGCACAATATCGATACACTCGGGCAAATGTCTTGTAATCCGGCGATTGGCGGCATCGGTAAAGGTCATTTGGTGAAGGAAGTGGATGCGATGGGCGGTGCCATGGCCTTGGCAATTGATGAGGCTGGGATTCAATTCCGCACGCTGAATGCCTCGAAAGGCCCGGCGGTGCGCGCCACCCGTGCGCAGGCGGATCGCGTCTTGTACCGTCAGGCGATTCGTATGCGCTTGGAAAATCAGGTGAACCTGACCATTTTCCAGCAATCGGTGGAAGATTTGATTCTGGAAGGCGGTGAAGTCATCGGTGCCGTGACCAAAATGGGGTTGCGTTTCTATGCGCGTCAGGTGGTGCTGACCGCCGGAACTTTTTTGGCCGGGCGCATTCACATCGGTTTGAAGAATTATGAAGGCGGTCGCGCCGGAGACGCCCCGGCCAACGGGCTGGCGGAAAAAATGCGTGAATTGGACTTGCCGGTCGGCCGCCTGAAAACCGGCACGCCGCCGCGCATCGACGCGCGTACCGTCGATTTTGAAGCCATGCAGATTCAACCGGGCGACACGCCTTTGCCGGTGTTTTCTTTTATGGGCAAAGCGGGTATGCATCCGCAGCAAATGCCCTGTTACATTACCTATACCAACGAACAAACTCATGAGTTTATTCGCCAATCTTTGGATCAGTCGCCGATGTATTCCGACGCCGGGGAAATCGACAGTGTCGGGCCGCGTTATTGTCCGTCCATTGAAGACAAGGTGATGCGCTTTGCCGAGCGTGACCGCCATCAGGTGTTTATTGAACCGGAAGGGTTGACGTCGAATGAATTGTACCCAAATGGCATTTCCACCAGTTTGCCGTTTGAAACCCAGGTGCAGATTGTCCAGTCCATGAAGGGGATGGAGAATGCGCGCATCATGCGTCCCGGTTACGCCATCGAATACGATTATTTCGACCCGCGCGGTTTGAAGCCGACTCTGGAAACCCAAGCGGTTCACGGCTTGTTCTTCGCCGGGCAAATCAACGGCACCACCGGTTATGAGGAAGCGGCGGCACAAGGTTTGTTGGCCGGTTTGAACGCCGCACGGCGTGCGCAGGAGAAGACCCAATGGTATCCGCGACGCGACGAAGCCTATATTGGCGTATTGGTGGATGATTTGATTACGCTGGGGACGTCCGAACCTTATCGAATGTTTACCTCGCGCGCCGAGTATCGTCTGATGCTGCGGGAAGACAATGCCGATCAGCGTTTGACGCCGATTGCCCGTGAATTTGGTTTGATTGACGACGCACGTTGGATGGCATTTGAGACCAAAATGGAACAGATGGAAACCGAGCTGGCGCGTTTGAAGGAAACCTGGATTTATCCGCAGCATGCCGAGGCGAAAAAAGCCGAGGCCTTGATGGATTTGCCGTTGAGTAAAGAGCAAACGCTTTACGACCTGCTCAAGCGCCCGAAAGTGACTTATGACGCTCTGGCGTCGCTGGACATGTTCGGTGAAGGTTTGCAGGATGAGACGGTGGTGGATCAGATTGAGATTGAAGCCAAGTATTCCGGTTACATTGCCCGTCAGCAGGAAGATATTGATAAGTTGCGCCGTGCCGAAAGTGTCGAAATTCCCGATCATCTGGATTTGGACGCCATTTCCGGTTTGTCGAATGAAGTGAAGCAGAAACTGCGTGATCACAAGCCCGCCACCTTGGGCATGGCGTCGCGCATTTCCGGGGTGACGCCGGCCGCGGTGTCGCTGCTGCTGATTTCAATTAAAAAACAGCGCAAAACGGCTGGTTGAGGAGGTGTTGGTTCGTGGATAGCACTCGTCATAACCCATATTTTGATCGACTGGCCGCGGCGTTTGAGCAGTTCGGCTTACCCGAAAACGCCCAGGCCTGGTCAAAGTTGCTGGACTATCTTTTTCTGCTGGAAAAGTGGAATAAAACCTTCAACCTGACCGCGATTCGCGATTTGGATGAAATGTTTGTTAAGCATTTGCTCGACAGTTTGAGCGTAGCCGCGCATTTGGACAGTGATCGTTTGATTGATGTGGGGACTGGCGGTGGTTTACCCGGCATTCCATTAGCGATTTTGTTCCCGGAGCGTCAAGTCGATTTGCTGGACAGCAACAGCAAAAAAACCCGTTTTTTGATTCAGGCCAAGGCGGAATTGGGGTTGGAAAACGTCACAGTGTTGCACCAACGGGTGGAGGCTTATCGGCCGGAAACGCTGTATGACGGGGTGGTGTCGCGAGCGTTTGCTTCGTTGGATGATATGCTGCGATTAACGCATCATTTGCTGAAAACGGGTGGCATCTGGTGGGCGATGAAGTCGCAAAAAACACAAGATGAGGTCGCAGCCTTGCCAGAGTTTGCTAAAATGTTGCGAGTTTTTGACTTGGCAGTACCGGATTTGGACGCGCACAGAACCTTGATAAAAATTGAAAATGTCGGAAAAGAGAATGGGTAGAATCATTGCGGTGGCCAATCAAAAAGGCGGCGTTGGAAAAACCACAACGGCGGTGAATCTCTCTGCGGCGCTGGCGCGGTTGCAGAAAAATGTCCTGTTGATTGATTTGGATCCACAGGGCAATGCCACCGTGGCCATCGGCGTGGAAAAGGATGAGCTGACGGTGTCCGCTTATGATGTGTTGGTCGGCGAAACCAAGGCACGTGATGCGGTGATGGCATCGCCGGTGGAGCATCTTGATTTAATCGGGGCCAATGGTGATTTAACTGCCGCAGAAGTGGATTTGATTGAGGAATCGAAAGGGCCAAAACGGTTACGAAAAGGGCTGAAAAAACTGCGCGATCAGTATGATGCCATCGTGATTGATTGCCCGCCGACTTTGAATATGTTGACCTTAAATGCACTGACCGCAGCGGATGGCATTTTAGTGCCGGTGCAGTGCGAGTATTTTGCGCTCGAAGGGCTGTCGGCGCTGATGGATACCATTGAGGCGGTTCAAAACGACTTGAACCCCGATTTGCATATTGATGGCTTGTTGCGCACCATGTACGACCGCCGTAATAACCTTGCCAATGATGTGTCCAATGAGTTGGTGGCGCACTTTGGGATGAAGGTGTTGCAAACGATTGTGCCGCGTAATGTTCGGCTGGCGGAGGCACCGAGTCACGGTGAGTCGATTCTGGATTATGATTTGGCCTCGAACGGCGCCGTCGCCTATCTGGCATTGGCGAACGAGTTGATTCGAAAAACAAAAATTTAACGGGACTAAACTGGGTAAAGACGCATGGCAAAAAAACGTTCAGGCATGGGGATGAGAGGCGTGAGCGCTCTGATTGGCGGTAAACAGAAAGTGGAAAATAATCTGTCCGATCTACGTGTCGATAAGATTGCCATTGATCAGTTGCGCCCGGGGGAATATCAGCCCAGACAACAGTTTGGCGCCGAAGCCCTTCAGGAATTGTCCGATTCCATTCGCATTCAAGGGATTGTGCAGCCGATTGTCGTCAAAGCCTCCGGGGATGATGGCTATGAAATCATTGCCGGTGAGCGGCGTTGGCGTGCGGCTAAGCTGGCCGGGTTGGAGTCGGTGCCGGTGGTGATTCGCAAAGCGGATAATCAAGCCACCTTGGCCATGGCGCTGATCGAGAACATGCAGCGCGAAGACCTGAACCCGATTGAGACCGCTTTGGGGCTGAAGCGACTGATGCAGGAGTTTGATTTGACGCAGCAGGCGGTGGCGGATGCCGTAGGCCGTTCCCGAGCCTCTGTGACCAATCTGTTACGGTTGTTGAAATTGCCCGAGGCGGTACAGAACTGGTTGCATGAAGGGCGGCTGACAATGGGGCATGCGCGTGCCATTATTACGCTGCCGGAACCCATTCAGCTGGAGTTGGCGGAAAAGGCAATCTCAAAGGATTGGACGGTGCGGGAAATCGAACAGGCGGTGCAGAGTGTGCTGGTGCCGAATCGTTTGAAAAAAACGCCAAAGCCGGATGTGCCGGAGTTTGCCAAAAGCCATCAGCAGCGTTTAACGGATAAGATGGCGGCACCGGTTAAAATTGCGCACGGTCAAAAGGGGCGCGGCAAGATTGAAATCCATTACCGTTCCGAAGAGGAGCTGGCGCGTTTGCTTGAGACCTTAAATCCGTAGCTTTGAATCGAATCGATTTCGATTCGGGTTAATGGCGCGGTTGCGTTTAGGGCGCTACACTAGTGGCTGAAATTTCAAATAAAACTATATGTTGTAGGTACGGAGTGGCTGTTGAAATTTAATTGGATTATCACTGGATTTTATTGGTATTGTTCGCTATTATTCTTGACCGTTTGGCTCAGAAGAGAGTCAATTTGCAGCGACTGTTAACTGGAGTTTTAAAACCCTGTGTCTGAAATGGAATCGAAACGCAACGAAGACACGGACAAACAGTCAAACCGCAAGCCGAAACCGGCGTTGAATTTTTTGTTGCTGAGTGCCGGTTCCATGTTTACGAGCATGATTATTGCTGGTTTTATTGTCGGTTATGTATTGGATCAGTTGTTTGGTACCATGCCGCTGTTTCTCTTGAGTTGCGGTGTGCTGGGGTTTATTGGCGGCATGATGAAGGTGCACGCGCTCTTGGGTAAAATGTCGCTTTTAGACACGCCTTCCGCCAGTCGCAAAGACGACCCTAAAGCAATGGATAAAGAGTAAATGCAGGCGAATGGATTAGGTCGCTCAATTCAGGTTCAGGGTTTATTGGGACTCTTGTTGGTGGCCGTGTTTACTTGGCAGAATGAAGCCTTGGCCGCCTTGTATGGGTTGGCCATCGGCTTGGGAAACGTCGCGCTATTGGGTTTGAGTTTTAAGTGGGCGGACAATAGCGCCAAGACCAACCCTAAAGCGGGAATACAGATTTTATATATGAGTGCAGTGGTGAGATTTATCTTGCTGGCTGTGTTATTTGTTTTGGGGCTGCAACTTTTTGAATTAGCACCCTTGCCGGTGGTGTTGACCTTTGTGGTCATGCAGATTGGTCAGGTGTTCAATTTGAAAGGAAAGCGGCGTTTGACTGATTAAGGAGAAGACCCTTGAGTGCTGAAAAAATGGGTACGGTCGAGTATATTCAACACCACTTGACCAATAATGCGGTTTGTAGTGCCGATAGTATCAACGCGGCCACCGGAAAGTGTGAAGGCTTTTGGGTGTTGAATGTGGATACCATCTTTTTCAGTGTGCTGCTGGGCGCGCTGATTGTTTACACGGCCATGCGCCTGCGTCGAAAACTGGAAAGCGGCACGCCTGGCGGTTTCCAGAATTTCGTTGAAAGCATCCTTGATTTCGTTTCAACCAACGTCAGAGACGCCTTCCCCGGTCACAATCCGTTGATCGCCCCATTAGCTTTAACCATCTTCCTTTGGGTTTGGTTGATGAACTTTATGGACTTGGTGCCGGTTGATCTGTTGCCTTATCTGTTCCAGTTAATCACCGGTGACCCGCATGCTTATCTGAAAGTCGTGCCGACCACGGATCTGAATACCACTCTGGGTATGGCCTTTACCGTCTTTGCATTGATTCTGTATTACAACATTAAAGTGAAAGGCGTGGTTGGGTTCATTAAGATGTTCCTGTTCCATCCTTTCGGCAAGTTTTTCATCCCCGTTAACATCGTTATGACGTTCATTGAAGAGGTTTCAAAGCCTTTGTCTCTGGCGCTGCGTTTGTTCGGTAACATGTTTGCGGGTGAATTGGTATTCCTTCTGATCGCTTTGATCGGTGGAACTTTGGCAGTGGGTGCCGCTGCTTTATTCTGGGCACCGTTACAAGCTCTGCTGGATCTGGGTTGGCTGATCTTCCACTTGTTGGTCATCACACTTCAGGCCTTCATCTTTATGGTGCTAACCATTGTTTACCTTGGCATGGCTCACGAGGAGCACTGAGGTAGACTCTGATAGGAATGAAAGAGGGTTTATCTCTCTGAGGGTTTAAGCGCACCTGCCTGGTTTCATTGATTCAGCGTGACGCCGGTAAAAAGCTTTTTTAACTTTAACTTTTAAAACTTTAAGGAGTAATCTAAATGGAAGCTCAATTTATTGCGGACATTTATGC
>NZ_JBNGDN010000107.1:0-5930 GCF_049975065.1 Hydrogenovibrio sp.
TGGGTGTTGTAAGTGCCGCCTTCCAAGCTGAATTGCGCCACGTTTTGCGCTTTGCGGGTGACGATATTGATCACACCGGCAGAGGCGTTGGCACCCCAGACACCGGATTGTGGCCCTTTGATGACCTCAATGCGCTCCACATCCCCCAACAGTAACGACGACACAATCGCGCCGCCAGTGCCCATTGGATTGGTCATTTCAATGCCGTCCACCATAATCAGGGTGGCGTTATTGCTCTGACCGCGCATAAAAATGGAGGTGGTGGTGCCATAGCCGCCGTTGCTTTTGACGGTGATGCCCGGCACGGTTTTTAAGGCATCGGCCAAAGTTTTGTACTGTTTGGCTTCGATTTCCTGCCGAGTGATGACGGTGTAATCGGCGGTGACCGAATGGGCGTTTTGGTCGGTGTTATTGGCCGAAACAATGATTTTGTCGAGTGATTGTGTCTCGGCAGCCTGAAGCTGTCCGGCGAAGAGCACGGAAGCCAGACCAATGGAAATGGGGCTGAATCGAAAATACATGAAAAATTCCTTCGTTCGCAAACAAGAATCGAAGGCAAAACGGGTGCGTTTGATCAGATGCGTCAGGCGGATCTGATGGGTCGCATAAACAGATAGCGGTTCGTTTTGAACACATCCAGACAGCCATCTATGAAGAAGTCGATTGGCTGCTAAAATACCTGCCGTATTGCCCACCGCAATCGGGTTGTGTCTGTTTCAGGCCGGTATCCGGGCTGAAGAGCGATTCACAGACGCCTTCTCAAAGCAAGGCTTCAATGGCATGGGGTCTGATTTTCTCTATCACCGTTGCGGGGGCAGCACTGGACTGGATGTGGGCAAAATCGCCGACATCGCACCAGTTTCCCGTTTAACGCATTACGGGTCGGGTGTTTGATCACCCAACCCATGCGCACCTGAACGGGGAATGATAAAAGCAAGTGTTGCGCTTTTCAATTGAATTTTCCGCCGCTTTCCATGAATTTTATTCATAATGATCTGGTTTTGGGTTACGTATATTTGATAGGGATGTCAGCTTCGGTCAGGTTTCTAAAAGACAATGGTTTATGATATGGGGTTAAGTGGTATCTGGGTTGAGTGGTATCTGGCGGAAAGGTGACGTCTTGTGAACAACATTTTGAGATGGGTAGATGGCGGGTTCTGGGTGTTTTGCACAGTGTTTATCGGGATGCTGCTGTTCAGTGCGAGCGCCTGGTCGATTTCCAATGCGCCGCTGCCAACGGCATCCGTTGAGAATTCTGGGGAGAATTCTGGTGAAAATTCCGCAGATTCCGCCAGGCCTGTTGTGCCTTGGCAAGCGGGGCAGTCGCAGTTGCGGTCGTTTCCGGTCGGGCTTTGGGTGGATTCAAACGGCCACACGCCTTTTTTACAGGTGGAAAAACAGGTCTTTGTACCGGCTCAAAGTCGTTTTACACTAGGCACCGATGCCAAGGTTATCTGGATGAAATGGTCGCTGGAAAATACCGCCGGCCAACCGAAAACACTGTATTTACATCATAACAAGGCGTATCACATTCGTGAGTTGGCTGTGTATGTCACCACGCCGGAAGGCAAGATTGAACAGCATGAACCGCTTAGGTTGGATAAGGCCGCCGCTTCCCGGCGGATGTTTAAAGGCGTGGCGGTGTTTCCGATCCATCTGCCAGCGCATCAGACCCGTGTGGTGTGGGTGCGCACTGAGAGTTATTCCCATCAATGGGGCGAACTGGCGCTCTATGATTCGGAGTATTCCATGCGTGCCTTGGCGACCATGCAAATCGATGTGGCCATCGTGGTGGGTCTGTTTCTGGCGCTGATTTTTTACAATGCCATTATTTTCTTTTCGTCGCGCGCCAAAGAGCATATTTATTATGCGCTGTATTTATTGGCCGGATTGACCTGGATTTCACTCAGTTACGGCTTTCTGGCGATGGTATTTGATCTGTATGGATCGCTGGTATTTCGCTTGAATCTGACGTTGATTTTAATGCCAATTTTTCTGCTGTTGTTTATGGTGCAGGTGTTTGAAACGCGGCAGAAATACCCGTTAGAACACCGTTTTCTGCTGGGAATGTTGCTGCTGCTGGTGGCCGACTTCGTCTATGGGTTGTATGACGTGGCAGGGGCGCTCAAGCCCGCCAGCAGCTTGGCGGCCTTGACCATGTTGGTCACTTTGTCGGTCAGTGTGTCGCTGGTGATCAAAAAACACCCTTTAGCGAAGTATTTTCTGATCGGGCATTCGCTGTTTGTGGCGATGAATGTGATGGCGGTGTTGTTTTATAAAGGCTACATTGAATACTCGTATTTAAGCAGCCATGCGGTCGGCATTGGCATTGTGCTGGAAGCGCTGACGCTGGCGTTTATCATCGCCTACCGAATGCGGATGCTGGAGCAGATGAAGCTCGAACAAGTGGAGTTGCAACGACTGGCCACCACCGATCCCATGACAGGGTTGCATAACCGTCGTTATTTTTTTGAAGAAGGGCAGCAGCGGCTGGCGAAAATGTCGCGCAAGGGTTCGGCGATGAGCGTGGTTATGGTGGATATCGACCATTTTAAACGCATTAACGATACCTTTGGTCATGGACAGGGCGATGCGGTGATTGAACAGGTGGCGCGACAGCTAAAGACTGGATGCTCGCCGGATTCGTTGTTGGCGCGATTTGGCGGGGAAGAGTTCGTGTTATTGTTACCGAACACCGATTTACACCAGGCCTGGCAACAAGCCGAAGCCTTGCGAACCACCTTGGCGGCGGGTGAGAAACGCTGGCCGGAGGCGTCCGAAATTCGCATTACCGCCAGTTTTGGGGTGGCGGAAGTGGTGCCGGAACGCGGCTTGGAAGAGGCGCTTCAGCGGGCGGATCAGGCGCTGTATGACGCCAAGCGCAGTGGTCGTAACCGTGTTTGCAAAAACTTTGACGGCGGGCGCTTTCCGCCCCAAGCGCCCGCCTGAAATTGACCAGGCCTAGTGGATTTCTGCCAGGCCTGGCAGGAAGAGCCGCGTTGGTTTTTAACGCAAGGTGGTCAGGTAAAGAGACAAACGGTTGGCGGTTTCGGTGCTGATGTCGCCCATTAATTGTTCCATAAAGCTTTTTTCAACATCATAGTAGCGCAGGTTGGTTTGCTTGGCGATATCGCGTTTGACGTAGCCGATGTCGCCCAAACCGTCGATCAAACCGTTTTCAACCGCTTCGTCGCCGAGCCAGACCAAGCCGGTAAAGGTGTTGTCGTTTTCTTGCAAGCGCTCGCCACGGCCTTTGCGCACCGCCTCGATAAATTGTTCGTGGGTGCGATCGAGGATGCGCTTCTGGAAGAATTCACGGCCTTCTTTATCCACCGGGCCGAACGGGTTCAAAAAGGTTTTGTGTTCTCCGGCGTGCATGGATCGGTTTTCCACGCCGATTTTATCCATCAGCCCTGTAAAGCCAAAGCTGTCCATGCGCACGCCGATGGAGCCGACCAGCGAGCCTTTATTGGCATAAATTTTATCCGCCGCCACGGCAATGTAATAGCAACCGGAGGCGCAGGCGTCTTCCACCACCACATAGACGGGCTTGTTGTAGTGTGCTTTTAAGCGGGTGATTTCGTCGTTAATCATCGCCGACTGCACCGGGCTGCCGCCGGGCGAATTGGCTTGGATAATGACCGCTTCGGAATTCGGGTTTTTAAAGGCTTTTTCCAACAGTGGATTCAGTTTATCGGCACTGGTGTAGGTGCCGGGCATAATTGGCCCTTCCAGTTTGACCACTGCAAGATGTTTTTCACCGCCCAATTCGCCGTCATCCGGGGTGATTTGCTGAGTCAGCATCACCAGGGTGACAATAATGTAGGCCACCACGGCGAATTTCAGCAGATTACTCCAGCGGCGGCTCCAGCGTTCTTGTTTAATAAAGCTTTCCGCCGCGCCCGCGAGACGGTTTAAGCCGTCATTGCGATTCGAATTCTCCATGCACAATCCTTTATAATGTTGAGATAATGTTGTGTTTAAAAGCGCTATTCTAACCGAATTTAATCCGAAATGACCGACTCAACTGAGCAGAAGCATCCAGAAACCGACCCGAAATCCAACTCGAAGCAGACGGCGACCGAGGCGTTCGATGTGGCGGCGTTTTTAAAGCATCTGACCGAGCGGCCGGGCGTGTACATGATGAAAGACGCCGAGGGGCAGATTATTTACGTCGGCAAGGCCAAGAACCTGAAGCGGCGGGTGTCGAGTTATTTCAAAAAACGCCACGATGCCATTAAAACCGAAGCAATGGTGGCGCAAATTGCCTCGATTGAGGTCACGGTCACGGATACCGAATCCGAAGCGCTGATTCTGGAAAACACCTTAATCAAACGCCATAAACCGCGTTACAACATTCTGTTCCGTGACGATAAATCCTATCCGTATGTTTTCGTTTCCACTGGCAAAAAATTTCCGTCCCTGAGTTATCATCGCGGAGCCAAGCGCCGTGTGGGGCGTTATTTCGGGCCCTTTCCCAATGCCTCGGCGGTGCATCAAACCTTGCACGCCATCCAGAAAATCTTTCCGGTGCGTCAATGTGCAGAAAGCGTGTTCAATCATCGCTCGCGGCCCTGTTTGCAATATCAGATCAAGCGCTGCTCCGGGCCGTGCGTGGATGGTTTGGTCACAAAAGAAGAATACGACGAAGACGTGGCCAATACCATTGCGTTTTTGGAAGGCAAAAGCTTTGAAGTGATTGAAAACTTGGGGCATAAAATGCAGTCGGCTTCCGATGCGTTCGAGTTTGAAGCGGCGGCGGTGTATCGCGATAAAATCTCCGCGTTACGCGCCATTCAAAGCCAGCACTTGATTAACCAACCCGGCGCAAAAGACACCGACGTGGTCGCGATGGCCGAAGAGGCCAATCAGGTCTGTGTGTCGATTATGATGTATCGCGGTGGCAACCTTTGGGGCAGTCAGAACACTTTCCCGAAAACCGGCGGTCAGGAGGTGAATGCCGACGAAGTGATCACCGCCTTTATCAGCCAGCATTACGCCGATTTTCCGGTGCCGCAATTATTAATGGTGTCCGAAGCGCTGGAAGACAAGGCCGCGCTGGAAAGCTGGTTGTCGGAAAAACGTCAAACCGAACGACAAGCCGAGAAAACCGACTCGAAATCCGGCGCTAAAATAGCTTCAAAAACGGCTTCAAAAACCGCCGTTAAAGCCAGCGATAAAGTCAAAATCCGTCAAGCCAACTCGCAAACCGAAAAAGGCTTGATGAAACTGGCCATCACCAATGCCACCTCCGGCTTGAAACAGCAACTCACGCAAAAAGCCTCACAAGCCGATCGGGTAAAAGCCTTGCAGGAAGTGCTGGCCTTGCCGGTGCCGCCGAACCACATGGAATGTTTCGACATCAGTCACACTCAAGGCAATCAAACCGTCGCCAGTTGCGTGGTGTTCAACGAAGGCGTGCCCAACAGCAGCGCTTACCGCAAGTTCAATATCGAAGGCATTCAACCGGGCGATGATTACGCGGCCATGCACCAGGCCTTGACGCGCCGTTACAGCCGGGTGAAGAAAGAAGGCTTGCCCATGGCGGACTTAATTGTTATCGACGGCGGGAAAGGGCAGCTCAATAAAGCCATCGAAGTTTTTAAAGCGTTAGAGCTGGATAATGTGCCGCTCGTATCGGTCGCCAAAGGAGAAGGGCGCAAAGCAGGCCTGGAGATTTTGTACACGCCGTTTAACGAAGAAGGCATCGACCTGGAAGCCGACGACATCGCCTTGCATTTAATCAATTACATTCGTGACGAAGCGCACCGTTTCGCCATTACCAGCCACCGCAGTCGTCGCCAGAAAGCGCAAACCCATTCCCGCTTGGAAGACATTCCCGGTGTCGGGGCGAAAACGCGCCACAAATTACTGACCCATTTTGGCGGCTTGAGCGAAGTCAAAAACGCGGCGGTCGCCGAGTTGCAGAA
>NZ_JBNGDN010000108.1:0-5663 GCF_049975065.1 Hydrogenovibrio sp.
TTTCATTTTTCAGTCGAAGGGTGTGAATTCACATTTGATTTTTCGGTCATCTGGTGACCACACCTTAAAAATACTTATGGTATTAACCCATAGTTTTTACTCGTTCCCACGCTCCCGCGTGGGAATGCAGGCCGGTGGCAAGTTGACCTTCGTGCCTTAGTGGTTCAAACCCCTATAACCTCAGTGCCTCTGTGGTTTAAAAAGCCATTTCAACCAGACCTGGCAAAAAACCGTCATCTGTCAACATAGTTAGAGCGTAATTTACATTTCTATCTGATCCTGCTATATTTAGACGCAATAACGTACGTCATGCAGGAGGCGTCATGTCAACACTCAATAGCACCCAAGCGCGTGCAAATTTTTATGGCTTACTCACGCAGGTCAATGAATCCCATGAGCCGATCACCATTACCGGTAAAAAAGGCAATGCCGTATTGATTGCTGAGGAAGACTGGCAGGCCATTACTGAAACCCTTCATTTAATGTCCGTTCCAGGTTTACGCGAATCGGTGGTTGAAGGGTTGCATACCCCGCTAGATGAATGCAGCACCGAGTTAGACTGGTAGCCCTATGGCTTGGCAATTGGTCTATACCATACAAGCACAAAAAGACGCTAAAAAACTGACCGGCAGTGGTTTAAAAAAACAAGCCCAGCATTTATTGGCACGGCTTGAGCAAGACCCGTTCATCACGCCACCGCGCTATGAAAAACTTGTCGGTGATCTGCAAGGCGCCTATTCAAGGCGAATTAATATCCAGCATCGCATTGTTTACCAAGTGATTGAAGAGCAAAGGACGATTAAGGTACTGCGCCTTTGGACGCATTACGAATAAAATTCATATATGGACGCGCCCCAGATTTCAAACAATAAAATTTTACTCCTCCCCACTGTCCTCAGTGGGAAGGAGTAACTGCTTTGCACTGCTTGAGCGGCTGTGTTTAGGGGGTGTGTTGTCTTCTGGCGCGGACGCCTTCTGCTAAGTCGTTGAGCAGTGTGAGGCTGTCGTCCCAGCCGATGCAGGCGTCGGTGATGCTTTGGCCGTAGGTGAGCGGTTGCCCGGGCGTGACGTCTTGGCGTCCGGCGACGAGGTGGCTTTCGACCATGGCACCCATGATGTGGTGTGCGCCTTGGCTGAGTTGTTGGCGAATGGATTGGGCGACGTCGAGTTGACGTTGGTGTTGTTTGGCGCTGTTGGCGTGGCTGCAGTCGATCATCAGTTTTGGCTGCACGCCGGCTTGTTGCAGTTCGTTAACGGCGGTTTGCACGCTTTGGGGGTCGTAGTTGGGGCCGTCGTTGCCGCCGCGCAGAATGACGTGGCAGTCGGGGTTGCCGGTGGTGGAGAAGATGGCGGAGTGTCCCATTTTGGTGAGGGATAGGAAAATGTGGGGGTTGTTGGCGGCGCGAATGGCGTCCACGGCGATTTTGAAACCGCCGTCGGTGCCGTTTTTGAAGCCGATGGGGCAAGAGAGGCCGGAGGCGAGTTCGCGGTGGCCTTGGCTTTCGGTGGTGCGTGCGCCGATGGCGCCCCAGGAGACGAGGTCGGCGATGTATTGCGGGGAGATGAGGTCGAGAAATTCGGTGGCGCAGGGGACGCCGCTGTTGTTGATGTCCACCAGCAACGAGCGGGCTTCTTCAAGGCCTTTGTTGATTTCAAAGGATTCGTTGAGGTGGGGGTCGTTGATGAGACCTTTCCAGCCGACGGTGGTGCGGGGTTTTTCGAAGTAGACGCGCATGACGATGAGCAGGTCGTTTTGGTGTTGTTGCATGGCGCTTTTGAGGTGTTCGGCGTAGTCGCGCGCGGCTTTGGGGTCGTGGATGGAACAGGGGCCGATAATGACCAGCAGGCGGTCGTCTTCGCCAGTGAGAATGCGGTGAATTTTGGCACGGGTATCATGCACCGTTTGAGAAGCCGCTTCGGTGATGGGGAAGAGTTCGTGTAACACCTGCGGGGGGCGGACTTCGGTGATGGTTTTGATGCGTAAATCGTCTGTTTGATACTGTGTCATCTGGCTTCTCGGTTTGAATTTGAGTCAACGGAAATTATGAACGTTTTAGTGAATGCTTAAAAAACGCTTATTATGCCATTTATGTTTTGAAAAGTTGATGAAAAATCGGTTTGCACTGCGGTTTGTCGGCTGAGGGGTGTGCTGGTCGGTGAAATCGGATTGGGTTGATAAGTTTGCGGAGGGTTGTTATAAAATATTCGTATCGTGAAATGGGGGTTTCGGTTTGGTGGTTGGGCTTGGAATGGCGTATACTTTTTGTTTACTTAGTCATCACCTGAGACGCGATTTCTCAAAGAGCTCGGTCAGCACTCGAATAGAATGAAATACTGATAAACGCCCGTTAAGTGGTGTATTCAGTTTGTATGAGCACGATACTGAAATGGAGGAGAATCATTCGTGAGAAAAATTAAGATATTTATGATCGGACTGGGGCGCATTGGCGGTAAGTTTTATGAGCAGTTCAGTGAGATGCCGCCGGAGCGGGTTGAGATTGTCGCCATTAGCGAGCCGAATTTCGAAAACCCGCTGGTGCAGGACGCCGAGGCGCGTGGGATTGTGAATTACCCGCAGTTTGAAGAGGCGTTGGATGTGTTTGGTGAGGAGATTGATATTATTATGGATACCTCCAATCGCCCGGAGTTGAAGCAGGCGATTCGTAAGAAGCTGGTGGATTCCGACAATCAGCACAGTGTGGTGGTGCCAATGGTGGTGGATTATTTGATGTGGTATCTGTTGCCGGGGTCGGAGGATATTCCGCAGTCGCATCATAAAAATATCGGTTATTGATACCCTTGCCGCTGGCGGTAACGCCTTGCGGGTGAGCTTAAAAAGGCGCTGTGTTCAGCGCCTTTTTTGTTTTACCAGGCCTGGTAAGAACTGTCACCCTGAGCGAAGCCGAAGGGTCTCAAGCGGTTTACCAACTGGTCTGATGTGCAGCCGTTAAGTTAATTGGGTTTGAGTGCCTATAATAACCGCAACATCCGTCGGCATTTCCACGCAGGAGCGGGGGAACGAGTGATATAATTTGAATTCGATATCTTGAATTCAATATCCTTTCATTCTAAACCGGAGGTCGCAGTGGTTACGTTTGATCAGTCGATAGAAAATCAGCTGGCGACAAAAAGCGATGTGGCACGCCTTGAAAAAGAACTGGCCGTGGTTAAATGGGTTGCTTTTGCCACGTTCGCGATGGTGTCTGCAAGCTTTCTGAAAAGTGTTTTTGGAGTGTAACTGAAGGTTTCACCAGGCCTGGTGAAATCACCGATGTTATGAAGGTTGTCGCTGCTTGAGTTCAAGCTGAGTTATCTGCGTCATCTGTCATTTCATTTTATGGTTTTATTACCAATTGCTAAAAAACCTTGTTGTTTTGCAGGGATTTCGTTAATGTAAAAATGTGGTCTCCTTGATATTTTCGTTGCGACGTTGCAACCGATTCACGAGTTGGGTACTTTGGGGTGTTTTTTGGGCGTTTGTACGCTAGGAGAGAGATAATGAGTCGGATTGAAAAACAGGCGTTTTTCAGAACGTTGGCGGGTGTGGGATTATTAGGCGTTATTCTGGTGGGGTTGTCAGGGTGCGGCGGCAGTTCATCGTCTGATTCGTCGTCGGGTTCATCAACCGACTCATTATCGACATCGCAATTAGTTGTGGGCGAATCACTTTACATAGCGTTGCCACCGGACACAATTAAAAACATTCAGTTGCAGCTGAGTTATGCGCAGAATATTGGTGAAACCCTGTATCTCAATGCCGATGCGTCGGCCACGCCGTTTTTTACTTACGCACCGAAATTTGTGTTTGTGAATGAGGCAGCGGATTCGGTTACGGTGGATGCGGTGGCGGTTTCGGATGCGGATTATGTGACGAATTTAACTTTCAAATGTGCGGGAAAAGCAGGCACTTTGCCTTGTACCTTGAAAGCGGGTGAGTCGATTGAGGTGTTGGCTAAGTTGGCGGGCTTTAGCCCGGCCAGTGCCGACAAGAAGACGGTCGTCAAAACCGCGCATTTGCAGTTGATTAAGCAGGATGTGGCGGACACGAAGACTGGCGTGCAAAAAGTGCTGGTGGGTGAGTATCAGATGACCACGGAGTTTGTGCCTTATGTGCCGGGTTACATCGCGATGCGCACGGTGAATTCCAGAGCCGGGCAGCAAGCTTATCTGGCAGCGGCGTATGGGGCGAATACCCTGAACTTTTCCAAGGATGCGGATGGGCTTTATAAAGGCACCACTGGGTCTGAAATGAAGTATAAAACGGATACGTTCAAATTGCCAGAGACCTCGGACGGACTGGTGTATGTGCCTTATGGTGAGTCGGGCACGGTGTATCTGTCGTATGAGCCGTTTAATTATGAAGCGGCGCCCAGCCCCAGTCAGCCAGGCACGCCGGGCTTTTTTATGGCGGAGTTCACCTACCCGAAACCCACCACTTGCGGCGCCTAACAGGCTGTATGTGAATCGCTGTACCTGGATACGACCTATGTGAACTTTATGCAGTATTTTGGCTCGGCCAGTTCCATCGGTGCTTCCAGTTATTTGCCGACGAGTGTGTTAACCGGTTACGGTTATGCCGGGGCGACGGACGCGGCGATTGCCAAAGGCACTGAAGCGGTGTTTAACGATATTTATAATGTGTACCAGACATTTGATGCGCCTTGGAAATATGTGCCACCGGCCACCGCCGACATGACGGCGAATTATTTTGCCACCTCGGTGGAAAACGGCACGATTCCCGATGACACCACGGTGTTGTATGCGCCGGTTCAGTTGTTCCAAGCGGGTAAGGCGACCAATCAGCCGATGAATAACGATTATTATGATGACTATATCAATGCGTAATGGTTGCATTTGGAAACCAATCCGATCTATGTCGATGCCAATTCGATCACCAATCCGGCGAAGTCTAACTGTATTTTGAAAGGCGAAGTGAAAAACAATGCGTTGAGCTTCAGCGCCGTTTCCGGAAATGATTGCCCGGCACACGCTTATGTGGTGCCCGCGATGGTGTCGTCTTTTTCCAGTTGCGCCACCGGTGCGCCGGAAGTGGGCGGCACCAATTGTGCGGATACCCCAAATCTGACGTTTGATAAGTTCAACACCTGTGATTTTGCCACCGCGGCTGGCTCGAACAATTGCGGTGCGTCGGCGATTACCGAAAGCAACTTTACCACCAATACAACCCTTTGGGGGCCAAACGGGACTTTTCGCGCCATTGTCGGGCGTGCCATTACCTCGTATCAGGCGGCCGGCATTCTGCCGATTTGCGCGGATTCGGGCATGACGGCAATCAGCCAGGATAGCCCAATGAATCAGACCAATAGCCGTAACGCGATTGCCACGGGCAAAGCGTTTGAAAACCCGTCTTGTTTAACTGGGCTGTCGGATAAAAAGCCGGTGTACAATTTGTATTCCAAAGAGTTGTCGAAGTATGTGCAGGCTTACACTTACAGCTATGGTGATTTCTTAGGCATGGATGCCACCATTACCTACGGGCGTAATGCGTTCCCGGGCAGCAGCGAAGCGGGGTCGTGTGACTCGACATCCACAAGCCTCTTCTGTCAGCTACCACGGGCCTTGCCGGTTACCTTGAAAATTCATTGAACAGATAGAGGCGAGAGCCAGATTCAAGGTTTTGCCAGGTCTGGCCGAAAAGAAAA
>NZ_JBNGDN010000109.1:0-5504 GCF_049975065.1 Hydrogenovibrio sp.
CGTCAAATCGCGCTGTTTTCCGCCACCATGCCGAAAGAAGTGCATCGCATTGCCAACACCTACTTAAAAAACCCGACCGAAGTCATTATCAAACAGACCAGTTCGACCGCCTCCACCATCGACCAAAAGTACTGGTTGGTCAGCGGCATTCACAAGCTGGACGCCCTCACCCGCATTCTCGAAGCCGAAGAATTTGACGGCATTATTATTTTCGTGCGCACCAAAACCGCCACGGTGGAGCTGGCGGAAAAACTGGAAGCCCGTGGCTATGCCGCCGCCGCCCTGAATGGCGACATCGCCCAGAATCAGCGGGAACGCATTGTCGATCAGCTCAAATCCGGCAAGCTGGACATTCTGATCGCCACCGATGTGGTCGCGCGCGGTCTGGATGTGGAGCGCATCAGCCACGTCATCAACTACGACATTCCTTACGACAACGAATCCTACGTTCACCGCATCGGGCGAACGGGTCGTGCCGGTCGTAGCGGCACCGCGATTTTGTTTGTCGCCCCGCGCGAACGTCGCCTGCTGCGTTCGATTGAAGCCTCCACCAAAAAGAAAATCACGCAAATGGAGCTGCCCACCGCTCAGGAAATCAACGACAGTCGCGTGGTGCGTTTTAAAGACAAAATCGTTGAGGCCGCCCAAGGCGATGATTTGGACTTCTACCAGAAAATGGTGGAAAGCATTGAAAACGACCACAATATTCCCGCCATTGAAATTGCCGCAGGCCTGGCGAAATTGCTGCAAGGCGATGTGCCCTTCTTCCTGAGTGAAAAACCGGTGAAAAAAGCCGAATTTTCCGATCGTGGCGAGCGCCCGAACCGTCGCGAGAAAAGCCGCGACCGAGGCGCACCGCGTGGACGTCGCCAGTCGCCGCCCAACGAAGGCATGGAACGCTTCCGCATTGAGGTCGGGCGTCAGCACGGCGTCAAACCGGGCAATATCATCGGCTGCATCGCCAATGAAGCCGGACTGGACGGCGAGTTTATCCAAAAACTCAATATCGAAGACAGTTACAGCTTGGTGGATTTGCCCGCACAAATGCCAAAAGACACCTTTAACGAACTCAAAAAGGCCTGGGTCTGCGGCCAGCAACTCAATATTGCCCGCGTCAAAGATGTCGCCAACAGCGCCGTGCGCCGCCTAAAACCCCGCAAGAAATCTGGATCCTGATCGCTACCGCCTCTTAACCGTTTAACAGGCGGACAGCCTGTCGCCGGAAACGGCGGCTCATCTCGGCACGACACTCACCCTTTACACAGGGTGACTCCATGCACATTCCACTATCTTCGGCATGGTTTATGCTTCCTTGTACATGCAGTCGGCTTCAGTGGCTGTTGTGCACAAAATCCGAGCACACAGCCCCCAATTCGACTTTATTTGGATCAAAACGGCCTGGGGCAACACCGCCAACCTCGCCACCTTCATCAAGACCTCTTTACAAGACCTCTTTACAAGACCTCTTTACAAGACCTCTTTATAAGACCTCTTTATAAGGGGGACACAAAAGTTTAATGTTTATAAGGGATTATCCATAGTAAACTTTTTGATCAGTCAGTATATTTAACCCATAAAACGCAGCCCGCTCAGGGAACAGACCAAGGAAATCATTATGTTTAAAACCATTCGCGCCAAACTACTGGCCAGCTTTGCGCTGCTGACCGTGTTGGTCATTGGCATGTCCGTTTTCAGCATCACTGAAATCAACACCTCCGCCGATGGCTTTAAAGATTACCGTGAAATGGCGTTGGACAACATGGCCGCCAGCGAGATTCAGGCTTTAATGGTTCGCACCCGTTTACGCACCCTGAGGTATATGAACGACCCTACGCCGGAGCGGGCGGCCGAGTTCGAGAAGTTCTACACCCTGACCTCGGACGTACTCCAGCGCAGCCGCAACAGTTTCCAAAACCCAGACCGGGTTGAATTGATCGAAAAGGTGGTGTCGGGCTCTCAACAGTACCATAACGGCTTTAAAGAGATTCAAGCCCTGTTCGCCACCCGTGACCAGTTGGTCAACAATATGAACGCCAATGGCCCCAAAATGGAACAATTGTTGACCCGCGTACAAACCAGTGCCTATAACGACGGTGACTACGAAGCCGCCTTTACCGCCGCCCAAGGCCTGCGCACGCTATTACTGGCTCGAATCTATGCCATAAAATTCATTGAAGCCAATGAAAAAGCCGATATGGATCGCACCCTGCAGGAGTTCCAAAACCTGGAGAACGCTATGCGGGCGTTACAGGATTCGATTGAAAATCCCACCCGCGTGGATCAGCTCAACCAAGTATTTGCCATTATCCAAACCTACTCAGACGATGTGAACGCACTCAATCAGACCATTAACACCCGCAACGATATCTATAACAACCAACTGGCGGTGATTGGGCCGCAAATTACCGTTTGGACGAACGAAATCCAAGCCTCGATTCGCGCCGAGCAGGATCAAATCGGCCCGATGGTGCAATCCCTGAACGAAAACATTGTCGCCGCCTTGATTGTGGTCTCGATTGTCGTCACCCTGCTGGCCGTGCTGATCGCCATCTTTATCCCGCGTCTGATTGCCAATGGTCTGAGCAGCATTCAGCAAAACCTGTCCAAGGTGCGTGACACTGGCGACTTCGCCATTCGTGCCGATGAAAAACGCGATGACGAGATCGGCGACATGGGTCGCTCGGTCAACCACCTGCTGTCGGATATGCAGGGCGCGATCAGCGAAGCCAATAAAGTGGTCAATGCCATGGCCAGAGGACAGTTCGGCCAGCGCGTGGAAATGAATCTCAACGGCGATCTGAACACCCTGAAAGAAGGCATTAACAACTCCGCCGATTCCATTGACGAAACCATGCGCGAACTCGTCAAGGTAATGGAATCCATGAACAACGGCGACTTCAATATTTCCATGAACTTGGAAGTGGAAGGCGACTTCAAGCGCATGGTCAACAACGTCACCGCCACCATGAATGCCCTGAACGCCACCATCGGCGACATCACCAATGTGATGGATGCCATGCAGCAGGGGCAATTTGAACACCGTGTGAAAGCGGAAGCCAGAGGCGACCTATTGCGCCTGAAAAACGGTATCAATCTGTCGATGGAAGCCCTTGAAAGTGCGATTCAGGACGTCACCCGCGTGGTGGTGCTGCAATCGGAAGGCGACTTGACCCACACCATTACCGCCGACTATCACGGCGAACTGAAAACCCTGAAAGAAGCGGTCAACTGCACCGCCATTCGCCTAACCGAAGTGGTGTCCCAGGCCGTCAATGCCACCAATGTGGTCAGCACCGCTTCGGCCGAAGTGTCACAAGGTTCGATGGATCTCAGCCAGCGCGTTCAGGAACAGGCCGCGGCTCTGGAAGAAACCTCCTCCACCATGGAAGAGATGAATTCCGCCGTGCAGAACAATACCGAACACGCCAAGCAGGCGACCGAAGTGGCGCACGAAGTGCAGCGTAAATCCACCGAAGGTTCCACGGTCATGCAGCAGACCATTGACGCCATGAACGCCATTCAGGAATCCAGTCATAAGATTTCCGAAATCGTCACCTTAATTGACGGCATTGCCTTCCAGACCAATCTGTTGGCCTTGAACGCGGCGGTGGAAGCGGCGCGTGCCGGTGAACACGGTCGCGGGTTTGCGGTGGTGGCGGGCGAAGTCCGCGCCCTGGCGCAAAAGTCCGCCGATGCCGCCAAGGACATTACCGGCTTGATTAATGAAAGCGTCAGCCGCATCGACCAAGGCACCAAGCTGGCGTCCGAATCCGGTGAAGTGCTGTCCACCATCAATCAGTCGGTGGACGAAGTGGCGAAAATGATTGAACAAATCGCCCAGGCCTCGGTACAGCAAATGGAAGGCATTGAACAGGTGCATCGCGCCATCAGCCAGATTGACGAAGTGACGCAGCAAAATGCCGCGCTGGTGGAAGAAACCTCTGCCGCCGCCGAGAGCATGAGTGAACAGGCCGACACTCTAGCGAAGGATATGTCCTTCTTTAAAGTGGAAAACAGCGCTCCAGCCTCATCGGTCAAAAAAGCCGCCAAGCCCGCCAGCAGAGCCGCGCTTCCAGCGCCGAAACAGGCGTCTAAGCCGGCAACGAAACCCGCCTCGAAACCGGCGGCCAAACCCGCCGAGTCCCACGCGGTGCGCAGCCCGAAAAACCCATCTCACAAACCGACAGAAGACGATGAGTGGGGCGAATTTTAACCGACGTCCGCGTTAACGACGCACACAAAAAAGGCCGATTATCGGCCTTTTTTTGTTGGTCACATCTGCAAGCGCAACGTCAAGCTGCGCCCGTTACTGAAAACCACTACTGTAGATACAAGTAATAGGAGCCGGGGCGCAATTCCGTTAACGGCGACAGCAAATTACTTTGAATCAGATTCAGCGCCGGTGCCTGAGCGCCAGCCTGCATATTCGGGGAATAGACATTCGCATTCGCATTGGCCTCAAACCGATAGGTGACTAAATCGCACTGTGTCTTACCGGCCAGCGCACACGCCTGCTCGCTGGCATCCGACAAGTAACCGACCGAATCCACCAGGCCTGCCATGACGGCTTCCTCGCCTAAATACACCTTCGCCTGTTTAATCTCGTTCATTTTGCTATCGGACAAGCCGCGCTGTTGTTGCACCAACGCATAGAAGCGCTGCGCCATCTCATCCACCAGCGTTTGCAGATAGACATCATCGGCTTGGGTGGTTTCACGGAAAGGCGAGCCGGTGTCTTTGTTTTCCCCGGTCTTATAGGTTTTCACTTCCACACCGATTTTTTCATTCAACCCGCTGACATTCGGCAACAGCGTAATCACCCCCACCGAGCCGGTCAACGTGGTTGGGTGCACCTGAATGTGATCCGCCGCCAGCGCCAGATAATAAGCGCCGGAAGCCCCAACATCCATCATCTGCACATACACTTTTTTACCGCTGCGGGCTTTAAACGCCTTCAGTTCATGATAAAAAATATCGCTGGTGGTCACGCCGCCGCCGGGGGAATTCACTTTCAGCAACACCGCCTGAATGCTGTCGTCCCGCTCCGCTTCGCGCAACTGCATCATCACCTTATCCAGCAGGCCTGGTGATTGACTGAGCAGGCCTTTCGACCCTTCATTGGCAATCAAGCCTTCAATCGGAATCATCAACACCTTTCCATCGGCCGCTTTGGCTTTCGCCACCACCTGCTGCTTTAAAGGGTCATCGTAACTCGGCCCCAATTTAATGGTGGCACAACCGGATAACAGGCTTATACTCACAAGCAAAACACTGGCTTTTTTTAACATGGGGATTCTCCTATAAACACATTTTGCCATCTCAAACATTGCGCATTTAGTTTAACGGTTTTGGTGAGCTGGATACAAAAAAGCCCAGACATTTCAGCCCGGGCGCAACGCTTGGAGAGCACTTACAATCCGATTAAACCAGGCGCTCAACCGGACACACAACCGATTCTAAATCGGTTTTATCACTGACCCTTATCGCAAAGGATCTTATTTAAA
>NZ_JBNGDN010000110.1:0-5341 GCF_049975065.1 Hydrogenovibrio sp.
CTCCTGTGGAGGTTGTTCGAGGTGCCCTTTATCTCCTTTTTGCAGGTCGGTTTTTTCTTTCGCGGTTTCACCAGGCCTGGTGAAATCCGCCTCTCTGTTTTTTTCTGGTCTTTGGGGGCGTTTTCGCCCCATTTTTTTGATGTTTTGCATGATGTTAGCTGTGCAATCCAATCTCTGGCATGGCAAATGCTATATCCTAAGTAACCATAATAATAATTCCTTGAATCCATAGGAGAAACCCATGTTTACCAGAAAAAGTGTCATTATATTGGCAGTGTTGTTGATTTGGAGTTCGGTCAGTTACGCTGAACGTGTCAAGGATTTGGCCAATGTCGGCGGTGTGCGCAGTAACCAGCTGATCGGCTATGGTTTGGTGGTGGGGCTGAACGGCACCGGCGACAAAACCGACTACGCCGACCAGAGTTTATTGAGTATGTTGAATAAATTTGGCATTAACCTACCGCCCGGCACCAAAACCAACTCCAAAAACGTCGCCGCCGTGGCGGTGCACGCCGATTTGCCAGCCTTTGCCAAGCCAGGTCAAAGAATCGATGTGACGGTTTCCTCTTTGGGGAATTCGAAAAGTTTGCGCGGTGGCACCTTATTGTTAACGCCCTTGAAAGGGGTGGACGGTAATGTGTATGCCTTGGCACAAGGCAATTTGCTGGTGGGCGGTTTGGATGCGTCCGGTGCGGACGGTTCACGCATTACCGTGAATGTGCCGAGTGTCGGGCGGGTGCCCGGCGGCGGTTCGGTGGAACGCACCGTCAACAGCGGCTTTGATTTGGGGAACACCATTACCCTGAACTTAAAAAATGCCGATTTCACCACCGCCACCAATCTGGTCAAGGCGATTAACGAAAAATTGGGCGAAGGCACCGCTTATGCGCTGGATGCGGAATCGGTCGAGGTGATGGCACCGCGCATTCCCGATCAGCGGGTGTCGTTTTTGTCGATTGTGGAAAACATTGAAGTCAAACCGGGCATGGAAGCGGCGAAGGTCATTATTAACTCGCGTACCGGCACAGTGGTGATCGGCAACAATGTGAAGGTGTCGGCGGCCGCAGTGAGCCACGGGAACCTGGTGGTGAAAGTGAATGAAAACCAAAACGTCAATCAGCCGAATGCCTTTGGTGGCGGCGAAACGGCCGTCACTCAGGACTCCGAGCTGTCGGTGGAAAATATGGGCAGCGGGCGGATGTTTAAGTTCCCGCAGGGGGTCACGCTGGACGATATTGTGCATGCGGTCAATAAAGTCGGTGCCGCGCCGAGTGATTTGGTGGCGATTCTGGAAGCTTTAAAGCAGTCGGGTGCGTTACAAGCTGACTTGATGGTGATTTAACACAAAGGAGGCGCGAAATGTCCAGTGTCGATTTGCAAGTGCCTAAATTGGCTGCCCATCAACAGATTTACGGCAATCCGGGCGGGTTTAATGACCTGAAAAAAACCGCGCGAGAAGATCAGAAAGAAGCCTTACGCCCAGTGGCCGAGCAGTTTGAGGCGTTATTTGTGGCGCAGATTCTTAAAGAAGCGCGCAAAGTGAAATTTGACGATGGCTTTCTGGACGGCGGCCAAGGCGATTTTTATAAAGATTGGTACGATCAGCAGTTATCGCAGATACTGGGTTCTAAAGGTTCGCTGGGATTGGCCGATAGAATCGTTGAGGATCTTGCACCCAAGCTGCCGACCATGTCGAAAGAAGATTATCGCCTCTATCTGGAACAGAAAAATCAGGCGGCAGGCCTGGCGGAAAACGCCCCGCCACAGCAAAAACCGCTTACTACGGCCGACAGTCTGGCCATTCGCCAGCTGCAACAACGACCGTTAGAAGAATAAGGGGTTCAGAAATGGATCAGGCGGTCGATACAGTTTATATGGCAAAGACACAAAATAATAAGATAAAATAATAAGATAACGAAAAAAGTCTATAACAAAACAACATAAATCAGACACAACATTTCCCTCGAAGCTTGATGATTCGAGCGATCAGAAAAAGGAATGCACCATGGCGGATTTACTCTCAATCGGTTCCAGCGCCGCAAACACGTTCAAAACCGCGATTGACGTCACCAGCAATAACGTGGCGAATGTGGCCACGGAAGGGTATAACCGTCAGCGTGCCGAAATCATCGGCAATTCCACCAACGCCATGACGTCCGGCTACAATGGCGGCGGTTCTAAAGTGTCTAATGTGGAGCGTATTTTCGCCAACTACATTCAAACTCAACTGGTCAATACCCAATCCATGGTGTCGCGTTATGACGAACAGCTTTCCTGGTCCAATCAGGTCGAAGGCGTCATTGCCAGTAACGATGAAGGTGTGCAGGACTTTATGCAGCGCATTTTCGACTCCTTTCAAGAGCTGGCCGACAACCCCACTTCCGACACCAATCGCCGTCTGGCACTGGATCAATCCACCAACTTGGAAAGTCTGCTGGGCAATATGAACAGCGTGTTGAACGAAAGCAGCGTTCAGGCCAATAAGCAGTTGGATGCCAATATCGATGCCGTTAACGAACAGTTAGATGTGATCCACACCCTGAATCAGCAGGTGGCGCGCACCACGAATGTGAACGGCCAGCAGCCGAATGACCTGCTGGATCAACGCGATGAAGCCATTAAAAAACTCAGCACGCTGATGGACATTAAAACCTTTCCGCAATCTGACGGCAAAGTGGACGTGGCCACGGGCGATGGGCGCTATTCATTGATCGGCGACAATACCGTGAGCAAACTGTCCACTGGGCGTTCCGAGTTCACCAATGAAGACCGCACCGAAGTCTATATGAACGTCAATGGCGAAAAGCGGGTGATTTCCGACCACATCAAAGGGGGGCAAATTGGCGGGGTTTTGGACTTTCGTGACAATATGCTCGACAAAGCGCAAAACCAGCTGGGGCTGATGCTGAATGGTATGACGGCGTCCATTAACTGGCAGCATTATCAGGGCTGGGACATGAATGATGAGCCGGGGCAGGATTATTATCAGCCGCTGGATACCCATGCGATGAAAAGCATTAAAAATAACGACATCGCTGGCGGTGGTCTGGAAGATGGCACCAATATCAAGGTCAGTTTTACGCCGGTTTATAATCCCAATACGCCGGTGCAAGGAGCCAACCCACCGTATGATTCCACGGCCGTGGCACCGGATCCCAAAGCGCAACCGACGGATTATGCGACGAAGCAGAGCTTTTTTAACCAAGCCATAGAGGAAGTGGGGCGGTTTGAGCCGCGCGAATATGAGTTACGGGTCAATCCGGCCGGAGACGGCTTGGAGGTGTTTGACTACAAAACTGGCGATGCGGTGAAAGATACGGCGGGTAACCCAGCGGTGATTTTGTTCGGCGCGCCGGATGACGGCATTGAGAATGTCGAAGGCTTGCAATTCGATGTGCGTGGCATTGCCGCGGTGCAGCCGGGAGAGAAATTTTTGGTGAATCCGCACAAGGATATTCTGGAAAACTTTAAAACCAAACTGGAAGACCCAGATGGCATTGCCACGCGGGGGCAATCACCGGTCAATACCGCAACCAATTCGCCTTTCGATCCTACGGATCCACCGGCACCGGGTGCCATTGGCGATAACGTGAATATGGCCAATATCGCCAGCTTGCAAAATCGCAATCTTCTGTATGCAGATGGGACGAACGGTGCAACGGAAACCTTGTTAGGCGGTTATTCCACCATGTCCACCACCGTGGGCGCTTACGTGAGCGGCACGGAAACGCAACAGGTGGCGCAGACGAATGTCTATGAGCAAATGGTGGCGCGTCGTGAATCCTTATCGGGGGTCAACCTGGATGAAGAAGCCGCCAATCTGCTCCGATTCCAGCAGGCGTATCAGGCGTCGGCACAGATTCTGCAAACCGCGCAATCGACGTTCCAAACCCTATTGAATGCCATTGGTTAAGGTTGAAGGAGACAAATCATGAGAATTTCAACCAACTTATTTCACATGCAATCCTTTGCATCGATTGAAAAACACCAAAACTCCGTTTTGGCGATTCAGGAAAAGCTCGCCTCCGGCCAGAAGGTCAATCGTCCCAGTGACGACCCAGCCGCTAGCAGCCAGATCAATGCGTTGAATCAAAGTATGAAAAACCTCGATCAGTTTGAAAAAAACGGTCAATACGCCAAAACCATGCTGTCTTATGAAGAAACCCAGTTGGACACGGCCGTGGACGTCACCCAGCGGGTGCGCGAGCTGACCATTCAGATGATGAACGAAACCTACACGGCTGAGCAGCGTCAAGCCGCCGGAATGGAAATCGGTCAGCTGATCGACCAGGTCGCCAATGTGATGAACAGCAGTAACTCTGAGGATGAACTGCTGTTTGCAGGCAATAATGTGGATGCTCAAGCCGCTTTTGTGGAGGATACGGTGAACCCGGCGTCGCCAAGTGGTTTGAGATACTTTGCTTATATTGGTAGCCCAAATTCGGATGATGGTACCGCGGATAGTCCCTATGATCCGCAGGCGAACTTTGGCGCACGCTTTGTGCAGATTGCGTTTGATAACGATAATGTGGTCAAACCGGATGACAAAGGCGATCCGGCGCGGGTGCGGGTCACGGATAATGGTTCCAGAGTGTTTAATGTTGATCAAACCGTTCCGGGTGGGGGTTCCTTGCCGCCGGGGGTGGATCCTAATCTGCTGAATGTGATGGTGCAGTTGAAAGATAACCTGGATCGGGGCTTGCAGCCACCGGCGGAAATCGGTACGGATTTATTAACCGGACTGGATGCGATGTCGCAATCTCTGGCGGAAATCGGTGGGCGTCAGAACCGTCTGCAAAACCAGTATGATGCGGGTGCTGAATTCCGCATTGCCTTGGATCAACGTCGTTCCGATTTGCAGGATCAGGACGTGGTGGCCGGGATTTCCGAGTTCACCATGAAACAAAATGCCCTGCAGATGGCACAACAGGTGTTCAGCAAAGTGCAAGGCATGACCTTGTTTGATTACATTAATTAACGTGTCAGAAAGGCGGTTATATCCATGGCTTTAATCACATTTGATACGCTGGAATACTCTAAGAAATTAGAGGCCAAAGGCTTTACGGTGGAGCAGGCTGAGGTGCTTGCCATGGAAAATAAGCGCGTCTTTAACGAGTTCGCTGAAAACCAACTCGCCACCAAAGCGGATTTATACACGGTTAAAGAAGAGTTAAAAACGGAGTTGGTCACGGTTAAAGACGAGCTGAAGATGGATTTGAACCGCCTTGATAAGGAGTTGGCCGTTGTGAAATGGGTGGCATTTGCTACCTTCGGATTGGTCGCGGCGGGATTCATTAAAATTTTTTTTGCGTAGCCTGCGATGAACTTTCGCTGCTAGAGA
>NZ_JBNGDN010000111.1:0-5340 GCF_049975065.1 Hydrogenovibrio sp.
CGTGACTTCGCGTCTTCGTGGTTCAAAACCAAATACCACCAGGCCTGGCAAAAACGCCATTTCTTGAAACCTTTATGAAACGCCGGAATTGGCTGGGATTTTTTAAAAGGCCGTGGTTATAATGGGGAACAACTGCTAATCAGACCAATAAAAGGATGCGCTATGCCACTTTCGCCTTACGCCGGAAAACCCGCCCCACAATCCATTCTGGAAAACATACCCAAACTGATGACCGACTACTACAACCTGATTCCCGATGCCCGCAATCCGGATCAGGCGGTCGCCTTCGGCACTTCCGGTCACCGTGGCAGCGCCAGTAAAACCGCCTTCAATGAAAACCACATCGCCGCCATTTCGCAAGCAATTGTCGAATACCGCGACGCGCAAGGCATCACCGGCCCTGTTTTTATTGGCATGGACACCCACGCCTTGTCGGAAGCCGCCCACGCCACCGCCATTGAAGTCTTTGCCGGCAACAGTCTGAATGTCATAATCCAAGGCCATGGCCGTTACACGCCGACGCCGGTGGTTTCGCACGCCATTCTGACGTATAACGCAAACCGCACAGACGGTTTGGCCGACGGCGTCATCATCACGCCATCCCACAATCCGCCGGAAGACGGCGGCTTTAAGTACAACCCGCCCAACGGCGGCCCAGCCGACACCGACGCCACCGACGCGATTCAAAACCGCGCCAATGAGATTCTGATCTCCGACATGCAAGCCATCAATCGTATGCCGCTGAGCGAGGCCATGGCTTCCGAATTCGTCAAAGCCGAAGACCTCGTTATGCCGTATGTTAAAGATCTCGACAAAATCGTCGATATGAAGGCCATCAAAGACGCCGGACTCAAGCTGGGCATCGACCCGCTCGGCGGCGCGGCGGTGGATTACTGGCAACCGATTGCCGACCATTACGGCTTGAACCTGGAAATCGTCAACAAACACGTCGACCCGACCTTCTCGTTTATGACCGTGGATAAGGACGGAAAAATCCGCATGGACTGCTCCTCGCCTTACGCCATGGCCAGTCTGATTGCGCTGAAAGACGATTACGACATCGCTTTCGGCAACGACACCGACACCGACCGCCACGGCATTGTCACCCCGTCGGTCGGTTTGATGAATCCGAACCACTATCTCGCCGTCGCCATTCAATACTTGTTGACCCACCGCCCGAACTGGTCGGCGGACGTTAAAATCGGTAAAACACTGGTCTCCAGCTCGATGATTGACCGCGTCGTCGCCTCTTTGGGCAAAACCCTGGCGGAAGTGCCGGTCGGTTTCAAATGGTTTGTGGACGGCTTGGTGTCCGGCGACTACGCCTTTGGTGGCGAAGAATCCGCCGGGGCGTCTTTCCTGAAAATGGACGGCACTGTTTGGAGCACCGACAAGGACGGCATTATTATGAATTTATTGGCGGCGGAAATCACCGCCGTCACCGGCAAAGACCCAGGCCAACTGTATCAAGAGCTAACTGAACAATTCGGCCACCCGGTATACAGCCGCATCGACGCACCGGCCAACCGTGAACAGAAAGCGATTTTGAAAAACCTGTCGCCGGAGATGGTCAAAGCCGACACTTTGGCGGGTGAGCCGATTCTGGACAAACTCACCCACGCTCCGGGCAACGGCGCAGCCATCGGCGGCTTGAAAATCACCACCGAAAACGGCTGGTTCGCCGCCCGCCCATCCGGCACCGAAGACATCTATAAAATTTACGCCGAAAGCTTTAAAGGCCAATCGCATTTAGATGAGATTCTAAACGAAGCGCAAGCGATTGTGAGTGAGGCGTTAAAGAGTTAATACCGAGGGGTTAAGACCGAAAGGTTAAGACAGCGTTTGACCGCTTGCAGATGATTGAAAAGGGGTGATGGTGGCCATCACCTCCGCCAGTTTGATTTCAGCCACTTCCGTATCGTGCTCGACCTGAGCACGCAACCAATACCCTTTCGACAAACCGAAAAAACGGCACAGCCGCAAGTCCGTATCGGCGGTGATGGCTCGCTTTCCGGCGACGATTTCACTGATGCGTTGCGCTGGCACATGAATTTCTTTCGCCAAACGATATTGCGAAAGCGCCATCGGCTTTAAGAATTCTTCCAATAAAATTTCACCCGGTGTGACGGGCTGTAGCAACTCCATATTCAACTCCTTACGCCGATTCAATGATAATCGACAATTTCAACGTCTTGTGCACCCAATTCCGTCCAGACAAAACACAAACGATAATGGCGCCCTTTCCGCCAGGCCTGGTGGATTGGGGCGCTTTATGGGGTTGAGCGGATAAGAGCGGATTAGCTCAGTCGTTGGGTCTGTCCGGCGCGGACAATGTCGCCTTCCAGGGTACGAATGGCTTGCACCACCTCTAGGCTGAGCGCATCCAACTGACCCAGCTCAATTAAGGCTTGATCCATGTCACCGGCTTCTTCCAGCTGTAAAATCTGGCCGATAAAGCTGTGCAGCTCAGCATGGACTTTTTCCAAAGCACGATAAGAATTTAAGCCGCTGTAGGCGCGTCCTTCGCCATAAATCCATTGCCCCAATTCACAGCGTGAACCGTCGGTGGCGGTCACAGGGTCGATGTCGGATTTCAAGCCGTTCAAATAGGCATTGACCTTCACCCGCCACAAACGGTGGGCGCGTCGAGCCTGGGTAAAGTCGAAACCGGCGGTATCCGCCGCACTGAAAATTGCCTGGGTCGCGCTTTCGGTGGTTTCAAAGTGGCTGACGGTGTTCATCATGTCGGTTGACATATGTCCCAACTGTTCGGAAATGGCGGTGGATTCTTCCACCAGCGCCGCATTCTGCTGCACCGCACTGTCGATATTGCCGATGGCCTGATTAATCTGATCAATGCCATCCGCCTGCTCGTGACTGGAACGCGCCATTTCATCAATCAGCTTATTCACATCCTGAATCGACTGTGCAATGCTGTTCAAGGACTCGCCTGAGCCTTTGACAAAATGCGTGCCTTCGGTGACCTTATGCACCGTGTCTTCAATCAGCCCGCGAATTTCCTTGGCGGCATCCGACGACTTTTGTGCCAGATTACGCACCTCACCCGCCACCACCGCAAAGCCGCGCCCGTGTTCTCCGGCACGCGCCGCTTCCACCGCCGCATTCAATGCCAGCAAATTGGTTTGGAACGCAATGCTGTCAATCAAACTGATAATATCGTTAATGCGCTCACTGGACGCTTGAATCTGCGACATGGACTCGATCGCATTGGCCATCACACTGACGCCTTCCTCAGCCAGGTTGGCGGTCTGATGCGTCACCTGACTGGCTTCCACAGCATTGTCGGCATTTTGTTTGACCTGAGCGGTGATCTGCTCCATGGTGGCCGCCGTTTCCTCAATGGAGGCCGCCTGCTGCTGAGTGCGGTCATTCAACTGAATGCTGGACTGACTCATCTCCCCTGCGCCGTCGCCGACCAGGGTTACGGCGCGTTTGGTTTGATTAATCATGGAACCCATGTTTTCACAGGCCACATTCAATGCATCTTTCAATACCGAAAAACGGCCATACAATTCGCCTTCAACGCGTTGCGTCAAGCGCCCTTCGGAAATCGCCAAACCGACTTCAATCGCCTGATTGATCGGCACTTCAACCGTTTCCAGCAAGCTGTTGATCGCTTCGCTGACCTCTTTGATCACGCCTTCCACCTGATTGGTGTCAATGCGGCGTTCCAGATTGCCCGCTCGAGCACCGTCAATGGTGGCTTTCACCTGATCCAGCAACACCACCTCCGGTGTGCGATCTCGCCATTCCACCGACAAGCCTACCGAATTGCCATTTCGATTAAAGACGGGGGTAATCAATAGCTCAACGTGAATATCCCCCACCGTCAAATCCAGCGACGTAGGCTCCTTCAACTGCGCCAGCATACTCCGCTGATGGCCTGGGTTTTTGTGGAAATCGTCAATATTGCTGCCGACAATGTTTTCCGTGCGAAAATCGGGTAACAAGGTTTGCAGCTTGGCTTCACGCGCTTTAAAAAAGCGCTCCATATTTTGGTTGATGTAAGTAATATTGTAGTTAGCATCGGTCATCATGACATTGGCGGAAACACGATCCAGCCCTTCTTGCGTCTGCCGCGCCTTATCCAACTGTTCAAGAGCGGACTCCTCAATATAGCGCGCACCAATCGCCGACGCGATGATGGTGTCGTGGAAACGCCCTTTGAAGCTCAAATTATCGGTATTCTGCAACCCAATCATTTCGCCGGACGCAATTTTTTTCAAATCTTCCTGCCGAGCGGTGCAATCCTTTGTCAGACTGCGCATCATCCAGAAAGGCGGAATCAAAAACAGCGCCGCCAGTACCAGCGCCTCCCAAATCGGCTGATTGGCCAAAATTGTCAGAACCGTGGTGGGCAAAACCGCAAACACAGTCAAAAACAATAGTAGCTGAAACTCGGGGCGCCAAGTCAAAAACGGATTGAGTCGCTGCCAATCCACACCGGAATAAAGGCGCGCCTTGCGAATTTTCAAACGACCGCGCGAGATGTCTTCATACGCCTGTGCCGCCGCCTGTTTTTCCGCCGCCGTGACACTGGTGCGATACGACATATAACCGGTGACCTGCCCTTCCTTGTAAACCGGCGTGACATTGGCGCGCACCCAATAATAACCGCCGTCTTTGCGACGATTCTTCAGAATCTGCGACCAGGTACTACCCTGTTTCAGGGTCGCCCACAGATCCTTGAACACCGCTTCCGGCACACTCGGGTGCCGCACCAAGTTGTGCGGCTGCCCCAGCAGCTCGTCACGGGTAAACCCACTGGCCGTTTCAAAGGCATCATTCACTTCGATAATATTGCCGTGCAAATCGGTTTTGGACACCAACACCATTTGTTCCGTAATCGGATATTCGTCTTGTGTCACAGGTTGATTGTTGCGCATATTGAATCCTTAATCGATATTGAGCCAAACCATAAGTTAAAAACTATATTACACAATATACAATATTAATACAAGAGTTATACATGACAATTTTAAAGCTATAAAATCCATTTGCTCGCCCCCACTAAGGCCAGTTGGAACGAAAGAATTTAATCCTAAACCACACAAAGGACAAGGCCGTGACACACAGATGACACTAAAATGAAAAAAGCGCGGAAGGCGCGCTTTTGAATCGAAGTTTTGTACTCGTTCCCACGCTCCCTCGTGAGAATGCAGACCGGTGGTTCGTTAAAAAAGGACTGACTTAAAGCGGCGCACACCTGACCGATTGGTATGCGTTCCCACTGAGGACAGTGGGAACGAAAAATACAGAGTTTTACCAGGCCTGGCGGTTTCAGCCATTCGGTTGCAGGCTGTTTGTGACCGCTTCATG
>NZ_JBNGDN010000112.1:0-5321 GCF_049975065.1 Hydrogenovibrio sp.
ACCGATTCTAAATCGGTTTTATCACTGACCCTTATCGCAAAGGATCTTATTTAAACGCATAGGTTTCATAGACGGGGCCGTAAACCCGATTTTTATCGGCACAGGCATCCCAAGACCAACATTTCATGTCATTTTGATACACTTCCTGGTACAGCACCTCAGACGCGGCCTGAGTGTGCTTCTGCTCGGCCATCTTCTCGATCACCTGTTCGTCACCGTCAAACGCCCAAGTGTCTTCCGCCATCGCCGCCGGGGCACTCAACACACTGGCCGATACCAACCCTGTTAAAATCAAAGTCTTCATACTCAAACCTCCGTTTTGGTTGTTTTAACCCGAAAAATTCATAAATTAGACACCATCTCGCTTGCCCCTTGATTCCACAAGCCATATTTTCTCAGTCGGTCGTAATCGTGGATACGACACTTCTTCGAAAATTTCCTTGTGAAAACAATGTTCTGCGCGATTTTGGCGCAAATTTATGAAATTTCCGAGTTAACCCGAATATTTCAAAAATGTCATTTTTGTTACAAGTATTTATTATATCCCCATAAAAATTTCTAATATTAGAGTTTACTTATTTATTTTCAAGACGCAAGTTTTTTTATAGGCCTATAATAAAATTTATAGGGCAAGCTACCCCAAACAAGGATGGCAGGGGAATTTGCTTCTGTTTTAAGAGAGAAGCGTTTTTCTAAAAAGATCTTTTAAAGAGTATAATAAAAGACCCAATAGAAGGTCATTACAGGCTTTTACCCCACTCATGTTTTAAAGGTAGCGATTATGACGACTCTGACACACCCCATTTTGGCCGATTTGAGTGCTGGCATCTCTGAACTCAAAAAAAACCCCATGGCGGTTCTCTCTCAAGCGGAAGGGGCGCCCGTTGCAATTCTAAATCGCAATCAACCCGTTTTTTATGCGGTTCCTGCCGATGTCTATGAAGCTATTCTGGAACGACTGGATGACATGGCTTTGATGGAAATCGTCAAGCAGCGCCAAAAACAGGCAGAGATTGAGGTGACTTTGGATGAGCTATAAACTCGTCTTTAAAGAACAGGCGCTCAAAGAATGGCGGAAGCTGGATACCACCCTTCAAGTTCAGTTTAAAAAGAAACTACAAGAGCGACTGATTGAGCCTTGTGTCGAAAGTGCAAAACTCAAAGGGTTAGAAGATTGTTATAAAATTAAATTAAGAAGCGCGGGTTATCGACTGGTGTATCAAGTCAGAGAAGAGGCTTTAATCGTTTCCGTGATCGCAATTGGCAAACGCGATCGTAATCACGTTTACCAATCGGCATCCGATCGACTTTGACCTAGCCCGACAAGAAGCTAAAGGTTACGCGCTTGCAGAAAGGATAACTCTGAGACATTCGTCCATTTTGAAACCTGCGCTCTGAAGGCCTTTTGCGACGCCCAGACTTTGGCAGACAAAGGGTCTTTCGCAGCGGTTTCTTCAATCACTTCCGCCGACAGTTTTTTCAATTCTTTCAATACCGAATCCGGGAAAAAGCGCAGTTCGACCTGGTGCTTATCCACCAGCGTCTGCAACGCCTGCTGATTGCGTGCCGTGTATTCGGAGAGCATTTCCAGATTCACCACCTTCATGGCATTGCGCACAATACTTTGCAGGTCATCCGGCAAAGCATTAAAGGCTTTTTCGTTAATCATGCACTCCATGGTGGTGCCCGGCTCGTGCCAACCGGGTGCATAGTAATATTTCGCCACGCGATAGAGGCCGAACGCCAAATCATTATACGGTCCGACCCACTCGGTGGCGTCGAGCGCCCCGCTTTCCATCGCGGGGAAAATATCCCCACCGGGCATGGAAACGGGGATGCCTCCGGCTTTTTGCAGCACTTCACCGCCCAGCCCCGGCATCCGCATTTTCAGGCCTTTTAAGTCGGCCACGGAGTTAATCTCCTTATTAAACCAGCCGCCCATCTGCGGGCCGGAATTGCCCGCCGGATTCGGAATCAAACCAAATGGCTTATAGGCTTCTTCCCACAGCTCCAGCCCGCCGCCATTATAAAGCCAGGCATTCATTTCATCCGGCGTCAATCCGAAGGGCACCGAGGAGAAAAACACCGAGGAAGGAATCTTGCCTTTCCAGTAATAAGCCCCGGCATGCCCCAGTTCGGCATTGCCGCGCGACACCGCATCAAACACTTCAAACGCCCCGACCATTTCGCCCGCACCAAACACTTTCACCTGAATGCGCCCACCGGACATTTGATTAATCAGCTCCGCCAACCGATTGGCACCGGTGCCCAGGCCTGGGAAATTCTTAGGCCAGGTGGTGACCATTTTCCAATGCACGGTTTCCATCGGCGTCGCCGCGGCACCGGACGCCTGAGCGTGTTCCTCTTTTTGCCCACAGGCCGTCATGGCCGTTGCGGCGGTGGCACCGGCAATGGCCCCGATAAAATCACGTCTTTTCATAATTTTGTCCCTATTCCGTTCCATCAAATACGTTTAAACGCTATTTTGCCACTTTTTCAGTGCGGTATTCCAGCTAATTTAAGCGGTATTCCGTTCTCGGGCAAAAGAAGACATTCACTGATAATTGAGCCGAGTTCACCCGAATTCGCCCGAATTCACCAGGCCTAGTCAAACCCCTTTCTCGCGCCCCTTACCGGTAAGCGCCACAAAAAACCACTCAGCAAGCCAAAGTCGCTGCCAAAAACGGGTAAAATTCGGGTTCTTAACAAGGACGCAAAACAAAGGAAGCCAAACAATGACCCCAGCCGAATTAGTGACCCAGTTATCGCAGGGCGCCGTTGCATTTCAAGACGTGATGCAGGTGATTGACGCCCACTATGATTTCACCCCCACCCGGTTTCAGAACGGCAACCAGATCAATGAGGCCGATACCAATAACGGCTCTTGCAAAATTTTTGCCTTTGCCAAACTCAATGGGTTGGATGAACAGGCAACGTTAAATGCCTTTGGGGATTTTTACACTCAGGATGTCCTGAAGCACCCTGACGGAAAGGATCATGCCAATATTCGCAATTTCATGCAAAGCGGCTGGGGCGGCATCGCCTTTGCGGATAGCCCCTTGCACGACAAGATACAGCAAAGGGCTTAAATAGCCGCCAAAGCGGCATCGTCACAGCCATCCGCGGCTTCTTCGGCACAGCGTTTGGCCTCATAAATCCCCTGTAACTGCTTCTTTTCCTGAGGCAGGATGCTGTCAATACGCAACCCGTAAACAAACTCACCGTTCAAATCATGCAGCTCCGTCACTTGCAGCGTGCAGAGGTAAATCGTCAAGCCATCGATTTGAATGTGGCAGTCTTTCAACTTTTGTCGATGCTTGTAGTGAAACGCCTCGGTGCCCTGATTCGGGCAGAAAACCACCAAGCCCTCAGGGCTTAAAGCGCGACCCTTGAGCACCTCATCACCATGATGAAAACTGAAAAGCGTAGCCACCGAAGTGGCAATCAGGTTATCCTCGTCTGAAACACCGTAAAACATAGTCCTGCCTTTGGCTGGGCACAGGACCCAGCTTAAATATTGGAAGGGGTTCGAGCGCGAAATCAGCGCAAAAACCCGTAACCTTTCTTAATGATAATCAATTTTTGCGTTACTTCCAAGTCACGTCAGTCAATTTTATGGTGAACAAATCGTTCATCTTCACCTTGAAAAGCCCCAACACATCCCCATTAATCAGCCTATTAAAGCGAATTAAGACGAATTAGGAAAAAATATGGAATATAAGGACTATTACCAAATACTCGGCGTGGAACGCGATGCCGCGGAAGCGGACATCAAAAAAGCCTATCGCAAACTGGCCGCCAAGCACCACCCGGACAAGCCCAGCGGGGACGAAACCAAGTTCAAAGAAATCAACGAAGCCTACGAAGTGCTGGGCGATGCGGAAAAGCGGCGCATGTATGATCAGCTCGGTGCCAACTATCACAATGGGCAGAATTTCCAACCCCCGCCTGGGTTCGAAGGCATGTTTGGCGGCGGTGGTGGCTTTGGCGGTGCCGGCGGCCAAGCCGGTGGTTTCAGCGACTTTTTTGAATCCATGTTTGGCGGCGGCTTCGGTGGTCAAGGCGGTTTTAGCCAACAAGGACGCCAGTTTCAGCAAAAAGGCGACGACCAAGTGGTGAAGGTGCTGGTGACGCTGGAAGAAGCCGTCAAGGGCGCGGAAAAGTCGTTGACCCTGCAAATGCCCAACCCCAATCAGTTCGGGCAGGTTTCGCATCAGCCCAAGCAGCTGAAAGTGAAAATTCCGGCCGGGGTCAAACAAGGTTCGCGCATTCGCCTCAGCGGTCAGGGTGCGCCCGGCTTCGGCGGCGGCCCCAATGGGGATTTGTATCTGGAAGTGGACCTGCAAAACCACCCGCTGTACAAGGTGGACGGCGACGACATTATTCTGAACCTGCCGCTCACCCCTTGGGAAGCGGCATTGGGCACCAAAGTGGAAGTACCCACCTTAAAAGGCAAGGTGAACATGAACATTCCGGCTGGAACACAATCCGGCGCAAAACTGCGCTTAAAAGAACGCGGGCTCGGTAAAGGCGATAAAACCGGCAACCAGTACATTCAAGTGCAGATTCACACACCGCCCGCCGAAAGTGACGACGCCAAAGCTTTTTACGAGGAAATGGCCAGCAAACTACCGTTCAA
This sequence comes from Hydrogenovibrio sp., assembly GCF_049975065.1. Classification (GTDB taxonomy): domain Bacteria; phylum Pseudomonadota; class Gammaproteobacteria; order Thiomicrospirales; family Thiomicrospiraceae; genus Hydrogenovibrio. The sequence goes on from NZ_JBNGDN010000112.1 coordinate 4,640, forward strand.
CCCACGCAAACATTTCTAACCCCAAAACGCCCAGGCCTGGTTACAATCGATTTTTTCACCACAGAGACACGGAGACACCGAGTTTTGATAACACCGTGTCTCTCTGCGGTAAAAAGCGGTCAAAACAGCTTTCAACCAGGCCTGGCGGATTCATCCCGGCCGTTTAGTCGCCGAACGGCATACGGGCGCTCAGGCGGAAATTGCGTCCCATGCCTTGTGCATAACCTTTATAGGTATCGAGAAAATCCCGATAGGCCACATCCATCAGGTTTTGCACCGTCAAGTCCACACTCAAACGCTGTTTTCCGAACTTAAAGCCGGTGCCCGCTTCCAGATGCCACAACCAATAATCCTGCGTCGAGGCCGTTCCAAAGGGCGTATTGTCAAACTGACTAAACGGCTCGTAAGCGCCCGCCGAGTCTTTTGGCGCGGCGTATTTGGTGCCCACCCCGACATAGGGCTGGTGCAAATACCCCCGGCTGGCAAAGGTGTACTGCGCACTCAAGGTAGCATTATTGGCGGGCATCAGTGGCAATTCGCGGTCATTGGTGGTGTCGCGTCCCTGCAACACTTCCGCGGTGGCCATCCAGGTCAGTTGCGGCGTCATTTTATAAGTGGCCGACCACTCAATGCCCTGTATCAACGCATTGGTTTGCGCGTTAATCATTTTACGATAAGGATA
>NZ_JBNGDN010000113.1:0-5227 GCF_049975065.1 Hydrogenovibrio sp.
GCGCCAGACCTGGTGGTTTGTCACCTGTGAACCCGATTTGCAACTCGGCCCTTTTGTTGTTGGGGTCTAAATCAACCAGCCCGGCGATCCCAATGGTTTGCTGATGTCGTTGAATGAGCCATTCGATCTTACCGCTCACAAGTGGGGGGCGTTCGGAGCGTTCCAGATCCTTTATTATACGGTCTTGGTCGCTGTCTTTAAAGCGATTGTAGCGTTGTTGAAAAGCGGTGTTTTTGCGAATGCTTAGTAGGTCAGAAAAGTGTTTTTTCCCCAGTCGAATGAGAGTCAGACGCTGGCTTTGAAGTGGGGCTTGCCATTTTGGGTTGTAGGTTTTGATGGCCTCACTGAATGCCTTGAAGTTTTCAGTGTTCTGTATTGTTTTTTGGATGGCAAGCTTTGCTGTATCGTAGGCTTTATCCCATTGTTCAGCAATATGGTACGCATGTATTGTGTTTAGGTAAATCTCTGCGAGAAGGTTGTTGGTCTTAATATTACGCGCTAAGTGTGCCGCATGTTGCAGTGATTGTGTGGCCAATTCCAGCTCTTTTGGTGTTCCGTAAAGTGCGCTTAAACCCAAGGCGTAAGCTTCTTCAGCGGTTAGGCTGTTGACAGGGGTGGCGCGAAGCTGTTGGCGGATTTTAGGCCAGTTTTGTTGTGTCATGAGTTGTGTGAGTGTTTTCATGCTTTTGTCTATGATTTTTCGCTCATGGCGGCGCTGAGGCGCAGGCGCAACACCATTAAGTCGGTTGGGTCGGCAAGGCTAAGGGCTTTTTCTTGCAGATAATTCTCCACCACCGGTAGATCCATTTCAATGAATTCTTCCACGCCTTGACCAAAGTCATTTAGGTATTCGGCCACTTGGAAGAGGTCGTTTTTAACGTCTTCTCGCACCTGTTCCAGTTGTTTTTCGCTGAGTTGTTCCAGCACCGATTCTTTTTCCTGCACCTGTTCCACCGCCTTGCCCAGCAGATCCCAACTTTTCATGTCGGCTCGAATCAGGGATTCCTTGGCTTGTTCCAGTAGATGGCTGTAGGCGGCCAGTAATTTATTTTCCTTGGGGGGGTTGTTGGGGTCACTTTTATTGGCTTCACTCATGTTTTGACTCGCTTATTTGTTATAATTATGGGCTTATTCAACTTTCAATCATACCAAAAAGAACGCGTGACATGACAACAGAATCCAGGTCTGAACCGACAAACGATTACCAACCGCAAACACTTGAAACGGCCATCCAGAAGGTCTGGCAAGAGCAGGGTGTTTTCACCGCCACGGAAGACGACAGCCGTGAAAAATTCTACTGTCTTTCCATGTTCCCTTACCCGAGCGGTAAGCTGCACATGGGGCATGTCCGTAACTATACCATCGGTGATGTGGTGTCGCGCTTTCAGCGTATGCAGGGCAAAAATGTCTTGCAGCCAATGGGCTGGGATGCGTTTGGTTTGCCGGCGGAAAATGCCGCCATGGATCATCAGGTGGCACCGGCCAAATGGACGTATCAGAACATTGACTATATGCGCAATCAGTTGAAATCGCTGGGGTTGGGCTATGATTGGAGCCGTGAAATCGCCACCTGTCATCCGGAATATTACCGTTGGGAACAATGGTTGTTCACTCGCTTGATGTCGAAAGGACTGGTGTATCGCAAACTGTCGGTGGTGAACTGGGATCCGATCGATCAGACGGTGTTGGCCAACGAACAGGTTATCGACGGTAAAGGCTGGCGTTCCGGTGCGCCGGTGGAGCGCAAGGAAATTGCGCAATGGTTCCTGCGGATCACCGATTATGCCGAAGAATTGTTGCAGGATTTAGATCAGTTGGAGGGTTGGCCGGAGCAGGTCAAAACCATGCAGAAGAATTGGATCGGTAAATCCACCGGGTTGGAAATCGAATTCCCGGTGGCGTCCGGTTTGGATGCGTCCAACGGTAATCTGAAAGTCTACACCACTCGTCCGGATACCTTGATGGGCGTCACCTATGTGGCGGTCGCGGCCGACCATCCGTGGGCGCGTAAAGCCTCGTTGAACAACGAACCGCTGGAACGCTTTATTGAAGAATGCTCGCATATTTCCACCGCCGAAGCGGACATGGAAACGATGGCGAAAAAAGGCGTCGATACCGGCATCCGCGTCAAGCACCCGATGACCGGCGAAGAACTGCCGGTTTGGGCGGCCAACTTTGTGCTAATGGGCTATGGAACCGGCGCGGTGATGTCGGTGCCGGCGCATGATCAGCGTGATTATGAATTCGCTAAAGCGTACGATTTGCCGATGAAAGCCGTCATCGCACCGACAGCGGACGAAGCCCCGGATGTCTCCGAAGCGGCTTACACCGAGAAAGGTGTGTTGATCAATTCCGGGCCATTCGACGGTTTGAAATCCAAACAAGCCTTGCATGAAATGGCGAAAGCCTTGAGTGAACTGGGCTTGGGTGAAAAACAAACCAATTTCCGTTTGCGCGACTGGGGGATTTCCCGTCAGCGTTACTGGGGCTGTCCGATTCCGGTGATTTATTGCCCGGCCTGTGGCGCTTTGCCAGTGCCGGAAAAAGATTTACCGGTGCGTTTGCCGGAAGACATTGTGCCGGACGGCTCCGGTTCGCCCTTGGCGAAACTCGACAGCTTTAAACGCTGCGAGTGTCCGCAATGCGGTGGCCCGGCGAAGCGGGAAACCGATACCTTTGATACCTTCTTCGAATCGTCTTGGTATCACGCACGCTATACCTCGCGTGCCACTGGCGATGCGATGTTGGATAAACAAGCGGCCGACCATTGGTTGCCGGTGGATCAATACATCGGCGGTATCGAGCATGCGATTCTGCATCTGTTGTACGCGCGTTTTTTCCATAAGCTGATGCGTGACGAAGGATTGGTGTCGTCCGACGAACCGTTTAAAAATCTGTTGACACAAGGCATGGTGTTGGCGGAAAGCTGGTTCAGCCAAGACGAAAAAGGCAAACAAACCTGGTATTCACCGCTGGATGTCGAGCCGGTCAAGGACGATAAGGGCGCGGTGATAAAAGGGCGTTTGAAGCGCGACGGTACGGAAGTGCAGTACGGCGGTGTGATTAAGATGTCCAAGTCGAAAAACAACGGCATTGATCCGCAGGTGCTGATTGACCAATACGGAGCCGATACCTTGCGATTGTACATTATGTTCGCTTCGCCACCGGAACAGACGTTGGAATGGTCGGATTCGGCGGTGGAAGGGGCGCATCGCTTTCTGAACCGGGTGTGGCGTTTGGTGCAAGGCCATGTTGAACAAGGTGTTGTGGCCGCCAGTGCGGATAATGAGGGGCTGGATAAAGCGCAGAAGGCCTTGCGTTTGAAGTTGCATGAAACCTTGCAAAAAGTGTCCGACGACATGGGGCGGCGTATGCATTTCAATACCGCCATTGCGGCGATGATGGAGTTGGTGAACGAGTTGAGTCGTTTCAGTGACGATTCCGACGCCGGGCGTTCGGTGATGCAGGAGGCACTGCAAACGCTGGTGTTGATGTTGTCGCCGATGACGCCGCACATTTCGCAAGCCTTGTGGGAGGCCTTGACGAACGCCTCCGAGCATGACGATTTGGTGTTGACCCAGGCCTGGCCAAAAGTGGATAAAGCGGCGTTGGTGAAAGATGAAATGGAACTGATCATTCAGGTCAACGGTAAATTGCGCGGCAAAGTGGAAGTGGCGGCGGGTGCCGACAAAGACACGATTCTCGCCGCGGCCAAAGCCAACGAGCAGGTGCAAAAATTCATCGAAGGTAAAGAGATTGTGAAAGAAATCGTGGTGCCGGGTCGCTTGGTGAACCTGGTGGTGAAAGGCTGATGGCTGCGCCGAACACGGTGTTTGCGCGATTTTCCCAGGCCTGGCCGTTTTGGCACTGGCTGGCCGTCATCGGTTTGGCTTTGAGCTTGACGGCTTGCGGGTTTCATCTGAAAGGCACTGAGCCGAATGCCATAGCGGGATTTAAATCCATTCAGCTGGAGCAGACGCAAGGGGTTCAGGCGGAGATTCTGCGCGCCTTGCGTTTGCAGTTGCAGGCTTCCGATGTCAAGGTGGTGGAGGCCATTGGTCAAGCGGAAATTGTGTTGCGTTTTGCGCCGACCCAAACCCAGATATCCGATACCAGTATCAGTGGGCAAGGCGATGCGTCCTCGCAGTTGATTAAAGTGACTCAGCCCATTCGGGTGGAAAATGTGGCGACGGAAGCGTTGTTGTTGGATTCACAAGTGAGCGCCTATCGGGATCGTCGTATTGATAATGCGGCCGCCTTGGCCTCGAATCGTGAGTTACGAGCCATTCAGCAAGAAATGGCGACCGACATCGCGGCCCAGATTATCGACCGCATTAATGGTGCGCGAGCCGAACCGGCAAAATGATTAATAGAAAGGGATTCGGCCTATGATAATGGCACCGGCTTTTTTAAAGCAGCTGCAAGCCCCGAATTTTGACATCAAACCGATTACGCTGATTTACGGCGAAGAGCCGTTGTATATTCGCCGCTCACTGGATGCGCTGCGTGAGCATTTGAAAGCACAGGAATATTGGCAGCGCGACCGTTATGAGGTGGACGGCAATTTCAAATGGGCGGATTTGAAAATGGACACTCAGGCCGGCAGCCTGTTTGCCGAGCGCCGTATTATCGAACTGGATATGCCCAAAGGTGCACCGGGCAAAGACGGCGGCGCCTTTATTCAGGAATGGGCCAACGCCATGCACGACGCGCCGCCGGAGATCTGTCTGGTGGTGCTGTGCGAAAAGCTCGACGGACGCCAGCTAAAATCCAAATGGGTGCAAGCCATTGACGCCAACGGCTGGGTGGTGCAGTCCAAACCCATCGAAGGGCCAGGCCTGGTGAAATGGTGTCAAGACCGCGCACGTGCGGCGGGTTTGGACTTGGAAACGGAAGCGGCTGGATTGCTGGCGGAACGGGTGGAAGGCAATCTGTTGGCCGCGGATCAGGAAATCGAGAAGCTGGCACTGTTTTTTCCGGCCGGAACCCGGCTGACGGCGCAGTCGATTAGCGAAAATGTGGCCGATCAGGCACATTATCAGCTGTTTGCGTTGAGCAGCGCCATGTTGTTCGGGCGCACTCAGTATGCGCTGCAGATTTTGCAGCGCCTGCGTCAGGAAGGGCTGGAAGCGCCGGTGGTGCTGTGGTTGCTGGCCAAAGAACTGCGCCAGTTAATCGATTTGGCACAAAAGCAGCAAAGTATGAGTTTGTCGCAGGCGTTTAAGCA
>NZ_JBNGDN010000114.1:0-2186 GCF_049975065.1 Hydrogenovibrio sp.
GTGGTGTTGTATGATGGTATTGGGTGGTCTTGGATGGAAGAATACGTCAGTCTAATTTGACTCGCGAATCTTCGTATAAAGATTAATTTTGACGAGACGGATTGTCAAGCGGATCAGAGTAAAAAACACGGTTATCTCGGTAAACGCCAACCGTTCAAACACTGTAAACACTCTGGAGACCCTTCGACTTCGCTCAGGGTGACAGTCCAAGTTTCTAAAATCCTTCGTACTCAGAGGGCATAAGTGCCTTCTTGAATTCGTGGTTCGAAAACCGTTTTCCCCAGGCCTGGTGTATTTTGTGTTTCGACCGAAGCAGTATAGAATTGTCGTTCATTCCGTTGCAACCATAAAGGAAACACCATGCTGTATAACCGATTAGGCCATTCCAATATTCAAGTCAGCCGTATTTGTTTGGGCACCATGACGTGGGGCGAGCAAAATACACAACAAGAGGCGTTTGAACAGATGGATTACGCTTTGGATCAGGGCGTGAATTTCTGGGATACGGCGGAGCTGTATGCGATTCCGCCGCGTGCTGAAACTTATGGACAAACCGAGGAAATCATCGGGCGTTGGTTTGCTGAAACCGGGCGGCGAGATGAGGTGATTTTGGCGTCGAAAATGGCGGGGCCGGCGGATTTTGTGGAACACATTCGCGGCGGCAAAAGTCGTTTTAATCGGGAACAGATGACGCAGGCATTGGAGACGTCTTTGAAGCGTTTGCAAACCGATTATGTGGATTTGTACCAACTGCATTGGCCGGAGCGAAACACTAACTTTTTCGGTCAGTTGGGCTTTGAAGTCGGGGAAGACCCGAGCGACTTGACCCCGATGGAGGAAACCCTGGAAGTGCTGACGCAGTTGGTGAACCAGGGCAAAATCCGCCACATTGGTTTGTCGAACGAAACACCGTGGGGCACGATGAAGTTTTTGCAGTTGGCCGAGCAGCATGATTTGAGCAAGATTGTGACGGTGCAGAATCCCTACAGCTTGTTGAATCGCAGTTATGAGGTGGGGCTGGCGGAAGTGTCGCACCGCGAAAACGTCGGTTTGTTGGCCTATTCACCGCTGGGCTTCGGGGTGCTGAGCGGTAAATATTTGAACGACTCGGCGGCCGAGAATGCGCGTTTGAATTTGTTTCCGCATTACGACCGTTATTCCAACGACAATGCGGTGAAAGCGACGGAGCTGTATGCGGCCTTGGCGCGCGGTAACGGTTTGACGCCGACGCAATTGGCGCTGGCGTTTGTGAACAGTCGCCCCTTCTTGACGGCGAACATCATTGGCGCGACCACGATGGAACAGTTGAAAGAGAATATCGACAGCATTCACGTCCAGTTAAGCGATGAAGTATTGCATCAAATCGACCGCATTCACGCGCAATACACGATTCCATCGCCATAAATCCAAACCGATCCTCATAAGTCCAAACCGATCCTTTGCTGGCGCACCCAACCGAATGGCGTGGTCGGCATTGACGGATTGGGGAGGACTGGGTTCAGATTAGGTGCCGATTAGGTGTTGACCCAGTTTTCCAATCTTAAACCATGGACTCTTTCAAACTCTTTGGTGTTGTTTGTCACTAGAATCAAGCCTTTGCTGCGTGCGTGCCCGGCGATCATCATGTCGTAAGGCTCGATGGGTTGACCTTGTGAGTAGAGTTCAGCGCGAATTTGACCAAAATGATTGGCCGCCTCTGAATCAAAATCCAAAACCAATAACCGAGCGATTAACCCTTCAATATCGGCTAAATTTTTCTCAGGCTGGATGGAGCGCTCCGCACCGAAGATGAGTTCGCCTTGGGTGATCGTTGAGATGGCCATTTGGCCAGCGTGCTGATTGAATATTTTTCTCACCTGTTCTGGGCGGTTTTTGATGGTGTAGATTAATATATTCGTATCCAGTAAGTATTTGGTCACAGTGCTTCTCTGGCCGTATCGGGTTCTTGAGAGTGGTCATTCATAAAGTCATCACTGATGTTTGCCGATGCAAACCAGTCATCCCAACTGTTTTCAACGGGCGTGATAATACGTGTGTTACCGATGGCGGTAATGACGACTTTTTGGATGGACTTGTCCAGTTCGACCGATTTAGGCAGCCGAACGGCTTGAGACTGATTGTTTTTGAAAACGGAGGTGGTGACGGCGGTCATTCGAAGCCCTCTTAGTGTTTGGATATGTTGTTTG
>NZ_JBNGDN010000114.1:2286-3961 GCF_049975065.1 Hydrogenovibrio sp.
TGTTTGGATATGTTGTTTGTATATATTGATATGAGGGGGGTTAGGATGTCAAGCTTTTGTTGATTCGTTTCGCTAATCGACGTAAGGGATGGTGAATTCCGGCGGAATCTTGCAGGCCTGGTGGGTTTTGAGATTCATGCAGGCCCATTGCGTATGACCGAAAAACACTTCCTGACCATCCGATAGGCGGAAAATCTGATAGTAGCGGCGGCGCTGGCAGCAACCGATCTGCTCGCCGACCCAAGTGCCAATTTGCAATTCGTCGTCCAGGTAACAGGCGGCACGGTAGTTGAGTTCATGCTGGCGCACCACCATGATTTTTCCGACTTGGCGTTGTACCGATTCGTCAATGCCTACCGCCAGACTGTGTTGCCAGGCGATGTGTTCCATCCAATTCAAATAGACTTTGTTGTTGACGTGATTGAGAAAGTCAATTTCGTCCTCGGTGACGATATGGTTTTCGATAAAGGGCTTGGGATGCCGCCATTTGAGCGATGCGTTCATTGCGTTGGCCTGACTAAGCTTGCGGTTCATTGAGGTAATTTGGCGTGACTCCTAGTATAATGCAAGATTACATGAAAGAAATTCGAGAAAGTAAATTATGTCGGGCAATACGTTAGGGAAAAATTTTTGTGTGACCACCTTCGGTGAAAGCCATGGAATCGCGTTGGGTGCGATTATCGATGGTTGCCCTCCGGGACTGGAATTGACGGAAGAGGACATTCAGGTTGAATTGGATCGTCGCAAACCGGGCACGTCAAAACACGCCACGGCGCGCCGCGAAGATGACAAGGTGCAGATTCTCTCCGGCGTGTTCGAAGGCAAAACCACCGGAACGCCGATTGGCTTACTGATTCATAACACCGACCAGCGTTCCAAAGATTATTCCAAAGTGGCGGAAACCTTTCGCCCGGCGCATGCCGATTACACTTACACCCAGAAATACGGCGTGCGCGATTATCGCGGCGGCGGGCGCTCTTCCGCGCGTGAAACCGCCATGCGCGTGGCAGCCGGTGCGATTGCTAAGAAATATTTAAAAGAGCGTTTGGGCATTGAAATCAAAGGCTATCTGTCGCAGCTGGGGCCGATTACGGTGGAAAACGTGACTTGGCCGTTCGATAACGATAACGAATATTTTTGCCCGGACCCGGTCAAGCAAGCTGAAATTCGTGAATACATGGATAATCTGCTGAAGCAGAAGGATTCCGTCGGCGCGAAAATTTCCATCATGGCGAAGAATGTGCCAGTTGGGTTGGGCGAACCGGTGTTTGACCGTTTGGATGCCGATTTGGCCCATGCGCTCATGAGCATCAATGCGGTGAAAGGCGTGGAAATCGGTGATGGGTTTGCCGTCGCCGCGCAACGCGGCACCGAACACCGCGATGAGATGACGCCGGAAGGGTTTGCGTCTAACCATGCCGGCGGCATTCTGGGCGGTATTTCCACCGGGCAGGACATTATTGCGCACATCGCTTTGAAACCGACGTCCAGCATTATGACGCCGGGGCGCAGCATTAACCGCGACGGCGAAGCGGTCGAAATGGTGACCAAAGGCCGTCACGACCCTTGCGTGGGCATTCGCGCCACACCGATTGCCGAGGCGAAAGTGGCGTTGGTGCTGATGGATCATTTTATGCGAAACCGGGCGCAAAACGGCGATGTGGTGCCGCCGATT
>NZ_JBNGDN010000114.1:4061-5222 GCF_049975065.1 Hydrogenovibrio sp.
ATGCCGGAACAGCTTTATCGACAAGCCTATCCAAAGCTTTCCAGTTTTTATTTTTTCTATTTCATGTTGTTCGGCGGGCTGATTCCGTATATCGGCTTGTATTATCAGTCGCTGTCTTTCAACGCCATTCAAATCGGCCAACTGATGGCGATGTTCATCGCCACCAAAATCGTCGCGCCGAATGTCCTAGGCTGGTTAGCGGATAAAACCGGCCGACCGATTTTCTGGTTGCGCTGGACGGCGTTTTTAACCGTGGTGTTCTCTGTTGGCTTTGTGACCACCGATTCGTTTCTGGGCTTGTTGTTAACGGTGTTTGGCTTCGGGTTCTTTTTTCATTCCGCTTTGCCATTATTTGAATCCTATACCTTCACCACCTTGAAAGGCGTGAAGGAGCGCTATGGCTTGGTGCGGCTGTGGGGTTCCATCGGTTTTATCGCGGCGGTATTGTGGCTGGGTTGGCAGATTCAGGCCTGGTCGATTACGACCTTGCCGTGGACCTTGGTGGGGCTGGCCGTGGTGATCTGGCTGGCAACCTTTGCGGTGCAGGAACACCCAGTGGCGCAGCACGACGACCAAGCCAGTTCGTTCTGGAGCATTATCCAGCAGCCGTGGGTGGCGAGTTTGCTGGCCGCCAGTATTTTGATTCAATTCTCGCACGGCACCTATTACAGTTTTTACAGCATTTTTCTGGACGAGCACGGTTACAGTAAACATGTCATCGCTTGGTTGTGGGCGCTGGGCGTGCTGGCAGAGATTGCGGTATTTTTCTGGATGGTACCTTTGTTCCGCCACTTTCGGGTCAAAACGCTGTTAATGGTCAGTCTGGTGTTGACGCTGCTGCGCTGGGGGATGATTCCGTGGGTGGTGGATCATTGGGCGCTGTTGGCGTTTGCGCAATTGTTGCACGCCGCCAGTTACGGTCTGTTCCATGCGGCGGCGATTTATCTGATCGACCACCATTTTTACGGCGATAACCAAAGCAAAGGCCAAGCGATTTATGCCTCCGCCAGTCATGGATTGGGCGGGGCTTTGGGGATGTTGGCGGCCGGTTATGCCTGGTATGCCGGCGGCGCGGTTTGGGCCTTTGGCGTGAGTGCGCTGGCGGTGGTGTTGGCCATCGGCATTGCGCAGAAATGGGTTGCAAACGGCTGAAAGCATAAG
>NZ_JBNGDN010000115.1:0-4890 GCF_049975065.1 Hydrogenovibrio sp.
CAGCGGTTTATTGAAGAAGTACGCAGTTTCAGTTTGCAAAAGGTGATGCAGGAAATTGAGCGCCCTTATAACATGCTGTTTGCAGATTAATTGGTCGAAACCTTCAAAGGGGCTTCCCAACGATTAATTAAAGGTGTGTCCGAAGTAAAAATACAATGACTGGTGTTCATTGTTGTGGTAGCCGTAGGCAAAATATACGGGGCCGACAAAGCTGTTCATGCCGACAAAGACGCTCCCAGCCTGTTTGGTATTTTCCCAGTTAACGGCGAGTGGGTCTCTTCCGGTCATATAGTAGTCGTCAAAAATATTCCCGGCTTCCAGCGTGGCGCCGACGTAGAACGGAAAATCCAGAGGGTTGTTGCTGGAGGACATTCGGTAAAGATACTTCAAGCGCGCAAAAATCAAATCGTTGCCGATGAGGGCGTCTTCCGAGTAACCGGAAAGGTTTTGAAAGCCACCGAGTGCATAGGCACGGTGAATGTTCTGAGTCTTGTCGGATTCCGCTTTATAGGCTTCAAAGTGGACGTTGACGGTGTGACGTTTATACGAATAGTAGCTGGATAAAAACGCTTTGAATTCTTGTGACTTTCCGGGGTTGTCAATGCGGTTGAGTGTGTTGAAGTAAGACAGATTCAACAGGCTGCCATTATCGGGGAAGGCGACCTGATTGAGGCTGTCGTATTGAAGACCGACATATAGGGTATTGTCATTGTAATGTTGCTTTTGCTGAGTGTCAGCGTTTTTGCCGATGGTGATTTTACCGTCTTCCCAATAATAACCGCCAAAGCTTCGAAAACGCGGCGTGTGGTTGTAACCGATTTCCAGTGCAGGGGTAATGGTTTGCTGCTCCAGTTGGGTGGACGAAATGTGGCTGTAACGGTTTAATTCGTAGACGGTGTTTTTGATTTCAAAGCTGGGTTGAATGTAAAGTTTCTGGTCGTCACTCAGTGGTTGGTAAAAAGCGGATTTAAACAGTTGCGTCTGGCCGATATTGATCTCGTTTCGCCATTCGCCTCCTAAGCCGTTAGCGGGCATATAGGTGTGCCTGAGACCGAGGTTGAAGAAATTGCTGTCGTTGATATTGGAGGCAAGATTGAATTTCAGTTTAAAGAAGTTCGGTCCCCAAGAAGGCGGGGTGGCGGTGATAATCAAGGTGTTTTTGCCGTTTTCTTCTAGAATTTGATAGGTAATCAATTCAAAAAAGCCCAACCCGTAGAGCTGGGTAATGTCAATTTCCAGTTGATTGCGATCAATGAACTGTCCCGTTTTCTGGCGCAGGTACTGGCGGATGACGGTGTCGGACAAGCGGGTCGTGTTGTTGATTTGAATGGCGTCGATTTTCTCCAGATGGCGGTGAATCGGGCGCGGTTTGAAGTTGGGGTCGCTGAGTTTGCGCAATGTCGGTGCTTTGGCTTCCGCCGCTTTTAGGCCGATTTCAATCAACTCTTTGGGGTGGTCAAAATTCGCCGAGCCGATGGCTTCCGGTATATTTGGACGAATCAGTATGTCTTGGGGTTGTAAGGTGTCGAGCTGTCGCAAGGAGTTGGCATTAATGACACTGGAAATGATTTGACTGCTCACGCCCAAGTAAGAATTGGCTTCTTTTTCAGGCGTCTTGGAATGAATGTCCGATACAATCACGATGTCGGCTCCCATATTGCGAACCACGTCGATGGGGGTGTTGTTGGTGACGCCGCCGTCCACTAGCGATTGCCCGTCAATATGCACTGGCGCGAAAATGCCGGGTACTGACATACTGGCACGCAGGGCACTGGCCAGATCGCCCGATTTGAGAATGACTTCCTGTCCGGTTCGGGCATTGGTGGCGACGGCTCGGAATGGGGTCGGTAGCTTGTCAAAATCGTGAATGTGGCTGACCGGCAGCGTCATGCCCTCCAATATCATGGCCTGTTGTTGACCGAGAAGCAGGCCGCTGGGAAGTTTGAAGGTGGTGCCGTCAAAGCCGAATTCCCCTTTTACAAGGTAATGGAACTGATCTTCTTTACGGCGAAACGATAGATAGTTACGTGAGTTAGAGTCGTTAAATGTTTGATTCCAATCCACATTGTCGGCAAAAGCTTCAATCTCTTCCGGGCTTAAGCCGGAAGCATATAGGCCGCCGACAAGTGCCCCCATACTGGTGCCGGAAATGTAATCGATCGGAATTTTGAGGCGTTCCAGTTCTTTGAGCACGCCAATGTGCGCCAACCCGTGTGCCCCACCGCCGGGAAGTACCAAGCCGATTTTAGGGCGTTTGGTTTCGGTTGTTTCCACCGCCAAGGTGTGTCCACTGGAGACGACCGTGAACAGCGCGATGATCCAATAGAAGTAGGTTGCTTTTTGGATAAAGAGATTACCGCTTGCCATCACCACCTGCCTTGATTAAAAGCGCATCCAGCCAGCGTCCGGGGAGAAGTCGCTTGAGGATTGCAAATAAAATGGTTGGCATCGTGACGCGATAACGTATGCCAGGCCTGGTCGAATGGAGTATTTTTTCAACCACGGCCGTCACCGCTTCGGGGCCAAGGGTAAAGGGTGCGCTCGAGCCTTCGGTTTCTAAGCGTTCGATCATGGCGTTGTAGTTGTCACGATGGGCACTCTGTTCTTTGCGGATCCAGCGTTTGAACTGGGCATAGGCATTGGCGCGGAAGCTTGAAAGTATTGGTCCGGGTTCAATCAGCACCACTTGAATATCCGTGCCCTTTAATTCCAGTCGCAAGGTGTCGGCGAGCCCTTCCAGGGCGAATTTGCTGGCGTTGTATGCCCCACGGTACGGCATGGCGGCAAAGCCGAGGATGGAGCTGTTGTAGACGATTTTACCATGGCCTTGCTGGCGCATAATGGGCAGGATTTGGTTGGTGAGCACTTGAGTGCCGAAGACATTGGTCTCAAACTGATGGCGCAAGGCTTCGCGGCTGAGATCTTCCACGGCACCGGGCAGGCCGAAAGCGGCATTGTTGAATAGCAGGTCGATGCGTTCGGTAACCTTTTGGATGTCCTGAATGGCGCTTAGTATGGACGTGTCACTGGCTAAATCCATTTGAAAGCATTCCAGTCCCGCTTGCCTTAGGCGTTCAACATCTTTTGGTTGGCGACAGGTGGCGATTACACGATAGCCTTTTTGGTGAAAGTGGCTGGCCGCATGAAGACCGATTCCGCTGGAGCAACCGGTAATTAGGAGCGTTGGGCGATTAGGCATCTGGTGTTGTCGTTTCAGGTTGGTTAACAAGGACGCAAGCGTTATTGCGAGTTATTGTAGCGCGCAATTTGGGCTCACGGCAGTAACCTCTTGCAATGACGTTTTGCAATCTTAGGATAATCTTAGGGTAACTTACGCAAAGTGCAAGTGTTTCGTTTGAATTTTTTGGAAAATATAATGTCTTAATCTACCGATTGAGCGTTTATTCGGATTCCGCCAAAACGGTTTTCAATTCTTATATAATAGCGGGCTTGATTCCAGCGTGTAGGTCGCCAGTCAAATGTCATTTATCAAACGTTACTTAATCGCAGGGTTGTTGGTCTGGTTGCCGCTGGGGGTGACCATTGCGGCATTGATTTTTTTGGTCAATCTGTTCGATCAGAGTTTGCTGTTGTTGCCCAAAGAGTACCGGCCGGATGAAATTTTTGGGCGTCACATTCCCGGTTTCGGTATTATCCTGTCGTTTTTGTTGATTTTTGTGACCGGTATGCTGGTGGCGAACTTTTTTGGTCGTTATTTGTATGGCATCTGGGAGAAGCTGCTGTCTCGAATTCCGCTGGTGCGTTCCATCTATACGGCGGTGAAGCAGATTGCCGAGGCGTTGTTCGGTGCGGGTTCCCAGACGTTTCAAAAGGTGTATCTGCTACAGTACCCGCGAGTCGGTCTTTGGACACTGGCGTTTCAGACCAGTAAGACACAAGGTGAGGCGCAAATAAAAACCGATATGACGGATGTGGTGAATTTGTTTGTGCCGACCACGCCCAACCCAACGTCCGGATTTTTTATTATGGCGTCCAAGCGTGAAGTGTACGAGTTGGATATGAGTGTGGATGATGCGCTGAAAATGGTGATTTCCGGTGGTGTTGTGGTGCCGCCCTGGGAAAAACTCGATGCTTCCGGTGAGGTGGTTGAGGTAATCGAACCAATAGAACCGGATAAGGTCAAGACGCCGATGCCGTCTGAGAAGTCATAGAATTTGAATGTAACTTTTTAATCATTAAAAAAACAAGACGCGCCTGCTGCGGCGTGTGTTAGCGAAATAAGGTAATAAACGATATGATGCGTACACACTATTGTGGACAAGTAACTGAAACTTTGGAAGGCCAGCAGGTCACTGTATCCGGCTGGGTACATCGCCGTCGTGACCACGGTGGGGTCATCTTCATTGATTTGCGTGATCGTGAAGGGCTTGTTCAGGTAGTGGTGAATCCGGGAAATGACGCCATGTTTAATATTGCGGAGCGTGTGCGTTCCGAGTATGTGT
Organism: Hydrogenovibrio sp.; assembly: GCF_049975065.1. Lineage (GTDB taxonomy): Bacteria > Pseudomonadota > Gammaproteobacteria > Thiomicrospirales > Thiomicrospiraceae > Hydrogenovibrio. Next base: position 4,464 of record NZ_JBNGDN010000115.1, read on the forward strand.
TGAAGGTGCAAGGCAAAGTGTGCGCTCGAACGCCGGAAACCATCAATCCGAAAATGACCACCGGGAAAATCGAAATCGTTGCCGATGATCTGGAAGTATTGAGCGCGGCGGAACCGATCCCGTTCCAATTGGACGACAAACATATTTCCGAAGAAGTGCGTTTGACGTATCGTTATCTGGATTTGCGTCGTGATGAAATGCAGGAAGCTTTGCGTACCCGTTACCGAGTGACGCGTTCCATGCGTCGTTATCTGGATGACAATGGCTTTATGGACATGGAAACGCCGATTCTCACCAAGTCCACACCGGAAGGTGCGCGCGATTATCTGGTGCCGAGCCGAACGCATCCGAATAAATTCTTTGCCTTGCCGCAGTCTCCGCAGTTATTCAAACAGTTGCTGATGATGTCCGGTTTCGACCGTTATTA
>NZ_JBNGDN010000116.1:0-4810 GCF_049975065.1 Hydrogenovibrio sp.
CCCGAATATTTCACAAATTTGCACCGACCTTGCTTGCTCCTTGATTCCACAAGAAATATTTTCTCAGTCGGTCGTAATCACGGATACGACGCTTCTTCGAAAATTTCCTTGTGAAACAAAGAACTCGACGCCCGAAGGGGTAAGTCGAGAAACCAATGCCCTGCGCAATCTCAGCACAAATTCATGAAATATTCGGGTTAGGCGTATGAAACACGCTTTGCACCTGATTTTTACCGTTGGATTTGGCTTGATACAGTGCTTGGTCGGCACGTTTAAACAAGGTGTCAAGGTGGTCGTTTTCTTCGGCTTCGGTGACGCCGAAGCTCATGGTAATCCCCAGGCCTGGCAAAGAGTCGATTTCCATTTTGGCAATGCGGCTTCGTAACAAATCGGCGACGAATTCGGTGCTGCCGAGATCCGAGTCGATCAAGACGGCAAACTCTTCGCCGCCCCAGCGAAAAATCAAATCGCCTTTGCGCAGATTGTTCTGGAAGTGTTCGGCAATGGCACGCAGGACGTCATCGCCCGCGTCGTGGCCGTGGGTGTCGTTGAGTTTTTTAAAATCGTCCACGTCAGCAATGATCAAGCTGAACTGTTCGCCGTTCAGGCGCAGGTGGCGCAGCTTGACATTGATGACCTCGTCAAATTTGGAGCGGTTGAACAAGCCGGTCAGGCTGTCGTGATAGGCTTTGTATTCTAAATGGTGGGTTTTTTGAATCACATCCGAGTTGTCTTTGCTGATCGCCAGATAGTACATGGGGCGATTGTCTTCATCAAGTATCGGGGTGATGGTTTTCTGTTCAAAAAATTCGCGGCCGTTTTTGTGGCGGTTGAGAAACACCCCTTTGAAGGATTCATTGTTGATCAGAGTTTCCCACATGTTTTTGTAAAATTTTTCATCCATTTTGCCGGACTTGAGCATCCGGGTATTTTTCCCTTTGATTTCATGAAGTTCATAACCGGTGAGTGCGCTGAAGGCCTTGTTGGCATAGACGATAGTGCCTTCGATATCGGTAATGAGGGCGGCATCGGCGGATTGGTTAATGGCTTCGGCGAGAAACAGCGCCTCTTCGCGCTTTTGCACGAATTCGGTGACTTCCTGTTGGCAGGAGATGTAGGCGATGACGCGATCGTTTTCATCGCGGATGGGGTTGATGCTCCAGCGCACAATGTACTCGCTGCCGTCTTTGCGGTAGTTGGTGGTTTGGCCGATAAAGGTGCGGTCTTCTTTCAAGGCTTGGTGTAGTTTGGCGAGAGTTTTGGAATGGGTGCGCGGGCCTTGCAGAATTTTGGGGCTGAGGTGTTTCAACTCTTCTTCGCTGTAGCCGCACTGCTTTTGAAAACGTTCGTTGACGTATAAAAAACGGTAATGCGGCTCGGAGTCTCCCGTATCGGTAATGACTAGGCTGAACATGGAACCGTCAAAGGCTTTCAGCAGGCTTTGCACCAGTGGCGGCTCGAACAGTTTATGCGGGTTGAGAATCATGGTTACGTCGTGAATCCGTCTGTTTAGGTTTGATAGGGTTTGAGAAATCGTCTGAATACTTTACCGAAAATAAGCGGATTTGACGAGTTAAATTCGTGCCACTTTGTCGCTTAAAAAACGGTGGTGACTTTGTTGCGGCCGTTTTCTTTGGATTGGTAGAGGGCATCATCGGCCTTGCTGATGGCATCGTCCAGACTGTCACCGGAAAAGCTGACACCTTGGCTGAGGGTGAAGGCGACCCCCGTGTGGGATTCGGACTCGGTTTCGATGCTGTGGCGCAGGGTTTCACACAGGGTTTCGATGTCGCTGGTGTCTTCGATTTCACCAAAGACGCAGAACTCTTCGCCGCCGAAACGGGCGACCTGATAATCACTGAAAATATCGCGGATGCGGTGCGCGGTGAAAATAATGGCTTCGTCGCCTTTTTGGTGGCCGTGGGTGTCGTTGACGTTTTTAAAGTGGTCGATGTCGGCCATGAGGGTAAAGAAATATTGGCCCTGTTCCTTGAGCTGTTGGAACTGAGCTTCCCCCAAGTGGAAAAAGTGGCGACGATTGAAGAGCCCTGTTAGACCATCGCGCTGTGAAATGGTTTCGATTTCTTTAAAGACTTCGGCCTGTTCGATGTTCTGGTTAACGCGCACATAGAACTCTTCGGGGGTGAAGTTGGTATTGAAGAAGTCGTTGACGCCATACTTCATGAGTTTAATGGCGTAGGAAATTTGTCCGCTGTCTTCGCAGGAAATAATCGGTAATTGATTTTGTGAAAAACGGTTGCGGATGTTTTTGGTGAACTCGAAGGTGTTGTTGTGGCTGAGATTCTGTGCGCCGTCCAGCAGAATTAAGTGCGGCAGCTGTGCTTTTAAGTCGGCTTCGATGTCGGTACAGTTTTCGTAAAGGCGAACCTGAAAACGGTGGTTGCGCAACATGCCGATCAGCTTGGAGCTGTAACGCGAACCGCAGCTGAGCACCCACACCATGCGTTGCGCGTTTTTGTAGAGGCGTTCGGTGATCTGTACCGCATAGCGAATGGAGGAAATGCTGTCTTTAATGACGTAATCCGCCACTTTCAGGCGGAACATGTCTTCACGGGTTTCGTCTTTGTAGGAGCCGGTTAAAACCACGGTGGTGATGTGTTGATCTTTAAGGTAATGCACCACTTCGCCTTGGCTGGAGTCCGGCAGGTGCAGGTCGCTGAGGCAGACGGGAATGTTGAGACCGCTTTCGATTTTCGCTTTGGCTTCGGCCATCGAATGGGCGGTGTGAATCGGCAAGTGGGTCAGCTTCTGCAGTTCGGTCTGCAGCAAGCTGGCCATGGAGGGCTGATCTTCGATAATGAGGAAACACTCATTGTCGGTTTTGTTGTCGGCTTCGGAAGGTGTCATCACGTCTGTCGTCGAATCTGTCATTGCGCACCGCATGGATTGTGTGAGGAGGATTGATGGCGATTGACCTTCTATTGTAGTCAACCCGTTCGGCGGTTTCAGAATTTTTTATGACGGGGTCAGTGAAACCTTTATGACAGCCACGGCGTTTGTTTTCCCAAGGTTACTCAACCTTGTCTAATCCCACGTTGCCTGAACTTACCGAAAGGATGACGGTTTCTTGACTCTTCTTCGATTTGCGTTGTTGATCAGGGTATTTTGATGTTCGGGGTGCTATACTTTTGTCTTCGATTGTGAATGTGTTTGTGGAGCTGGTTTGTCCGTGTTATGTGAAGTGTTTCCAAGTCGTTATGCGGCTCAGTTAAATGAAAAGGTGGCGCGCTTGCAAGCTGTTTGGCCGCAGCCCTTGCCATCGCAGGCATTGAGCGTGTTTGAGTCGGCACCGTCGCATTACCGTGCCCGTGCCGAATTCCGTGTCTGGCATGAGGGAGATCGCACCGATTACATTATGTTCAACCCGGATACCCAGGAAAAGGTCGCGATTGACTCCTGTCCGATGGCGCTGGAAAGCATTGCCAATTTAATGCCGCGCCTGATGGCGGAAATCGTGCGTCAACCGGTGCTGCGAACCAAGTTGTTTCAAGTCGATTTTCTGGCGACCCTGAGCGGTGAAATGCTGGTGACCTTGATTTACCGACGCTCGTTACAGCAAAAAAACGGGGATAAGACCGAAACCGACCAGGCCTGGCTGGAAGCGGCGCAGGCGCTGCGCAAAACCTTGCCGATTACGCACATCATCGGCCGGGCACGGAAACAGAAAATCTGTTTGGATCAGGACTTTGTCATTGAGCGCTTGCAGGTGGACGGTCAGTCGTTTGTGTATCAGCAAGTGGAAAACAGCTTTACCCAACCGAATGCGGAAATGGCGCAGAAGATGTTGCATTGGGCGCGCAAAATGGCGGCCCTGGCGAATCCGGATCGCTCTCGGGATTTGATTGAGTTGTATTGCGGTAACGGGCATTTTTCCATTGCGTTGGCGTCGTATTTCAATCAGGTGCTGGCGACGGAGATTTCCAAAACTTCGGTGGCGTCGGCGGAATTTAATATTCGGGCGAATCGTATCGAAAATGTGCGGGTGGTGAAGATGGCGGCGGCGGAAATTTCCGCCGCGCTGGAAGGGCAGCGTGAATTCTATCGCCTTAAAGAAGTGGATTTGAACGCCTATGATTTCAGCACGATTTTTGTCGATCCGCCGCGCTCAGGCCTGGACGATTTGACCCGCAAGATGGTCACGGAGTTTGAGCATATTCTCTATATCTCCTGTCACCCGGAAACCCTGGCGCGGGATTTGGCGGATATTGGCCGGACGCATGAGGTGGTCAAAGCCGCTTTATTTGATCAATTCCCTTATACCCATCATATTGAAAGCGGTGTCTATCTGAAAAGGAAACCTCAATGATTTTAGCTTGGATCGGTGCATTATTGATTGGTGTGAGTTTGGGGCTGCTGGGTTCCGGCGGCTCAATTCTGACGGTGCCGGTGCTGATTTATCTGGTGGGACAAGACCCGAAAGTGGCGATTGCCGGTTCCTTGCTGATTGTCGGCATTATCAGTGTGTTTTCCGCCTTGCCCTATGCGCGGCAAGGTTTGGTGAAGTGGCGCACGGTGGTGGTGTTTGGGCTGCCGGGGATGCTCGGTGCCTATCTGGGGGCCTTTGGCGCACACTATGTTTCCAATGCGGTGCAGTTATTGATTTTTTCCGTCCTGTTGCTGGTGGCGGCCTATTTAATGTTTCGTCCGGTGAAGCTGGACGATGGGTCGCCAACTCAGGAACGGGCGCTCTATAAAATCGCCCTTGACGGCTTGTTGGTCGGGGCGGTGACCGGCCTGGTCGGTGTCGGCGGCGGCTTTTTGATTATTCCGGCGCTGGTGTTGCTGGGCG
>NZ_JBNGDN010000117.1:0-4655 GCF_049975065.1 Hydrogenovibrio sp.
CGAATTCCCCAGCCAAATTGCAGCGAGGGTTGTTGGGCGATTTGGAAGGGGGAAATCATAGTGGCATCCTTATATTGGCATCCTGACATAAAATGGCGGCGTGAGGCGATTAAACCGCGTTTTCCAATAATGCTTTGAGATTGTCTAGGTGAGCGTTACCGCGTATTTTGGCTTCTTCAGGTGACAGTTCTTCGCCAGGTTTGCCTTCCCAGTCGAGCAGATCCGACGGCAGCTCTGCTAAAAACCGGCTGGGATCGCAGTTCACATTGTCGCCGTATTTACGGCGTTTTCGGGCGTAGGTCATGGTCAGGCTGTATTTGGCGCGAGTGATGCCGACGTAGGCCAAGCGGCGTTCTTCTTCCAGGCCTGGTGATTCCATGTTTTGCTTGTGCGGCAGCAGTTCCTCTTCCATGCCAATCAGAAAGACGTGCGGAAACTCCAGCCCTTTCGAGGCGTGCAACGTCATTAAAGTGACCATATTATGATCGGACTCATCTTCGTTGCGTTCCATTATGTCCATCAGGGTCATGTGGGCGACGATTTTTTCCAGCTTGAGTTCGTCGCCGTCTTCTTCCAGCGCCTTATTGAGGATGCGCTCAATCCACAGCAGCAGGTCACGGACGTTTTCAATGCGCTTTTCAGCGGCGCGCGGCGTATTGCTGGTTTCGTGCAGCCAGTTGTCGTATTCCAGTTTTTCAAGCAGTTGGCGCACAAACGAGGTCACTTCTTGACCTTGCAGCGCCTCGGCTTCCTGCGCCCAAGACAATAATAACTGGCCGAAATGCTGCACCCGTTGCAACGCCTTGTCGTTCAAGACGCTGCTGAGACCGAATTCCTGAGTGGCGTCAAACAGACTGACGCCGCGCTGGTTGGCGTAACTGGCGAGTTTTTCCAAGGTGGAGGCGCCGATTTCGCGGCGCGGCGTATTGACGATGCGCAGGAAGGCGGCGTCGTCGTCTGGATTGACAATGAGTTTTAGGTAGCTCATGACGTCTTTGATTTCCGCCTTGTCGAAAAAGGACTGGCCACCGGAGAGTTTGTACGGAATGTTCTGTTCCCGCAGGGCGCGTTCGAACAGGCGTGACTGGAAGTTGCCGCGATAGAGAATGGCGTAGTCGCGAAATTGGGTGCGGTGTTTGAATTTGTGGACGATGATTTCCGACACCACGCGTTCGGCTTCATGGTTTTCGTCGTGACAGGCCAAAACCCGCAGCATGTCGCCCATGCCCATTTCCGACCACAGTGATTTTTCGAACACGTGCGGGTTGTTGGCGATCAGGGCGTTGGCGGCTTGCAAAATGCGGTTGCTGGAGCGGTAGTTCTGCTCCAGTTTGATGACTTCCAGATTTGGGAAGTCTTTTTTCAATAACACCAGGTTTTCCGGCTGGGCACCGCGCCAGGCGTAGATGGATTGGTCGTCGTCGCCCACCACCGTGAATTTGGCGCGCACGCCAACTAACTGTTTCACCAGTTCGTATTGCGCGGCGTTGGTGTCTTGATATTCGTCCACCAGTAGGTAGCGCACTTTATTTTGCCATTTGTCGAGAATGGCCGGGTGTTCATTGAACAACCGCACCGGCAACCCGATCAGGTCATCGAAATCCACTGAGTTATAGGCGTGCAATTGCTTTTGGTAATAGTCGTAGAGAATGGCGCGCGCCTGTTGCAGCGGGTTTTCCGCTAACTCCAGTGCCTGTTGTGGGTTGATGTGGGCGTTTTTCCAGTTGGATATATCCCATTGCACGCCGTCCAGTTCCTCCTCGCTGAGCTGCTGTTTTTTCATCAGCTCCTTGAGAATCTGCTTGGTGTCGGTGGCGTCCATAATCGAAAAATTGGGCTTGTAGCCCAACGCCTTGTATTCGCGGCGGATAATATTCAAGCCAAGGTTGTGGAAAGTGGAGACGTTCAGACCTTTGCTCGGGTCGTTTTTCAAGAGTTTGCTGACCCGCTCTTTCATTTCTTTGGCCGCCTTGTTGGTAAACGTCAGGGCGTAGATATGATGCGGCTTGATCTCGTGCTTGCGGATCAAGTAGGCAATTTTCTCGGTGATGACGCGGGTTTTGCCGGAACCGGCACCCGCCAGAACCAGCGCCGGAGTGTCCACGTGCATAACGCCTTTCAACTGTCTGTCGTTGAGTCCAAACATGGGAGAAATCAGTCTCGCGTGAGGGCTTAAAAAAGATAGAATATGATACCAGAAGCGCAGGCCATGCTTGGATGAGAAATTGAGAACATGCCCTAATTTTTAGCCGAGGCGATCCCGAAAGCCTCTGCTTTCGCAAGGCGGTCGTGATGGAGAAGGTAAAACGACATGAGTAGCATCGAACAGCTCAAGCAAGACATTGTTTTTGAAGCGGAATTAAACGGCAAGCCCCTGACGTTTCACACCACTTGGGGCATTTTCAGCCCGCGTGAAATTGATGCCGGAACCTTGTTGCTGTTAAAGCACCTCGATTTGCAACCACAGGAAACCGCGCTGGATATCGGTTGCGGTTACGGCCCGATTGGCTTGGCCATTGCCGCCCATGCCAGCGGCGAAGTGCATATGGTGGATAAGGACTTTGTCGCGGTGGACTACGCCAATCAAAACGCGCAGCGCAACGGTTTAACGCACGCCAAGGCCTATTTGTCGAACGGCTTGAGTGCCGTGCCGCCGGACTTGCAGTTCACCACGGTGGTGTCGAACATTCCGGCCAAGGTCGGTAAAGAAATGCTCAGCATTCTGCTGCACGATGTGCATCGGCAGTTGGCACCGGGCGGCCAGTTTGTGGTGGTGACCATTAATGGTTTGCGACTTTACATGAAGCGCAACTTTATGGAAGTCTTCGGCAACTATGAAAAAGTCAAACAAGGTAAGGACTACACCATTTCACGGTGTGTAAAGGCGTGAAATGAAGCTGAAAAGCGGCTAAGGTGTCGGCACGAATTTTGAAAACAGATTCCATTTTGAATAAACGTTTGAATAACCGATTAAATAATCGATAAACTGTAAAGAAATTTTTAATAAAGGTGACAAGATGAAAAAAACAATGGTTTGGCTATCAATGGTGACGTTTTCGTTTTTTGCGACCATGCAGGTGGCGGAAGCGAAACGTTTTGGTGGGGGCGGTAGCTACGGTTATTCCAAGAAAATGGCACCGAAATCCTTTAAGCAGGATTCGAAACCCGCGTCGCAACCCGGCTCTCAGGCCGCAGGGAAGGCTCCAGCCGCGGCCGGTGCTCAAGCTTCGGGGGCGTCACGCTTTTTAGGGCCTCTGGCAGGGATTGCCGCAGGCGGTCTTTTGGCGGCCATGTTGTTTGGTGATGGCTTTGATGGCATTCAGTTGTTGGACATACTGTTAATTGCGCTGGTGGCCTTTTTGATTTTTGCCTTTTTACGTCGGCGTCGCGCCCAGGCATCCCACCCCGCCGGTTACGCCGCCAGCGGTCATGCGCCTGTGTCCTACGAACCCACGACCTATGTCCCAGCCTCCTCCGCCTCGACTCAGAAACGGCAAATGGCTGCCGATTCGGCTCCGTCATCCAGTGAATCCCCTTCAGCCTATGTGCCTCATTCGGAAGGCAGTATGATTGGCGCGGATCTTTCCCCCAGTGCCGAGCCGGTGTTGGTGAAGCCGGATTGGTTTGATGAAGCCGGTTTTATCGAACAGGCCAAGTCGCATTTTGTCGCCGTGCAGCAAGCGTGGGATGCGCTGGACGCCAAAGAGTTGCGCGACTATTGCACGCCAGAATTATTTGAAGCCTTGCAGGCGGAAATGTCGCAGTTGCAGTTTGGTACCAACCACACAGAAGTGGACGAATTGTATGCGGAAATGGCCGACATGGCGATTGAGGGGGATTATTTTGTGGTCAGTGTGCGTTTCAGCGGGTTTATCAAAGAAGATGCGAACGATGAAGCGCACGCTTTTCATGAGATTTGGCACATTCGTCGCTTAGCGGAAGGGCGTGGCAATTGGCAGATTGCCGGCATTCAGCAAAATGCAGAGAAACCCTAAAGGATAGGTGGGATAGACGGCGTTTCCGTTCCGTGCGGCCTTTCCTGATGAATCATTAGGAGACAAGAGGATGTTGAACCTTACGCAAGCGTTTCGATGGCCAGGCCATAAAAGTCGATTTTGGCCAGGCCTGGTATTAATGGCGGTTCTGATGTTTGGGGTGTCCGCCTGTTCCAAACCGCCGGTGGAAATTGTATCGGTGCAACTGCTGGATAATCTGGATCGCGGCTCCGGTAATTTTAACCGCATGCTGCAAATCTGTTTCAGCGAGCCTTTGCAAGCGGATTACTACCACCGTGCGGTGCTGGTCACCAGTCAGGGGTTTAAGCTGGAAGGGGGCAGCATGTTGCGCCCCTTGGCCTCCGACCCGGACAATAAGTGTCAGCTGCGCAATGTCTATAATTACATTGGTCGCGATTCACCGCCGGGGGTGCGTGAAATGATTCAGGAGTTCATTGTACCGGGCAATGTGAATCAGGTGTTGATTCAGATTTACGACAAAAAGCCGGAAGGCAATGAATTGCCGCTGGAAGAAAAGTTATTCCGTAATATTTAACCCGAACATTTCACAAATTTGCACCGACCTTGCTTGTTCCTTGATTCCGCAAGAAATATTTTCTCAGTCGGCCGACATCGTGGAGTCGGCACTTCTTCGAAAAT
>NZ_JBNGDN010000118.1:0-2654 GCF_049975065.1 Hydrogenovibrio sp.
CCGTTATAGTGGTGGACCCATCCGGTCAAGTGCTGCACATTCGCGGCGATGTCTCGCGGTATTTAAGTTTCCCACAAGGCAAAATCGACACCAACATTCTCACCCTGGTGCGCGACGACATCAAGGTGGACATTCGTGCCCTGCTGCAAAAGGCCAAGCGCGACGGTCAGGCCTCGACACAAGCCTTGTTTTTCAATAACACCGAAGCGGAAAAAGCGCTTTTCATTACCATTCAGCGACTCGCATCGGACAAGGCCAGCCGAACACAGGACGTGTTTGTCATCAGCTTCACCCAAGTGGATCTCAGCGAAGCCTTTATCAGCGGTACCGGCTTGCTGGAAGCCGACCAAACCATCAGCAACGACAACCTACGCAAAGAAGTCGCTATTTTCAAAGAGCGTTTGCAAACCTCCGTTGAAGAGCTGGAAACCACCAATGAAGAGCTGCAATCCACTAACGAAGAATTGCAGTCGGCCAATGAGGAACTGCAATCCGCCAACGAAGAGCTGCAAACCGCCAATGAAGAGTTGCAGTCCACTAACGAAGAACTCTCCACCGTCAACCAGGAACTGGAAGTCAAAACCTACGAACTGGAACAGGTGAATAACGACCTGCAAAATATGCTCGACAAAATGAATGAAAGCATCGTGCTGGTGGACAACCGCTTGCGACTGCTGCGCTACACGCATTGTGCGGCCGAAATTCTGGGGTTGCGCAGCACCGACATCGGTCAAACCATCACCACTTTGGGTCTGAACATCGACATCCCCAAGTTGCGGCAAGAGTTGCTCAACGTCATTGAAACTGAAAACGAAACCCAGCTGAGAGTGCGGCAAGACGCGACCGTTTACCAACTGCGGCTGGTGCCTTATAAATCCGATGCCCTTCAAGTGGTGGGGGTCATGCTGTTTTTCGACACGCCAAACCGCACCTCAAACCAAAACCCTGACACCGATGCGCATCAAACCCTGCAACACCTGGCGGACTATCTTCCCTTTAGCGTCATTACGCTGGACAAAACCGGCATTATCACTTTCGCCAGCCCCTCAATTGAGACACTGCTGGGCTATTCACCAGAAGAAATTCGACACAAAAACGTCAGTCAGCTCATGCCCGAACCCTATCGCCAGCACCACGACGACTATCTCAGCCACTATTTATCCGGTCAAAGCAAGGGCTTGATGCACCAATGGCGAGACATCACCGCCTTGACCAAGGATAATCGCCGTTTGCTACTGAAGCTACGAGTCGAAAACACCGCCATCAATGGCGAACCGCATTTTTTAGGCTACCTCATCGAGTCGGAGAAACTCCATGAGCTTGAATAACACCCGCCACGATCTAAATTGCGACTATTTACACCAAGACCTGCACGCCTTTAAAGAAGAAAATACGCGACTCATCGAACAGCTAATGGCGCTGGAAGAGCAGTTTGAGGTCATGGAACAACGCATCAGCGAACTGGAAACCGAAGCCCTCATCAGTCAACAGATTGAAAGCAATGACGCCAGTATGCAAAAACAATTTGCCTTACTGTTTGACGAGTCGCCCGCCCCCATGCTGCTGACTAATCAGCACGGCGACATTGAAATGCTCAACCAAGCCGCCTGCCGCATGCTCCATCAAAGTTGCGATATCGCTTTAGGCCAGAACTTCCGCAAATTTCTGCAAAAACAGAGTGCCTACGACCTGGTTTTATTGTTACGTGACAGCGAACACAGCACCGAAAAAGTGCAAGGTCAAAAAGTGTTTGTGCTTAAAAGCAACGACATTTTCACCCTCTCATTAGTTCGTCTAAATCATCCTGGGCGCTATGGCGGTTACTACTTGATGTCACCGATGATGGTCAACCTCAAGGAAGTCTCCAGCCAATCGTTGCGGCTGTCCAACATCATTATTGACCAAATCCGAGAAGGGCTGATGGTGACGGATGCCAAAGGGCAAATCATACGCATTAACCAAGCGTTTTCGGAAATCACCGGATTCAGTCCGGCGGACGTCGAAGACAAAACCCCCGCCATCCTGCACTCTGGCCGCCATTCCAAACGGTTTTACGACGATATGTGGCTGGAAATCCAACACCACGGCTGGTGGTGCGGTGAAATTTGGAACCGGCGCAAATCGGGCGAAGTCTACCCAGAATGGTTGCAAATCAGCCGCATCCACGATCAACAGACAGGGCAGGTTTTTTATGTAGCGACCTTTTCTGACATCACCGATCGCAAAGCCTACCAAGGCCAACTGGATCGCTTGGCATTCTATGACGCCCTCACCGGCTTGCCGAACCGCAGCCTGCTCAATCAGTTTCTGGAGACCCAGCTCATACACCTGCAGGAAAAAGCTGACCGAATGCTTGCGGTCCTGTTTCTGGATCTGGATAAATTTAAAGACGTCAACGATCATTACGGTCACGCAGAAGGCGATTATGTGCTTCGTGAAGCCACCCAACGCATTATGGCACGCCTGGGCGAATCCGACATGGCCTCCCGCATCGGCGGCGATGAATTTGTCATGGTGCTCACCCGCATTACCGCCGTAGAAGAAGCCATTGACATCACTCGAGACCTGCTCAACTTACTGTCCGACCCATTCAACACCCCCAAAAGCGCCCATCGGCTGAGTGCCTCCATTGGCATCGCGCTGGCACCCCTGCA
>NZ_JBNGDN010000118.1:2754-4590 GCF_049975065.1 Hydrogenovibrio sp.
GAATCCATTGAAAATCAATCCATGGTCAATGCCATGATTGCCATGGCCAAAGCCTTAGGGCTGGAAGTCGTCACCGAAGGCGTCGAAACGTATCCGCAATATCAATGGCTGCTGGCGCAAGACGTCAACCTGTTTCAGGGGTATCTATTGGGCAAACCCAAGCCCCACTTTATTCAACACTGACACCTAAAACCATGAACACACCCGAACCGAACCCACCCGCTCAAAAAACATACGAAGTCGCTTTAACGGTCAATCGCTACAATAAAATTATCGCACTCTCCTCCAATTGGGAAGCGGTTGCGGCTGAAGGCGGTGCCGCAGAAACGCTCGCCTCCGAAAACGTCATCGGTCAAGAACTGGAAGCCTTTATCCACAGTGACACCACGCGTATGTACATCGAATCCTGCCTGAAACTCTGCCGCCTCAAAAACGAAGTGCTGTTTCGTCAATACCGATGCGACTCCCCCACCCACAAACGCTTTATGGAGTTGCAGCTCACCCCATTGGAAGACGGTGCCGTGGAAATGAAACACTTTCTGCTCAAAGAAGACCCCTTCGAGGTGCCCATCGACATTGAAGAGGTCGCAGCAGAAAGCGCAACTCACGCACCGCAATATGTACGTTGCAGCATGTGCAATCGGCTCAAACCTTTCGGCGCCGAAAAATGGATTCCGCCGGAAGACCTCCATCTCACACAGCGCCAGTCGCTCAAAGTCATCTACAGCGTCTGCCCAGACTGCTTAAACGCCATCTGGCACAAACGCACTCATACAAAAGAATCGCTGGAAAAATAATCGCTGGATTTTCACCCCCAATTTCTCGTAAACTGAAACCCTCTAAACTCCGTTGAGAACGCCATGTTTGCCATTTACAATATTCAAGGTCGCAGCTTTCGCGACAATTTAGAAGCCCTCAAGCGTGTTCGCTCACCCGATAACGTTCAAGAAGCCAAGCTGCAACAAGACATCGGCAAAGACGAAACCCTGATCATTCAAGGCGTTGAACAAAACATCCCCCCTCAACGAAAAAGGCGTTCAGGCCTACCAAAAAATGCTGAACGTCAACAAACGGCAACCCGTCCTCAACGTCAACCAAATCATGAGTCACCCAGTTGTCACCCTGCCCATTGAAACCGGGCTGGAAGAAACCTTCCGGCTGTTTCAAAAACACGGCTTTACCCAACTGCCCGTACTCAACGAACACCGTCGGTTGGCCGGAATGCTCACACTGCTGGATCTCATGCACATCCTCTCCACCGACGGCGAACAAGTCTTCACCCTGCCGGATCAAGAAATCAAACACATCATGAAAACCGACATTATTACCGTTGATCCCGTCACCGACATCCGTCGTGCCGCCAAAGTCATGGGAGACTACCGCCTCACCGCCCTGCCAGTGGTCAACGACCAAGACCAACTCATCGGCATCCTCACCCGCAGCGACCTCATCCGCACCCTCGCCGAAAACCCACCACTCAGCCTATGGAACTAAACACCGACATCTCAGCAAGCAAGATATAAGACCAAGCAAGTTATAAGACGTAATTTCAAAATTAATTCCACAAACGCCTTGCAATAAAGCTGTAACACACTATAATACGCCACATCACATTGATGCGGGGTGGAGCAGCTTGGTAGCTCGTCGGGCTCATAACCCGAAGGTCGTTGGTTCAAATCCAGCCCCCGCTACCAAATACCAAAAAACCAGACAATCGTCTGGTTTTTTTATGCCTCTTGAATTCATACAATAACCCAAAACCAAGCCAAGGCAAATTCGCCAGGCCTGGTGAAACGCCCAATCACACCCAGTTTTCCAAGCTCAACCGCTCAACCC
>NZ_JBNGDN010000119.1:0-2465 GCF_049975065.1 Hydrogenovibrio sp.
AAAAATTACGAGTGGCGATTAATGGGTTTGGGCGCATGGGGCGTTTGGCCTTGCGGGAAGCGTTTGATTGGCCGGAAGTGGAATTTGTGCACATTAATGAAACCGCCACGGATGCGGTGGGGTCGGCGCATTTACTGCATTTCGATTCGGCGCACGGACGCTGGTGGCATGACGCGGAGGCGGAAGGTCATGCGATTCGCATTGAAGGTGCGTTGATTGGTTATTCGTCCAATGAGGCCATTGCCGACACCCCTTGGGGGGATTTGGATGTGGATGTGGTCATTGAAGCCACCGGCGAATTTCGCACCCGTGACAGCTTGCAGGCGTATCTGGATCAGGGCGTGAAGCAGGTCATTGTCGCGGCACCCATGAAGGAAGACATCAAAAACATCGTGATGGGCATTAACGATGCGGTGTTTTCGCCAGGCCTGGACCCGATTATCACGGCGGCGTCCTGCACTACCAATTGCATTGCGCCGGTGATTAAGGTGATGCACGAAAAAATCGGCATCAAACACGGCATGATTACCACCCTGCACGACCGCACCAATACTCAGAAGGTGGTGGATCACGGCCATAAAGATTTACGCCGTGCCCGTGCCTCGTTTGAATCGCTGATTCCGACCACCACCGGTTCGGCTAAGGCGATTGGCACCATCTTTCCAGAACTGAACGGTAAACTGAACGGCTTGGCGGTGCGAGTGCCGTTTATGAATGCCTCCTTGACCGATTTGGTCTTGGAAGTCGAGCACAAAACCTCCGAGGAGGAAGTCAATCGTTTGCTGAAAGAAGCTTCGGAAACTTATCTGGAGGGCATTCTCGGCTATGAAGAACGCCCGCTGGTGTCGGTGGATTATGAAGGGGAAACCTGTTCCTCGGTGATTGATGCGCCTTCGACGATGGTGGTAAACGATACTCAGGTGAAACTGCTGGCCTGGTACGACAATGAAATCGGTTATGTGGTGCGCATGATGGAACTGGCGGTGCAGGTGGGTGAACAGAATCGCCAGGCCTGGGAAAAATCATCGGAAGCCGCGGAGTAGTGGCCATGATGTTGTCATTGAAACAGCAATACGGCTTAATTACCGCCAATTACTGGGGGTACACCATCACTGACGGCGCTTTGCGGATGCTGGTGCTGTTGCATTTTTACCAGTTGGGTTACAGTCCGCTGGAAATTGCGATGCTGTTTCTGTTTTATGAGTTTTTCGGCATTGTCACCAATCTGTTCGGTGGCTGGTTCGGGGCGAGGCTGGGCTTAAACCTGACCATGAATATCGGTCTGGGGTTGCAGATGGTGGCGCTGATGATGCTGACGGTGTCGCCGGAATGGCTGACGGTGGCGTATGTCATGCTGGCACAGGCGCTGTCGGGCATTGCCAAAGACCTCAATAAAATGTCGGCGAAAAGCGCCATTAAAAGCCTGACAACAGACGGCGACGGTCAGCTGTATCGTTGGGTGGCGCTGTTGACCGGTTCGAAAAACGCACTGAAAGGCGTTGGCTTTTTTGTCGGGGCCGCTTTGCTGGGGGCGGTTGGGTTTCAGTATGCGCTTTATGTGTTAACGGCCTTGATTCTGGTGCCGTTTATTCTGTCGGTGCTGTGGCTGGACAGCCAATTGGGGCGCGCCAAAAACAAGCCGAAGTTTGCCGAAATGTTTTCCAAATCGCCCGCGATTAATTGGCTGTCGGCGGCACGGTTCTTTTTGTTCGGTGCGCGTGATGTCTGGTTTGTGGTGGCTTTGCCGGTGTTTTTACAAGGCGTGCTGGGCTGGTCACATCTTCAGGTGGGTACCTTTATGGCGTTGTGGGTGATCGGCTACGGTGTGGTGCAGGCCACCACGCCGCGATGGACGGGCCTCCGAAAGGGGGCTTCTGGGGTGAATCCGACCCACTGGACGGCCATGAAGTTGGCGCTGTTGTTAGCCGCGACAACAGCGATCATGGCGTTTATGATGGATTGGTCGCCAGAGACGGTGTTGATTGGCGGTTTAATGGTGTTTGGGGTGGTGTTTGCCTTGAATTCGGCGGTGCATTCGTATTTGATTGTGTCCTATGCCGATGCCGACGGCACTTCGAAAGACGTTGGTTTTTATTACATGGCGAATGCCGGTGGCCGCTTGATGGGCACCTTGCTGTCCGGCTGGATTTACCAGGCCTGGGGCATGGACGCCACGCTTTGGGTGTCGGCCTTAATGGTGATAATGGCGGCGCTGCTGGTGGCACGCATTCGGCCAGAGGCGTCGGCATCGGTCTGATGCTTTACCGCTCTGTTTGACCAGGCCTGGTCAATCTTAGGTGGTTGACTTGACGAAAGGTTTCGCTACAATGGCGGCTCTTTAATGACCATACGGATTGGGCTTATTATGCTGTTAACGCCGCCTTAGTATTGAACTTCCTCTCTTTTTTCCGCGTTGGGCGGTGTTGACTCACGTCCGTCCGGCGCATTTCGACTTTATCTGAGTG
>NZ_JBNGDN010000119.1:2565-4554 GCF_049975065.1 Hydrogenovibrio sp.
TGTCTCCCAAACAAGATTGGTTGGGGAATGTGCGCGGCGACATTCTCGCCGGTATTGTTGTGGCGCTGGCGCTGATTCCGGAAGCCATTGCCTTTTCGATTATTGCCGGGGTGGATCCCAAAGTCGGCTTGTATGCCTCCTTCACCATTGCGGTGGTGATTGCGATTGTCGGCGGACGCCCGGGGATGATTTCGGCGGCGACGGCCGCAACGGCCTTGCTAATGATTAATCTAGTAAAGGATTACGGGCTGGAATATCTGTTGGCGGCGGGGATTCTCGCTGGGGTGTTGCAGATTCTGGCGGGGTATTTGAACCTGCAAAACCTGATCAGTTTTATTTCCCGTTCGGTGATGGTTGGTTTTTTGAATGCCTTGGCGATTTTGATCTTTATGGCGCAACTGCCGGAGCTGACCAATGTGACTTGGCACGTTTACGCGCTGACGGCGCTGGGTCTGGCGATTATCTACTTGTTTCCTTATGTGCCCAAAGTCGGCTCGCTGATTCCGTCGCCGTTGGTGACCATTATTGTGTTGACGTTGCTGGTGTTGGCGCTGGGCTGGGATCAGGTGCGTAATATCGGCGATATGGGTGATTTACCGGATACCTTGCCGGTGTTCCTATTGCCGGATGTGCCGTTTAATCTTGAAACCCTTTGGATTATTCTGCCGTATTCGGTGGCCATTGCCTTAGTGGGGCTGTTGGAGTCGTTAATGACGGCCCAAGTAATTGATGAAATGACCGATACCGACAGCGATAAAAAGCGTGAATGTAAAGGTCAAGGCGTGGCGAACATTGCCTCTAGCTTTACGGGTGGTATGGCCGGTTGTGCGATGATCGGTCAGTCGGTGATTAATGTGAAATCCGGCGGGCGCGGACGCTTATCCACCTTTACCGCTGGGGCGGTATTGCTGATTATGGTGGTGTTTTTGGCGGACTATTTGTCCGTGGTGCCGATGGCCGCTTTGGTGGCGGTGATGATTATGGTGTCCATCGGGACCTTTAACTGGCATTCGATTCCGGAGATGCGCACCAATCCGCTGTCGGCCACCGTGGTCATGCTGGCGACGGTGATAATTACGGTTTGGACGCATAACCTAGCGTATGGCGTGATTGCCGGCGTGGTGCTGGCGGCCTTGTTTATGGCGTCCAAACTGCGCCACTTTATGTATGTTGAAAAGACGTTTGACGACGCCAGCCAGACACGCACTTACACGGTCATCGGTCAGGTATTCTTTAATTCGTCTGAGAAGTTCATTAAATATTTTGATTTTAAAGAAGCGGTGGACAAGGTTATCATCGACGTGCATCGTGCCCATTTTTGGGACATCAGTGCGGTGTATGCGCTGGATAAGGTGGTGATTAAACTGCGCCGTGAAGGCGCGGAAGTCGAAATTATTGGTTTGAACGAAGCCAGTGAGACCATGATGGATAAGTATGCGGTGCATAATGATCCGGCGAAAATCGAAAAAGTGATGGGAGGTCACTGATGCAAGCATTAGAAAAACAATGGGTAATGGCCTGTGTCGATGGTTCCGATTTGTCGGATGCGGTGGTGGATTATTCGGCCTGGATTGCGCAGAAAGTGAACTCGCCGTTGGAGCTGGTGCATTCCATCGAACACAGTTTGCTGCTTGAGCATACCGATCATTCGGGAAACTTAACCCCGAATATGCGCGAAAGCTTGATGAAAACCCTGTCCGATGAAGAGCAGAGTGAAAGCAAGCGGCTCATAGAGCAGGGCAAGCAAATGCTGGAAAAAGCCAAATCACGCATTACTGCGCCCTTAAAGCAGATTCAGACCAAGCAACGGCACGGCGACCTGTCGGAAACCCTTACGGACTTACAAGATGAAATTCGGGTGCTGGTATTGGGGTTACGCGGCGAACAACATGCAGATGACGAAAAAGGCATCGGTTCGCATCTGGAAAATTCGATTCGGGCGTTGCATCGCCCAATCTTTATTGTCAGCAGTGCCTTTGAAGAACCCAA
>NZ_JBNGDN010000120.1:0-4469 GCF_049975065.1 Hydrogenovibrio sp.
CTTACTTGATTAACCCATGTTTCCATAATTGATCCATCGCCAATTTGCAAACGTCTTCGATGCTTAAATCGGTTGTATCAATTTCCAACGCATCGTCTGCCGGAACCAATGGAGAGGTCTTCCGAGTGCGGTCGCGCTCGTCTCTTTCCATAATGTCTTGAGTTATTTGGCGAATATTAACATCAACCCCTTGATTTTTCAACTGTTTAACGCGCCTTTTTGCTCTTTCTTCCGCTGAAGCGGTCAGAAACAGCTTCACCGGTGCTTCTGGGAAGACCACGGTGCCCATGTCGCGCCCGTCCGCAATCAAGCCAGGCGGTTGCGCATAGTCCTTTTGGCGCTTCAATAAAGCGGCGCGTACTTCCGGAATCGCGGCCACTTTAGAGGCCATCGCCGCCACTTCTTCGGTACGTACTTTGGATGTGATGTCTTCACCTTGATACAGAATGCTGGTTTCAATAAACGTCACCGGCAGGTTTTCAGCCAATGCCACCAGGCCTGGTAGATTGTTCAATGCCAAGCCTTGATCGAGCACGCCGTACGCCAAGCTTCGATAAATGGCGCCGCTGTCGAGTAAGTGAAAGCCGGTTTTGCAACAGAGGTATTGCGCCAAGGTGCCCTTTCCAACCCCGCTTGGCCCATCCACCGTAACGATTGCTGTGGTTGTTTCCATATTAAGCCTCCTCGGCGATAACCTGCATGCCGACCTGATTAATCAATTCAATGAACGTTGGAAAGGAGGTATTGACGTTGGCGCAGTCGTCCACCACTACCTCCGACGCGGCGCGTAATCCGGCGACGGTCGCCGCCATGGAAATGCGGTGATCATGGTGACTCAGAATCGGCGCGGATTGCGGTGCTTGTTGCCCGCCTTCGATTATCATGCCATCTTCAGTTGGCGTGGCTTGAATGCCAAGTGCATTCAAGGCATCCGCCATCACTTGAATCCGATCGGATTCTTTGACACGCAATTCTTCGGCACCGGTCAGCACCGTGCGCCCTTCGGCCGCCGATGCCGCGACAAACAACACGGGGAATTCATCAATTGCCAAAGGCACCAAATGCGGTGGAATCTCGATGCCCTTCAATTTCGATGAACGGATTCGGATGTCCGCCACCGGTTCACCTCCGACGGTCGCTTCATTCTCAAGCGTAATATCGGCGCCCATCAGTTTCAGAATATCCAATACACCGGTACGAGTTGGATTAATGCCGACATGCTCAATCACCAAATCGGCTTCTTCGGCCATCGCCGCCGCCACCATAAAAAACGCGGCGGAGGAAATATCGGACGGCACGTCGATATCGGAAGCGGTTAAGGGTTGCCCGCCCGTTAACGACACGCGCGTTCGCATATCGTCCAGTTTTTCGGACGGCACATCGTAACCGAAACCACGCAACATGCGTTCAGTATGGTCTCGGGTGGGAGCTGGCTCTTCAACCGTGGTTTGTCCTTGCGCATACAGACCCGCCAGTAAAACACAGGATTTGACCTGTGCGCTCGCCATCGGCAGCACATAATCAATGGCTTTCAACTGACCGCTGCGCTTGATTTTCAAAGGCGGTGTCCCGCCCGCTTGAGTTTCGATTTCGGCTCCCATTTGCGCGAGCGGGTCGGTCACCCGCTTCATTGGGCGTTTGGACAAGGACGCATCGCCGATCAGTTCGCATTCGAAATTCTGACCCGCCAAAATCCCGGCCATCAAACGCATTGCGGTTCCGGAGTTCCCCATATCCAGCGGGTGAGTCGGGGCTTTTAAGCCTTTTAAGCCAACACCATGCACCGTGACGCGGCCATTATCCGGCCCTTCAATCTCAACCCCCATCGCCTGAAACGCCTTCAAAGTGGCCAAGCTGTCTTCCCCTTCCAGAAAACCGCTGATATGAGTGGTGCCGTCGGCAATGGCTCCGAGCATAATACTGCGGTGCGAAATGGATTTATCGCCCGGCACACGGATGCGCCCTTTGATTTTCCCGCCCGGGCTGACTTTGAACTGAATGTTTTTCGACATAATCAATTTTCCTAAAAAGGTGTGAAATATTCGGGTAAATTCGGTTTAATTCGGGTTAATCCGGTTTGACGATGTGTTCGTCTCGTGCCTGCTTGGCTTGGGCAAAATAATCGTGGAGACGTTCGCCATTGCCAGTCTCCACGAGATCGGTCAAGGTTTGAATTTCTGTCTGATAATGCTGCAGCCACTTAACAATGGCGTCGCGGTTGCTTAAGGCGATGTCGCGCCACATGACGGCATCGCTGGAGGCAATGCGGGTAAAGTCGCGAAATCCACCGGCGGTATATTGAAACACATTGCCTAACTCAACGTGTTCATTAAGTAAATTAACTAAGCCGAACGCCAGCATATGGGGTAAATGACTGGTGGCGGCAAACACTTCGTCATGGAATTCAGGTGTCATTTCCGACACCCGAGCGCCTGTAGCTTGCCACAGCTGGGTCAATTCATTCAAAGCGGTTTGATCGGTTGACGCCGTGGGGGTCAAAATAACACGGTGATTCACAAACAGGTTGTCACACGCCGCTTCGACTCCGCTTTTTTCCTTGCCAGCGATTGGATGCCCCGCCACAAAGCGTTTTGGAATGTGCCCAAAGGCCGACTGCACCGCGTTTAAAACGGATGTTTTTGCACTGCCCACATCCGTGAGAAGCGTCTTTTCCGATACAAAGGGAGCCATGTCTTTTAACACCGATTCCATGGCACCTAACGGCACGGCCAGAACAACCAGATCGGCATTTTGAACCGCCGTTTCCAGCGAAAGGGAATAATCGTCAATCACCCCCAGTTGCTGTGCTTTGCGAAGGTTTTCTTCTCGTGAACCATAGCCCATCACGGTTTTAACCAGGCCTGCTTTTTTCAGCGCCTTGGCAAGAGAACCGCCGATCAGTCCGACGCCGATAATCGTGATTTTATGCCATTGTTTCATTGGGTGTTCGTCCATGATCGGCTAGCGTGACCGGTTTAAAATATGACGTAAGGCCTGCATAAAATGTGCGTTTTCGTCTGGCAAACCGATTGATACTCGTAAAAATTCAGCAAAGGTTCCCTGACTGGCGACCGGGCGAACAATCACCCCTTCTTGTAATAACGCCTGATGAATTTCCGCCGCGTCGGCGCCCAAGCGAACACACAGGAAATTGGCCTGCGAAGGAATGTAACGGAATGCCATATCATCGAAAAACTGGGTCAGAGTCGCCATGCCCTGCTGATTGAGCGTCACCGTCTGTTGCACAAAGGCTTGATCCGACAGCGCGACTTGAGCGGCCACTTGCGCCAGATGGTTAATGTTAAACGGCTCGCGAATGCGGTTGATGTAACTAATGACTTCCGGGTGCCCTGCCATATAGCCGACACGCAATGCCGCCAGCCCATAGGCTTTGGAAAAAGTGCGCGAAACCAGCAGGTTCGGATAGTCGCCCAGATAGTGCAAACCGTTGGCAAAATCCGGGTCTGTGACGTACTCGGTATAAGCCTCATCCAGCACCACTATGACGTGACTCGGCACCTTTTGAATAAAATTTTCCCATTCGGCACGTCCAAAAAAGGTGCCGGTTGGGTTGTTCGGGTTCGCCAGATAAATTAATTTGGTGCGCTCCGTAATGGCCTCGACCATGGCCTCCAAATCGTGCCCCCAATGGTTTGCAGGCACTTCCACGCCCGTCGCCCCCACCGATTGTGTGCTGATGGCGTAAACGGGAAAGGCGTATTGCGAGTAAATGATTTCGTCGCCCGCACCGGCAAACACCCGCGCCGTTATCGAAAGCAGCTCATTGGAACCGTTACCCAGTGCAATCTGTGACGAACTGAGATGCAAAAAATCGGCCAACGCCTGTTTGAGATAAAACTGATGGCCATCCGGGTAACGACCAATGTCAGCCAGCGCCGTTTGAATCGCTTGTGCCACCTTGGGGCTGGCGCCCAATGGATTTTCGTTGGATGCCAGCTTGGAAATTTGGGTCAGTTCGTATTCCCGCTGCAATTCGGAAACGGGTTTACCAGGCTGGTAAACAACCACCTTGTGAATGTGAGGCAAGGTTTGTTTGGCAAAAAAAGACGTGGCCATAATATTTGACTGTTCGCTCGCGTAATGAATTGGATAATGATTCGACTAAAAACGGCTAAAAAAAGTAAAACTGGCTAATGAAGCCCAGCCCGTCAGCTCAGTGGCGACACCGGAAAAGATCCCAGAATTTTACAGAAGCTGGTTTTTTGGCGAACTTCTTCGATGGCTTCGGCCAATGGCGTTTCTTTCTGATGTCCTTGCACGTCAATAAAAAACAGGTAATCCCATTTTGTTTCCGTTGATGGAATGGAAATAATGCGTGTCATACTGATGTTTCGCTTGGCAAAACTCGACAGCACCTCCAGCAAAGAACCGGCCTTGTTGGGCATGGCCAAGACCATAGCGGTTTTATCTTCACCACTGGGCTCGGTCGTTTCGGAGCCGATGACCCA
>NZ_JBNGDN010000121.1:0-4468 GCF_049975065.1 Hydrogenovibrio sp.
GTCTTACCCAGAATTAAAGGGTAGCGTCCCCTTTTTTCAGTCCATTTCCTCGACCCCAGTTATTATGCTTTTTGGGTGTTTTCTACGGACTGACCCCTAGCATGAGGCAGAGTTTGGATTCTATTTGCTGTAATTCATGTTGGCTTAAGCGAGTGAGCACTTGTGCGTCAATTCGGCCAGCATCGATCGCACGAGCTTGTTCTAGCACGACATAAGAGGTTTTTAGTAGATTATCTCGCGGGGCTATGTCTACTCGTAAAGCACTTAACTCGCTGCGATATTGGGTGCTTAAAGGCACTATAAACAAAACGGGCAACCCGGCTTCTATCAAGCGTGTTTGTGTGAGCACCACTACTGGGCGCAATTTGCCGATTTCCTGGCCTTGGCTTGGGTTGAGCTTGGCCACCACGACGTCGCCGCGTTTTAAGTTCATCGCCACCAACCTTGTTGATCGTCTGCATTGGCAGGGTCTAATCCGCTGAGTTCAGCGTTATCAAAGTCAAATTCTTGGGTGAGTGAGGCCACTTCTGGCCCAATCATTGGGTTTTGATGCATGGCTTCGGCCGCTTTAATCATATCTTTCAACTGCAACTCTTGCTGTACTTGCTTGGCATAACTTTCAAGGGCATTTCTGGCAAAGTCTGATAAGGATATTTGTTGTTGCGCAGCCAGCGTTCTAATTTGTTGATCCAGACTGTCTTGTAATCTTAAGGTTAAAGCACTCATGGGATCCTCCAAAGCATGATGAAAAGACCTATAAGATTGTATCACAATTCGTAATACACCTGAATTTCCATACAAGAAAAGGAA
The DNA here is from genome assembly GCF_049975065.1 of Hydrogenovibrio sp. GTDB lineage: Bacteria > Pseudomonadota > Gammaproteobacteria > Thiomicrospirales > Thiomicrospiraceae > Hydrogenovibrio. The sequence goes on from NZ_JBNGDN010000121.1 coordinate 811, forward strand.
GAAAAAGCAGACGCGACCCTTTTCAAGAAACAAGCGGGGTTAAGTGGGGTTAAGTTGTCCCATTTTCGGAATATTAACAAAACGACCAGGCCTGGCCGTTCTGCTGTTGTGCGTGCAGCATTCTTGGAGTGTCTTGCTGGAAGCGAAATGTTATTCAAAAATTAAAGGGTAGCGTCCCCTTTTTATCCAAAATTAGATACCGTTCTTTTTATCGCAAATTACCAGGCCTGGTGAAACTATCCATATCGGTTTTTCCGAGTTCAATCCGGCCAGACACGTTTTGAAATCATGGGCTTAACCTGTTCTGTTGATTCCTCTTTTGAAGCTTGTTTTTTGGCGGCCGGCTTGGCGGGTGGTTTCTGACGCGATGGCGTTGCGGTGGTTTGGCTGGCGGGTTTTTCCTGCGTGGTTTTGGCACGGCGCAGACTGTCGGTTAACTTGGACGCGGTGGTATTGGTTTTTGTGGTCATAAAACCTCCTGAATAATGTCGTCGATTTCGTTGGCGGCCATTTCGCCACGCTTGCCCATGCAATAGACACTGAGTCCATCGATCGCCGCGTTGCGATAAACGGCGCGACGACGCAGGCCGCTTTTCAGGGCGGGAATATCGAACTCTCGCAAGGCTTCTTTCATGGCGGTGGACAAGGCACTGCGAGGTTCCAACTGGTTGATGACGAGATACGGCTGTAATAATCGATTGCGCATCTTGGCTTGTTCGATGGCGTCGGCAATGCGAAGGCTGGCCCATAAATCCACCGGCGACGGCAACACAGGAATCAGCAACGTTTGTGACACCTTCAGTGCGGCCTGCATGACACCGGTTTCCAGCGTGGGCGGGCAATCAATGACAATAAAATCGTAATCGTTTGCAAAGCGTTCCACTTCGTTGACCAAATGGCCGGCTACGGCGATGACGGAAACCGGAAAGGGTTTGTCTTCGTCCGACAGCCGGCACCACTGAGTGGCCGAACCTTGCGGGTCGGCATCAATCAGCAACACTCGACCGTGATTGACCAGGCCTGCAGCCAGATTCATGCTTAACGTGGTTTTGGTGCCGCCCTTCTGGTTAGCCACCGCGATTATTCGTGCCGATGTCATGCTTGTGCTGAGTCCTTTGAAAATCTTCAATGCAAACCTTGGGCGATAAAAGGTGGCCCCCTAAAAAATGGGGGCTGTCCGCCTGATCTTGGTATGGCTATCGGCGGACACTCAGCCAATTCCCCCCAGGCCTGGTGGTTTTGATGCAAACATTAAGTGTTACAGATAGGGTCCAGCAAAAGTGTGTTTTTGCATTCGGATATGCAATTAATGGCGTGGAAAATTGAGCCAACATCCTATGCAAAACCCTGCAACACAGGGTGTCCAAGATGTCGTGACTCAGTTGGGTTTAATGTCGGTGTTCGGCGGGTTTAGGCGCTACATTAGGTGTTCCGTGATGAGCGTTTGCATGAAATTTTGATCAAATCCGTCATTCGAAATGTCGTCTATCCAGCAGGGATTGGGGTCGTAGCCTTCGTATAAAGCAAAACCGACTTTATATTCATCGCCGAAGCGGGCAAACATAAACACGAATTTATGGTTGTTTTCGGCGTTCTTCATACTGCAGGAATTGTTTTCAGCCACATCAAAGGTGATGGACGCCTCCGGGTGCTCGGCTAAATAGCGTTCAATTTCCGAGGACACCAACTGGTGTGGGTCTTCGTGGGTTTGGATCATCAATCGTCTCCGTTCAATATTAGCCAGGCCTGGTTAAACCAAGGGCGTGCCGTGCCCTTCTGTTTTGCGATAGTGATAAGCATAGCCCAGCAGCTTGCCGATAAACAAGCCTGCCAACAGCATGCTGGCGATAATCACAAAGGTTTCAAAGCCGCCTTGCTGCATCAAGGTGGGATCAACGGCTTCTTCATAGCCGATGTAATATTTGGTGGCAAACACGCCAATAATCAACAGCAAGGTGCTGACGCCGCCGGGCATTTTGTAAACAAGGTGTTCTTTATCCACTTCGATGGGCGTGCGAACGGTCATGAAATAACCGCCCAGCAAACCCACAACCGCGCTGGACGACAGTAGGACAATATTCAACCCGTTCAGTTGGATTTGCGTAAACAGCGTATCCAATGAAATCGCTGACACCACCAGCGGCACGATAATGAGCTTTTTCAACGGCACCACCCTTGTTTTGAGTGAGCGGACGCCTTTGTAAAAGATAAAGACAAATAGAAGATAGACCCACCAAGGGGTGTGTGTCAGTGCTTGAATAATGGTTTCCATAGTTACCCCTATTTCGTTCAATTCTAATCCGAAAAATTCATAAATTAGACACCCTTTCGCTTGCCGCTTGGTTTCCGCCTAATCGCCACTCGACGCATCGGTTGAAAACCTTTGAGACGACCAACCCGAATATTTCACAGATTTGCAGCGAGCTTGCTTGTTCCTTGATTCCACAAAAAATATTTTTTCTCGGCTCTGCCGCCGAGAAACCAATGCTCTGCGCTATCTCAGCACAAATTCATGAATCGAAGAACCGAAGGTAAGCATTCGGGCTAAGACTTTAGGACGAAAGCCATTTGTAGTTTTTGGGGTCATCCGGGCATTCCTGCAACCCGCATTCCAGCAGAATCGTCACCACATCGGCCAGCAGCATCAGCGCAAGCAGCAAAAACGCCAAGGTGCTGAAGCGCTTAAAGGCGCTTGAAACCGAAACCGCGCTGTCATTTACGGTTGAGCGGTATTGTTCAGCGTAACTCATGACAATCGCGATGTAGACAATGGCAATCACCGCCACCACAAACACCCAGGTGTACATGTGCATCCCCAACACGGCGGAGCCAAAACCCTCTGAATCATTAATGTGCAAACTGACCTGACGCAGCGCAATCATGCCGGTCAAGACCGCAGCCAGCAACGACAGCGCATAATGCCCAGGGTGGGCACCGTAACGCAAATTCAGCAAAAAGCCAAAGGCAATGGCCAACAGCCCCATGCGTTGTAACAGACACAGCGGGCAAGGCAATTCATTCAGCACCAGTTGATAATAAAAAGCGGCGGCAATAATCAGGCAAATGCCAATGATTTCAACCCCGCTTTTCCACCTGAAAAACCACTCTAGTCCAGCCGTTAAAGACATCTGAGAAGACGATGATGACATAACCCTCAAGCTCCTGTTATAAATGCAGACCGAGCGAATCGGTGGCGTGATGTAAGAATACGGCGAATGCCACCGCCAAGAAGACCACAAACAGCGCAATACCCGCCTTGCGGTGGTACCAAGCGGTGAGAGTGGCCACCAATAACAGCGTGAAAGCGATTAAAATCCCAGGCATAAATGTCCCCTTTTAATTGTTTTGCATGGATTACAGCCAACGCTTTAGTAACAACGTGCGGCTCTTGATGATGGCACTCAGCGTATCGTTGGCATCAGTAAAACACAAATCGCCCAGGCCTGGGCGATTTGTTGCAGCCTCGATGATTTCATTTCCTCTGACACCATGCAACAACTTAGTCGGTGCTGAGGCCTGAAAAATTAGAAATCATACGGTCAAAAGGTCATACGGACATTTGGGCTTCACTCTTTGGTTTCGGTGTTATCCGCTTTGTGACCCGCTTTCAAGGCTTTTTCCGCGGCTTTTCGTTCTTCCATCCAAGCGCGTTGGTCGA
>NZ_JBNGDN010000122.1:0-4458 GCF_049975065.1 Hydrogenovibrio sp.
CAAAAGCGGTGAAATATTCTGGTTAAACCCTTATAATAGCCGTCTTTTCAAGACACATTCCAAACAAGCGCCCGTAGCTCAGCTGGATAGAGCGTTGCCCTCCGGAGGCAAAGGTCTGGGGTTCGAATCCCTTCGGGCGCACCATTTCCGTTTCGCATTCATTCACGAATTCAATCACGAATTCATTCACACGTTTTTTCAGATAACGCCTGTTCTTCTGACCTCGCCAACCTGCCAAAAAAACACTGGGAATCCCAACTCAACAAAATACCAGGCCTGGCAAAAAGATTGAGGCAGTATGGGGATGATAAAAATCCGTAGCAGACGCACTTTGCAAACATTAGAAAATGCTTATACTTTTATTTCCACATATACCGTTATAAACATATTTAATATAAGGAAATAATTATATGGAAACGCTCGCGCAACAGAAATGGCACCCTCGCCACTGGCTCATGCCGCTCGGACTCATGGGCACCAGCATAATGCTGGTGTTTGTGCTGAATGTCTTTATCCCCCACAAAGGGCATTTTTTACCGTCCGTTACCCAATTTGAAACCTATTTGGCCGCAACCCAAGGGGCGGCTTACCTTGGACTCACGCTGGCTTGGTACGGGTTTTGGTTGCTGTTTTTGTTCGGTAGCGTGCTGATTCCCTATTTTCTGTATAAGTCGGTACAGTTCTTAAAGGCAGGGGCTCATCAGCTTTCCGACCAAGACCCAATGGAAACCGCCGGTTGGTTTGGTGTGCCCTTGTCACTGGCGATGTACGGCAATGTTTCGGCGTTTGCCACCATTATGTTCTTTGATCTGAATGCACAAGCGGACAATCTGATCTGGCCTTTCTGGTTGGCCTATAACACCGCCATTGCATTTATGGCGTTAGGGCAATATTTCTGGTATCGCCAGACCAAAGCCAAACTGAAAGCAGCGGGGCACCCTTTTGCAGAGCAGTCTTCTATGGTGGTGCCATTTGCATTAGGATTTATGGGGTTGAACTTGGCTGGACCGGGTGCCTTGGGCGCTCATACCGAAGTGGTCACCACCGCTTTAATTTTGTCAGTGGCCTTTATGCTGTTATCAATGGGCGTGTTTGTATCGAAACTGGCGGTGTTCAAACGCGATGCCGCCGCGCTTTTCTCAGCGCCGCAGGACGCGTCAGCAACATCCCAGGCCAAACACTGGGGACAAGTCATGAACTTTGGTACGGCCATCACCACCTTTAATGTCTGGCTAATCACCAGTGTTCGAAACTATCTCAACATTGGACACAACTTCGCCGAATTTGAACTGGCCACCAAAAACATGATGACTTGGGGCGCGGCCATTACCGTTACGCTGGCTCTGCTGGTCGTTTTCACCCTTTGGCGACGTGGCTTCTTCGGCCACCTTTTCCAAGCACAACGACCGCTGATTTTTTCACTGGGGTTGGTCTGCATGTTGGTTTCCAGCTATGTCATAACGGCGTTGTTTACCATGACCGCACTGAAAACCGGGTTGCTTTCCGGCAGCGGTTGGCCGCTTTACACCCTGATTGGCATTGAAACGCTACTGCTTACCACCACCCTTTTCACTGTGGCGGCACTGGTGTATCGCATGGTTTTCAGAGGCAATATTCAATGTTGGCAGGCGGATGAAATCAGTCAAATTCTGACGCAAAAAAACGCTTAAACGGCCAGAAACCCAGGCTGACGCGGCTTCACAGCGCCGCGTTGGTGTTGGTGACGTTCAGGTATAAAAAAACCCTTCGATTGGGAACCAATAAAAGGGCTTAAGAATGTGGCTGCGAGAGCAGACTTTTATTGAGGGGTAACGTTCTCGGCTTGTGGCCCTTTTTGACCTTGGGTCACTTCCATGGTCACGGTTTGACCTTCGGCCAATGTTTTGCGACCGGAGCCATTAATGGCTGAGAAGTGAACGAACACATCCTTTCCGCCTTCCTGCTCGATGAAACCGAATCCTTTCTCATCGTTAAACCACTTCACTGTGCCTGTAACTAAATCTGACATGCTTTTTCCTTATATAACAAACGAATACACTCCTAAGCCAGACCTATCTTTTGCAGAAATCCGAAAGAATACAACCGAAAAATCAAGGCATTTGAAAACCTAGGAAATTTCATTATAAGGAAAATACAGCGAATTGCCTGTAAATTTAAACCATTTCACAAAAAATTCAAAAGTGTCGCAAAATTACAACTTTTACTCATTTTCAATCACCCAAAACGACATTCAAACTTACCGATAAGCCGTTACTTTGGAGCGCAACGCCAAATCCGCCGGATAAGGATTGAAAAACACTTGCGTCTGCAAATAATCGGAACCATAGTGACCGAGAAACTGCTGCAGCACTTTGATCACGGCAATCAAGGGGACAATGCCTTCGCGAAACTCATCAACGGCTTCGTGAAAAAGCGCCTTTTCCGATGCTGTCAGTTGTTTTTTAAAATAGCCATAAATGTGATCCAACACATTGATCACCGCGCCCCGCTTGGAGCGCTGTGCCAGCGCCTCAAAAAGCTTGATTTCATAAGACGACAACTGCTTGGAAAAATTCGCTTGCGTGGTGGCGGCCACAATCGGACCCATCTCACGATAATCGGCTTCGGACTTGGACAGCAACAGGTATTTGTGATCGCGATGAAACGCTTGAAAATCCGCCACGGAAGGCTCCGAGGCCAAAAAAACACGCCAGCGCGCCGTGGTAAAAACGCGCATCATAAAGTTTTCACGCAACCATGCATCCTGCAAGCGCCCCTCTTCTTCTATGGCCAACTGCGGCGCAGCCTGTTGCAAACTTTCTGTGAACAGCCCCTGCCCCATTTTATCCTTGGAACCAAACCACTCCCCACTTGGCCGGTAGATTTTAATGCGTTCCAGTCCGCACGTGGGCGAACGCGATTTCACCACAGCACCATCAATGCCCTGTTCAAGGAGTTTGGGAATCATTTTTTCATTGTATGCTCGAATACCATCGGTGACGTCTCGCTCACTGCGTGTGCCCCGCACCCGAATCTTGCCATCCACATTCACCAAGCGGATAGTCTCGCGCGGCGTACCCAAGACCGGTGCTTCTGGGCAAAAGGGGCGAAAGTCGGCGTACTTCGCCAACTCATGGTTGATAAAATCATCCTGCGCATGGCCGCCGTTATACCGACACTCAGTGCCACGCAAACAATCGGATACCGCAATATTCAATCTCGGAAAGATTTCAGCAAAAGGGTGTGACGACATGATTCAGCTCCCAAACAATTAATTGACCCATATACCGAAACATTGTACAGCAAAAATAATTATTTTATACAAAACATATACATGATTGTACAACGCACACTTTTCCATTATACTGATTCGAAAAGTGAAACCCTACAATCGATTACAGGAAGCTTACTTATGGAATACAAAAATTACACCGCTTACCAACACGGCTCCGAACCCGCTGTCGGCGTTCTGATCACCAATCTCGGCACCCCGGATGCGCCCACCAAAGAAGCCTTGAAACCCTACCTGAAAGAATTTCTGATGGACCCGCGCGTGGTGGAACCGCCCCCGGCACGGTGGCTGTGGAAGCTGATTCTCAACTTGATTATTCTTAATACCCGCCCGGCCAAATCCGCCGAAGCCTATCAGGAAGTGTGGGGACATTACGGCGACGGCTCACCGCTGCTCGACATCAGCCAACGCCAACTGGCCGACATTGAAACCAAGGTACGTGCTCAATTCCAAGGCCGTGTTGAATTTGCACTGGGAATGCGTTATGGCAACCCTTCCATTCCCAGCGCCCTGAAATCCTTACAAGATCGCAATGTCCAGCGCCTAATCGTTTTACCGCTGTACCCGCAATACGCTGGTGCCACCACCGCGTCCACCTTTGATGCCGTCTCCGCCGAGCTGCAAACCTGGCGCTGGATTCCCGAGCTGCGCTTTGTGCGCAATTACCACAAGCATCCCGGCTACATCAAAGCCTTGGCCAACAGCATCCGCGAACATCAGGCCGAACACGGCCAACCGGATTTGCTGGTGATGTCCTATCACGGCATTCCCAAACGCTACTTTGACAACGGCGACCCTTACCCCTGCGAATGCCGCGCCACCTCACGCCTGGTTGCGGAAGAACTCGGTTTAGCGACCGACCAATACATGGTCACCTTTCAATCGCTGTTTGGCAAAGAAGAATGGGTCAAGCCCTACACAGACGCAACCCTAAAAGGCTTGCCCGCCAAAGGCGTGAAACACCTGCAAGTCATTTGCCCAGGCTTTTCCGCCGACTGTTTGGAAACCATCGAAGAAATCGATCAGGAAAACCGTGAATACTTTGAAGAAGCCGGCGGCGAGAAATTCAGCTACATTCCCGCCCTAAACTTCCGCGATGACCACACAGACGCCCTCACGGATCTGCTGCTGCAACAAACGCAAGGCTGGCCACAACGCGATGGCTTCGATAAGGTCGCCGACAAAGC
>NZ_JBNGDN010000123.1:0-4282 GCF_049975065.1 Hydrogenovibrio sp.
ACATTAACTGGGCGGTGAGCGTTCGATCTTGCCATTCCACCACTGTGCTCACGTGAACCCCCGCGCGATTGTGAACCGGCACCATTTTGAGATAAAGCGACAACTCGCCGATTTGCAATGTGCGAAACTGCACCTCTTTGGCATTCAGTTCGAATCCTTGACCATCAATATCAAACAGACTCAACGGCTGGTCGATTAAACGATCCGCTTGAAAGGTTGGAATCGACTCAATAACCTTTGCCGCTCTCTGCTGAAAAAAGTCCTGCAGCTGCTGGTTCAAATACACGATCTTACCCTCGGTATCGACCAACATCATATTCATCCAGGCCTGGTCAACCGCCAATTGTAAGCGCCGAGCACGATCGCTTTCCGAGGCTAAATTGGATCGATAAGCCCCCAAGGCCAAAGCACTGGATTGAATGGCTCCATAGAGTTTACCGGTGTAATTCGGAGCCACCGTTACATTCAACAGCTGCTCACCGCCCGCCATTTTTCGTAGCAAGAACACCGCTTGGCGAATACTGCTGTGCAAAAAATTGCCCATCAGCCAAGCCACCAACAGCATTCCAATCGACACCACCGCCAAAATCATTGGCGTCACCGTCAAGAGCGTATGCGTCAACCACAAGGGAAGCACGCCCAGCAACACAGCCAGCACCAACATTTCACTGCGCGGCCCCAACTTTGTCCAGGGATTTAAGCTTCGCCAGTGAATGCCGCTTTGAACCGTGCCTTGTCGAATCCGTGCCCGACCGGTTTTCAAGGCCTCATAATCTCGCAAGGCCTGCTGCTTTTCCGCATCCGAAACGGGTTCACGCACCGACAAATAACCGATATTGCCGCCTTCAATGTCATAAACGGGCGTCACATTAGCACGCATCCAATAATGGCTGCCATCCTTGCGACGGTTTTTCAACACCTGCGTCCACGGCATACCGGACTGTAACGTCTGCCACATATCCGCAAACACCACTGGCGGCACATCGGGATGGCGCACCAAATTATGCGGCTGCCCAACCAATTCCCCACGCTTAAACCCGCTGATAATCTCAAAACTGTCGTTGCATTCAACAATGGTGCCGCTCAAATCGGTTTTAGACACCAGAGTCAAGCCCTTTGGAATCGGGTACTCTATCGAGTTGACCGGTAGATTTTCTCTCATAAATGACGTCTCATCCTAGAATGCACCTAAGCCACGGGCAAACACACGGCGGCGAAGATTTAATCGATTGCAATAAAATTTTCATATACCTGTAAAAGTCTACCTTGTTATGTCCCATCTCTAAAGGTTTTTTACCATAAAAAGCTCAAAGAATCATACAGATAAGTAGTTTTCACCCGACTCAGAACCAAGCATTTACCGATCACGGGATCTGTAGGCATAAAAAAACCGCCAGGCCTAGCGGTTTATGAAATGAGGGACGTTTGATCGTTATCGCAGTTTCAGAACATCCTGCATATCGAACAATCCGGTAGGCTTATCCTGCAGCCACAAACACGAACGCGCCGCGCCCTTGGCAAAGGTCATGCGACTGGACGCCTTATGAGTAATTTCCACCCGCTCGCCTTCCGTGGCAAACAGCACCGTATGGTCGCCGACAATGTCACCGGCGCGTACGGTCGCAAAGCCAATGGTGTTTGGATCACGCGCGCCGGTGATGCCTTCCCGCCCGTAAACCGCACAGTCTTTCAAATCACGTCCCAAAGTATCGGCCACCACTTCGCCCATGCGCAAAGCGGTGCCGGATGGCGCATCCACCTTATGACGATGATGGCCTTCAATCACTTCAATGTCGTAACCCTCGTTGAGCACTTCCGCCGCTTGTTTGAGCAGCTTCAACACCAAATTCACGCCGACACTGAAATTGGCGGCGAACACGATGGCCATGCGTTCAGCCGCTTCGTGCAAGATTTTCAAGCTCGCCTCATCAAACCCAGTCGTGCCGATGACCATTTTTTTGTTGTGCGCCAAACAGACTTTTACATTGTGCAAGGTCGCGTCTGGGGTGGTGAAATCAATCAACACATCGAAGTCGTCCACCACCAATTCGATTTGATCCACAACCCGAACCCCCAAGCTTCCAACGCCCGCCAATTCACCGGCATCGGCTCCGACCAGAGAAGAACCTGGACGTTCAATCGCCGCCGTCAAGGTCAGACCTTTGGTTTGATGAACCGCATCAATCAAGTTTTTTCCCATGCGCCCGGAAGCGCCGATTACCGCCACTCTCATTCTGCTATTCCTTTTTTAATTCCAAGGTCCATCTTTGTCTTTTTTCTCGTTTTCATCGTCACCAGTAAAAAACGCTTTCACCGAATCGAAAAAACTGTGCGTTTTCGGACTGTGCTGCTTGTGATGCTTGCCTTGCAGGCTCTCATCAAAGGCTCGCAACAAGTCTTTTTGCTCCTCCGTCAGCTTCACCGGTGTTTCAATGTGCACCTGCACCACCATATCGCCCACCTGATGCGAACGCACCGACTTCACGCCTTTGCCCGACAGCTTAAATCGCTGACCGGACTGCGTGCCCGCCGGTATTTTCAAATTGGCCTTACCACTCAAGGTCGGCACGTCCATAGTGCCCCCCAAGGCGGCCGTCACAAAGGACAAGGGCATATCACAATACAAGGTATTGCCGTCACGTTGGAAAATTTTGTGTTCTTTGACGCGAATGCGCACATACAAATCGCCATGCGGCGCGCCCGGCTCACCGGCTTCGCCTTCGCCTTGCAAACGAATGCGGTCGCCATTATCGACCCCCGCCGGAATCTTGACCGACAGCGTTTTATGACTGTGTTTGTAACCTTCGCCACGACAGGCCTTACACGGCGTTTGCACAATTTTACCGGTACCATGACAGTTCGGACAGGTGCGCGACACCGCAAAAAAGCCCTGCTGCACACGCACTTGACCCGCGCCATGGCAGGTTGGACAGGTGTGGACTTCAGTTCCGGGTTCTGCCCCGCTACCGTCACACTTGTCACAGACTTCCTTGGTTGGGATGCGGACATCCACCGTGGTACCGGACACCGCATCTTCCAGCGAGATTTCCAATTCGTATTGCAAGTCATGTCCCGGCTGCGGCCCGCGACGGCCACCAAAGCCGCCGCCAAAAATATCACCGAAAATATCACCGAAATCGGCAAAGCCGCCGCCACCGAACCCGCCTTGCCCCGCGCTGCCGTCCACACCGGCGTGACCAAACTGATCATAGGCCTGACGCTTTTGCGGGTCGGACAGAATTTCATAGGCTTCCGAAGCCTCTTTAAACTTATCTTCCGCTTCCGCGCTGTCCGGATTACGATCCGGATGATAGCGCATCGCCAGTTTGCGATAGGCTTTTTTAATTTCCCCGTCGGAAGCGGTTTTCGACACTTCCAACACTTCGTAATAACATCTTTTGCTCATAATCGTCCGGTATCTTTTTTAATCGATCAACTAGTATTCAAAACCATACGATAAGGTCGAAAACCACCAGGCCTGGTTCGTTCTGGAGTTCAACGCTTTATCCTATCTTTTTGAATGATAATTGAACCGTGGCAGGAATCGAGATTCCCATCTGTGAAACAAGGCATAAAAAAACGGGCCATTCCCTAGGGAACCTCTAATCGAACCCGTTAAAATTCTGCGGGACTTAAAGCTCACTTATTCTAGGCGTGACGCGCCGACCTTAGTCATTTTAAGGTCAAGAGTCACAACAACGAAGAAGAGGGCTTTAAGTCCCGCCCAAAGGGGCTTAGCCAATTTCCCGACTTCGGCGTTATCCTTTTTTGTGTTATCTGGATAGCACTGCAAAAGGATGCCTTGAAGTCGAAAAATTGGCGTTGCCAGAATCCAAACGGATTTGATTAGAGGTTCCCAAAAATGGCCCGCATTATACCGACTTTGGTCTTAAATGAGGCCAGGTTATTCAACCAGACCTTTATTTTTTATCGTCTTTGACTTCTTCAAATTCCGCATCCACGATATCGTCGTCGGCATTGTTGGCACCGCCTTGCTGTTGCGCCCCAGCGTCACCGCCGGGTTGCTGAGCATAGGCTTTTTCAGCCAGCTTTTGACTGGCCGCCGCCAAGGCTTGCGATTTTTCGTCGATGACCGATTTGTCGTCTCCTTTGATGGCTTCCTCCAAATCGGCGATCGCTTTTTCAATCACTTCTTTTTCAGCCGCGTCCACGCCTTCGCCTTGTTCATCCAACAACTTCTTGGTGCCGTGAATCATGGCATCGGCTTGGTTACGCGCTTCCACCAACTCCTTCAGCTTGGCATCTTCCTCCGCATGCGCTT
>NZ_JBNGDN010000124.1:0-4214 GCF_049975065.1 Hydrogenovibrio sp.
AAATGGTATTACGGCGACGGTCAGGCTTATGCGCACCTGCCGCTGATGCAGGCGTTAGGTCAGGAGCACGCCGAAATGCACCAAGCGATTAAAACCGTCATGGATGCGAAGGCGGTTGGCGATCAAGCCATGGTGGAGTCAGGTCTGGCACAAGTGGATGAACAGTCCGAGAAAGTTGTGGCGTTATTGCATCAATTAATGGACGAAGTGGGTTAAGTCAGTACCCCTCAGTAATTCTCTAGGTTCGGCGGATGACTAGACTTGTCAGAAACAAAAGTGTGGCCAATGCGACAATGCTGGGGCCGGTGGGGAGATCGAACAGCAGTGAGGCCAAGAGTCCCAGCAATACCGCGATAAAACCAAACACAATGCTCAGTCCCAGCATTTGCTCGGGTGTTTTGGCAAAATGACGCGCGGTGGCTGCGGGGATAATCAGCAATGATGTAATGAGCAGCACGCCCACCACTTTCATCGCCACCGCAATCATCAACGCCAGCAGCAAAATGTAGTAGCGTTGCACCTTCCGTGCCGGAACCCCTTCAATTTGTGCCAGTTCGGCATTCAATGTGACGTTCAATAAATCCTGCCAATGGTACTTGAAAAACAGTGCCACCATGCCGCCCAAGCCGAGAATAAAGATCAAGTCGGTCTGTTCAATGCTGAGAATGTCACCGAACAGATAGGACAAAAGGTCGATTTGAATGTCGGTTTGAAAGCTAATTAGGATGAGCCCGAAGGCCAGAGAGCTGTGTGCGAGCAGCCCCAGTAGCGTGTCGGAGGACAGCGTGGTTTTGCCTTGGATAAACAACACGCTGAGTGCGACCATAATGGAAACGGCGATGACGGCCAAGGTCAGGTTAATGTCCAGCAAGAGCCCAAGGCTGACGCCCAGTAAAGCGGAATGGGCCAAGGCGGCACCGAAATACGATTGTTTCTGCCACACCATAAACACCCCTAGCGGTGCGGCCATGAGCGCGATTAACAGGCCGCCGATCAGTGCCATGACCAGAAAGCCAGGTGGATCCAGTAATAGCGACATCATGGTGTTGGCGGTCTTGTTGAATCTGTGCCGTGCGAATGCTGGCAGGCGGTGGTGTCGTGATGGTGTTCGTAAACGGCCACTTCTTCAAAGCCATCACCGAATAAGGCTTTAAAGGCCGGATTTTCCGAGACGGTGTGCGGGTGTCCTGAACAGCAGATATGCTGATTCAGACACAGAACCTGGTGGGTGTTTTTCATCACGATGTGCAGGTCGTGACTGACCATTAAGATGCCGCAGCCGTAGGTTTTGCGAATGGTTTCTATGTATTGATAGAGTTCGGTCTGGCCTTGGAGGTCAACCCCTTGAACCGGCTCGTCTAACACCAGCAGTTCGGGCGATCGCAGCAGTGAACGCGCCAGAAGAAGGCGCTGCATTTCCCCGCCGGAAACCTGCTGCAGGGGATGGTCGAGCAGCGTGCTTAGGCTCAAGTCGTTAATGACTTTGTCGAGCTGTATGGTATCATTCGTGTCGTTTGGCAGACCGAGCTGTAGAAATCGTTTTACGGTAAGGGGCAAAGAGGCATCGACTTGAATTTTCTGTGGCATATACCCGAGCCGCAGACCCGGTTTGCGATGGAGGCTGCCCGAGGTGGGTTTGAGCAGGCCGAGCAGAATCTTTAGCAGGGTGGATTTACCGGCACCGTTCGGGCCGATGAGTGTGATGATTTCATTGGGGTGTAATGTCAGTGAAACATCCTGCAGTACGGTTTTTTGACCAAACTGATGGCAAATATGGTTGGCGTCAATCAGAGGTGAGCGTGTATTCATGCCATTATTTTAATGGATGCGTCAGAGTGTGGTTGAATTTTTTGGTGCCCCTTTGAGTTGGGGGGTGAGGCTGGCTTGATGTGGTGCCAGCTCTAGCCCTTGATTCGTCAGGGGAGCGTGATAGGAGTGTGCAGTGAAAGCGCTGTTAGTGTGTTTTTTAGGGATAGTAAGCGGGCCCGTTATGGCGTTGCAGGTGACGGTGACGATTCCGCCGCTGGCGGCGATGGTCAAGCCCTTTTTGTCGGATGGGGATACTGTGACGGTTTTGCTGGCACCCGGCGCCTCGCCGCATGGTTTTCAGTTTCGGCCTTCCCATTTGGTGGCTTTGAATCAAGCCGACTTGATTCTAACCGTCGGTTCCGGCGTGGATGCCTGGGTGGAAAAGCCGGTGGCTCAGCGTTTGGCGGAGGGTAGCGCACCGCAGGTGGTGTCGATGCAGAAATTGCCAGGCCTGGAGGTTTTGCCGAAACGCGCGATGGATTCGAAAAGCCATCATTCGCATCCTGAAGACGCGCATGGACACCCCTTGTCGGTGGGTCATCCGAATTTGAAAATGGATGGTCACACTTGGTTGTCGGTGCACAATGCCGGTTTAATGATTGCAGCCATCGGCCAAGCAATGGAACGGCTTCAGCCTGAAAAAGCGCACTATTTGCGTCAGAAGCAGCTTGCAAGCCTCGACGATTTGGCGCAGGCGGATGCGGCCATTCGCCAGTGGCTGGCACCGGTTAAACATGAGCCTTATTTGGTGTTGCATGATGCCTATCAATATTTTGAAAAACGTTACGGCTTGAATAATCAGGGCGCGATTCAATTGTCAGCTGAGGTGAAGCCCAGCGTGAAACGGGTGTTGCTGTTACGAGAGCGTATTGAGTCGGATGGGATTCGATGTGTTTTTAAAGAGCCACAGTTTTCAGATAAGCAGTTGCGTTATATTGTTCGGGGCTTGTCGATTAAAATTGGGGAGCTGGATCCGCTCGGACGCAATGAGGCGTCGCAATCCTATGCAGAATTCATCCAAAACTTGGCACAGCGCTATCGCAGTTGTTTGGGGTGAATCATGAGCGGTATTCGGCTTGTGGGCTTGCCTGGCAGTGGCAAGAGCCGCTTTAAAGCGGCGTTTGAACTTGCGTTTCCACAGGTGGCGATGGCAGAGTATGCCACGGCATCCAGCCTGCCGCTGGTGAGTCAGCCAGTTCGTACCTGGTGTTTGGTGGATGCGCGTTATCTGCCTGAGGATGAAAGATCCCAGGCCTGGTTAAAAAACCTGTTACAGGTTTCAACTGGGTTGATATTCAGTTTTGCCGATCAGGCGGATTTAACTCTTTGGTCGCAATGGCAGGCCTGGTTAAATAACCAAAATGTCGCGTCTTTGCCACGCTATCGATGGTTAAGTGCTGCGTCGCTGAGTCAATGGCATTGGGAGGCGTTTGATCAACCGGTCACGCCGGCTGCAATCGGGTTTCATGAGCCGAAATGGGTTGCGCGAGACTATCGGTTTGATTATGCCGCCGGGGAGGCTCCGCTTTGCTTGGAGGCGTTGCTGTTTGGTTTGGACAGTCTGCGCCAAAATTTGGGCTATTCAATTTGGCGAGTGAAAGGCGTGGTCAGAACACGAGAATACCAAAACCCGGTGGCGATAGAGGGGCAGCCAATGGCTTGGGATACCTATGCGGACGAGCTAGACGGTATCGGGTTTTTGAGCGTCTATGCCGAAACCCTTCCCGAAGAGTGGCTGGATGAAATTGTGCAAGCCAGTCTGCTTTAGGTTGGATGAGTATAAGTTGGATGAGAAGAGGAAGTTTTTGCGTCCGAAAAAGCTCGTATGTCGCCCGTTTTTCGGGCGGTTTGGGGGTTTTTTAGTGTCGCAGGGGTTGGATAAAAAACTGGACAAAAAGCTAATTTCCGACTAGAATGGTCAGAAATTAATCGATTCAGTTGGAAAACGAATAATAAACCATGTCAGAAGCGACTCAATACCAAGAAATCAACGATTTGTTGAGCAAAAATCAAGGCTACAAGGAAGGCTTTTTTACGCAGACAACCGTTGAAACCTTTGAAAAGGGCTTGAACGAAACCGTCATCCGAGCGATCTCGGCGAAAAAAAACGAGCCGGATTGGATGCTGGACTTTCGTTTAAAGGCGTTTGCGCATTGGCAGACCATGAAAGAGCCGCACTGGGCCAAGGCGGAATACGAACCGCTGGATTATCAGGATTACAGCTATTATTCCGCGCCGGAGTGTTCCGCATGCGGTGACCAGTGTATGACGGACGAACCGGCCGAGCCGGAAATGGATCCGGAAGTGGCGAAGGCGTTTGCGGCATTGGGCGTTCCGGTGTTCGGTGACGCAACCGCCGATAAAACCGACATCGCTGTGGACGCGATTTTTGATTCGGTGTCGGT
>NZ_JBNGDN010000125.1:0-4129 GCF_049975065.1 Hydrogenovibrio sp.
TCCACGGGATCAGACGATCGGCGGCATGGGTGACCATATTGTGGCCGGAAGCGTCACCGGTGTGGAACTCCAAACGTAAATAAATCAGTTTGCCGACAATTTGTACATGGGTGTCCAACAGTTTCGCAAAGCGGCTGGATTCGGATACCACGGCTTGCAAGTCGTCCTGGCGCTGTTGCAACGCGCGGGTGTCGCGCAGGGCGATTTCGGCATTCGGCGCTTCCAGCAGCACCGAGCGGGTCATGCGTTCGTCGATGACGGTGACGCGAATGCCATCGGCATGATGGGTCACGCGCGCGCCACGGGCGACCGATGGCCATAAGGGCGATTCATAGGTCGCCATCGGCACCATCAGGTCGTCAGACGTCACCTCACCGATCAGCTTGAAGGGGCCGACCGACTGCATGGGAATCTGGGCGTAAGAAAGGGAGGACTGACGGGCGTTGTCGAGTGATTCATTTTTCATATTGCGGTATTATATGCGAACTGAAGGGGTTATTGATTGAAAATTAGACCTCCGGCTCGGGTGAAATCTCAAGCTTGGGGCTTGAAAATGAAAAGGAAATAAAGCATGGCATTAGCAACCGCACGACATATTCTGGTGGATACTGAAGAGCAGGCACTGGCACTGAAAAAACAGATTGAAGACGGCACGGATTTCGCCGATGTGGCGCGGGATCATTCTCAGTGTCCTTCTAGCCACAGTGGTGGCGATCTGGGGCAGTTTGGTCCGGGCATGATGGTGCCGGAGTTTGATAAGGTCTGTTTTTCCGCCGAGATCGGTTCTCTGGAAGGGCCAATCAAGACTCAATTCGGTTATCACTTGGTAGAAGTGACCGACAGAACCGAATAAACCACTCGGTTTGATTCCCCCTTGAATTCCTGTAAAAACGACCAGGCCTGGTCGTTTTTTGTATTCCATGCGGCTTTTGGGAGTCGGTCATAATGGGCGACTTGCTGGGCATCGACATCTAACCCGAAGGTAAACATTCGGGTTAAGTCCCGCAGAATTTTATTCTGGGTTAATCGAGGTGCCCTTGAGTATAACGAGTTGCGTTATATAACGTTTCTCGTTATAATGAACCCATGATTCAGACCTTCAAAGACAAAGATGCTGAAAAGGTATTCAAAGGCCAGTTTTCCAAAAAGTTGCCACAAGCCATTCAGCGTAAAGCTCGTATGAAGTTACGTATGCTTGATGCCGCTTTGATTTTGGAGGATTTACTCATTCCTCCGGCGAATCGTCTGGAGACATTGAGCGGTGACAGAAGCGGCCAGCACAGCATTCGCATCAACCAGCAGTGGAGGGTGTGCTTTGTTTGGAATAATGGACAGGTTCAAAACGTTGAGATTGTGGATTACCACTAGGAGGGAAGATGAACAGAATTGACAATATCCACCCTGGCGATATTTTATTGGAAGAATTTTTAGAGCCTTTGGGGATTTCGCAAAATAAATTGGCAAAGGTAATGAAGGTGCCGCCACGCCGTATTAATGAGATAGTGCATGGCAAGCGTTCGATTACTGCCGATACTGCAATAAGATTAGGTTTAGCACTTGGTACCACGGCTCAATTTTGGATGAATTTGCAGGCGGCTTACGAGTTGGAAGAAGCCAGTTTAGCCAAAGGCGGCGAGTTTGTGGCAATAGAACGCATTGTAGCCTAGCCGCCTGTCGGACTTAAGCCAACCGGCTGCAAAAAAGCTGAATTTGGCCATTTTTGGCCCAATTTTTCGTTAAATAGCGGGCTATTCGCCTCAAAATTGAACAAAAACTGTCTCAAATCAGACTTTTTTTCGCTTCGATCGTTTAAGTCCGACAGGCTGCTAGAGGCATCCATTCTAAGGTCAGGTGCCACCAAACCGAAGAAGTGGACTTTAAGGGTTAATCGAGGTGCCCTTAATGTTTTGAATGTTTTGAGCGAACTTACAGCCTGGTGTAAAACCGCATTTCATGATTGGCATCTATCACAAAATGTGGATACCCAAAATAGAGATAAAACAGGAAGTGTTCATGCGTCGAATGTTACAAGTCGTTTCGTTTTTGCTGGTGTTCATTGCGGGGTGGGGCAGTGCGCAAGCTTCGCACGTTGAGCCGACCGCACCGCTCAAACAAGCCGCCGTCGCCATGCCGGATGAATACAGCGCCAACGTCGCCCAGCAGGTTCTGCAACGCGGCGGTAATGCGGTGGACGCTTCCATTGCCGCGGCCCTGACCTTGGCGGTGACCTATCCCGAAGCCGGAAATCTGGGCGGCGGCGGTTTTATGACCTTGTATTTTCCCAAGCCGAAATCCTCGGCTGACGCGGCGCAACCGACCCAGCAGGCGTATTTCCTCGATTACCGCGAAAAAGCCCCGCAAGCCGCACATCGTGATTTGTATCTGGATGCCAACAAACAGGTGATTCCGTATCAATCGCTGGTCGGCTACCAAGCCTCTGGCGTGCCGGGCACGGTGTTAGGTTTATGGGAAGCGCATCAAACGTTCGGTTCCCTACCTTGGGCGAGGCTGGTGCAACCGGCGATTGAGTATGCCGAGCACGGCTTTGTGGTGTCGCCCGAGCTGGAACGGATGGCGCAATGGTATCAAAACTGGATTGCCGATAAATCCAAACAACCGCTCAATTTCAAAACCTATTTCGGTCATTTGAAAGCCGGGCAAACCTTCAAACAACCGGAGCTGGCAAAGACTCTGAAACGCCTTGCCAAATCCGGTGCGCAGGATTTTTATTTTGGCGAAACCGCCGATTTACTGGTCAAAGAAATGCAGTCCAATGGCGGTTTGATTACCCATCAGGATTTGGCGGATTACCGCGTAAAATGGCGTCAGCCGATTGTGGCCGAATGGAAAGGGCGCGAAATCATTTCCGCCGCGCCGCCCAGCTCCGGCGGCATCGCCATTGTGCAACTGTTGAAAATGAAAGCTTTGCTGGATGACGAATTTCAGGAGGCGTTGGAATCCATGGATAAGGCGGGTATTCCTCAGGACGCCGTTCGCGCCCATTTTTATGCGGAACTCGCCAAGCGTGTTTATGCCGACCGCGCCAAATACCTTGGCGACCCGGATTTCATCGAGGTGCCGATTCAGCAACTGATTTCGGAGGCCTATCTGCAACGCCGCGCGGCCGAAGTGAACATGGACGAGATTTCTGACTCGGAACAGATTCAACCAGGCCTGGGCGAATCGCCGGATACCACGCATTTCTCAGTGGTGGACGGTGACGGCAATGCCGTGTCGAATACCTACACCTTGAATATGCCGTTCGGCAGCGGCGTAGTGGTGTCCGGTGCCGGTTTCCTGATGAACGACGAAATGGACGACTTCAGCACTAAACCCGGCGTGGCGAATGTGTTCGGCGTGGTCGGCGGCAAAGCCAATGAAATCGCGCCGGAAAAACGCATGTTATCCTCCATGTCGCCGACCATTCTGGTCAAGGACAATCAAGCCGAAATGGTGGTCGGTACGCCGGGCGGTTCCTCCATTATCACCTCCGTGTTCCAAACCATCGTCAATGTGGTGGATCGCAAAATGCCCGCCCAGCAAGCGGTGGAGGCCACGCGCGTGCATCATCAATTGTTGCCGAAGGATTTGATTCAATACCACCCCGAACTGGACACCGACACCCGTCAGGCGTTGGAACTGATGGGGTATCGTTTAAAACGCGGTAATTACTTGGGCGATGTGCAACTGATTGTGCAAGACGATAGCGGCTTGCAAGCCGCTGCCGATGTGCGCGGCCGTGGTGTCGCCAAGGTGTTTGATCTTCCGCCCAGTGCTTCCAAAGATGACTGACGAAACGCAAACGCCTCAAACCCGCGAAACCCCTCAAAACGACTGGCAAGTGTATTTACTGCGCTGCGCCGACAACACCCTTTATTGCGGCATCACCAACGACCTGCCGCGCCGTCTGCGCCAACACAATGGCGAAATTAACGGCGGCGCCAAATACACCCAAGGCCGCCGCCCCTGCCAACTGGTCTATTGTGAAAACCATCCCGACAAAAGCCAAGCCCTCAAACGCGAACGGCAAATCAAACAATGGCCGAGAAGGCAGAAAGAAGGGCTTTGCATTAACTAGCCCGAATATTTCACAAATTTGCACCGACCTTGCTTGCTCCTTGATTCCACA
>NZ_JBNGDN010000126.1:0-4026 GCF_049975065.1 Hydrogenovibrio sp.
AATTTATGTGCGGAATTGTCGGCGGCATTGCGGAACGGAATTTGGTTCCGATTTTATTGGAAGGGCTGAAACGTTTGGAATATCGGGGCTATGATTCCTCGGGCGTCGCGGTGTTGGACAGTGAAAATACCATTCAACGGGTTCGGGCGCTGGGCAAAATCAAGGCGCTGGAAACCAAAGTATCCGAAGCCGAACCGCCCGTCAGCGGCCAAATCGGTATTGCGCATACCCGCTGGGCAACGCACGGGGTTCCGGCGGAGAATAATGCCCATCCGCACATCTGTAACAATCAGGTCGCCGTAGTGCATAACGGCATTATTGAGAACTACCAGTCGCTTAAAGCCCACCAGCTTCAAGCCGGTTACCGTTTCACCTCGGAAACCGACACCGAAGTGGTGGCGCACTGTGTGCATGAACAACTCAAGTCTTCGCAAACGCTGCTGGAAGCCGTGCAAAAAGCCATCACTCATTTTGATGGGGCTTACGCGTTGGGCGTTCTATCGGTGGCGCATCCCGATACCTTGGTGGCCGCACGCAAAGGCAGCCCTTTGGTGATTGGGGTCGGCATTGGCGAATACTTTATTGCCTCCGACGTGTCCGCGCTCTTGCCCGTTACTCAAAGTTTTATCTTTCTGGAAGAAGGCGATGTCGCCGAGATTCGCCGTGACCGTTTGCACATTGTCGATGCCAAAGGCCAGCCGGTAGAGCGTGAAATCAAGCAATCCACCGTCAGCCTGCACTCGGTCGAGCTGGGCGAGCATCGCCACTATATGCACAAGGAAATTTTCGAACAGCCGCAAGCCGTCACCGATACGTTGGAAGGGCGCATCACTCAGGAACACGTGCTGGTATCGGCTTTCGGCCATGAAGCCGAAGCGATTTTTCAGACAGTCCAGCAAGCGCAAATCATTGCCTGTGGCACCAGCTACCATGCCGGGCTGGTCGCCAAATACTGGCTGGAAGATATTATCGGCCTGCCGTGCCAGGTGGAAGTCGCCAGCGAATACCGCTACCGCAATCCGGTGTTGCTCGACAACACCCTGTTTGTCACCATCAGCCAATCCGGTGAAACCGCCGACACCCTGGCGGCGTTACAAAAAATCAAAGCCAAACGAAAAGGTGCCAGCCTGAGCGAAGCCGAAGGGTCTTCAACTAAAAGAAAAGCCATAAACATCCCAACCCTCACCATTTGTAATGTCCCGGAATCCAGTCTGACACGCGAATCCGACCTGACGTTTCTCACCCATGCCGGGCCGGAAATCGGTGTCGCCTCGACCAAAGCCTTTACCACCCAGCTGGTCGCGCTGGCGCTATTAGTAACGGCGCTGGGCAAAACCCAATCGCGCCTCACCGAACACCAAGAAAGCAAAATCGTGCACGGCCTGCAAAAACTGCCAGGCCTGCTGCAAAAAGCACTGACGCACGAAGACGACATCAAAACCATCGCACATAAATTTGCCGACAAAGACAGTGCGCTTTTTCTCGGGCGCGGCACCATGTACCCCATTGCCATGGAAGGCGCACTTAAACTCAAAGAAATCAGCTATATACACGCCGAAGCTTATCCGGCTGGCGAACTCAAGCACGGTCCGCTGGCCTTGATTGATGAACACATCCCTGTGATCGCCATTGCGCCGCACGACGACCTACTGGAAAAACTCAAATCCAATCTCCAGGAAGTCAAAGCCCGAGGCGGCCAGATGGTGGTGTTCGAAGATGAAAAAGCCGATGTCGATTCTCAAGGCAATATGACCGTGGTCAAAGCCACCAGTAATGTCGGACGCATCACCGCGCCGATTACCTTTAATATTCCGCTTCAGCTTCTGAGTTATCATGTGGCGCTTATTAAAGGCACGGATGTGGATCAACCTCGTAACCTCGCCAAAAGCGTGACGGTTGAATAGGGAAGTCATTTAATCGTCACGTAAACTTCATCACTCTGTCACCTTGCGTCTTTAAGCTTGCCGTTAGCTTTTGGCTTGTTTTTGGCTTTCCAGTTTAAGGTGCAAGGTGTTCTTATGAATTTGACTCGACGTGATTTATTAAAGTTTTTCGCCGCTTCGTCGGCCTCCATCGTGGTGTCATCCGGGCTGAACGGATGCAACTCTTCCAGCAGCGACTCCGATAATCGAGAGGCTGAGCCGAGCAAGGCCGTGCGCTTTAATCACGGCGTGGCCAGTGGCGACCCGCAAACGGATCGAGTGATTTTATGGACGCGCGTCACGCCAGCGTCCGATGATGCGGTTACCGTCGGCTGGGAAGTGGCCGAAGATGCCGACTTTACCCGCTTGGTCAATTCCGACACCGCGCAAGTGGATGCCGCAACCGATTACACCTTGAAAGTAGACGTCACTGGTTTGGCCGCCGGACAGCGTTATTTCTATCGTTTTAAGCATAACGACGCGGTTTCGGACATTGGTCAGACACGCACCTTGCCGAATCAGGCGGATCACGTCAAACTGGCCGTCTTTTCCTGTGCCAATTTCCCAGCGGGCTATTTTCATGTGTATGCCGATGCGGTCGATCATGCTGAACAGTTGGATGCCGTTGTGCATCTGGGGGATTACATTTACGAATACGATATCGACGGTTACCCAGAAGCCGGTTCCGGTGAGGCCATTGGGCGGATGCATCAGCCGACCCATGAGTGCGTTGAGTTGAACGATTACCGTCAGCGTTACGCTCAGTACCGCTCCGATGCCGATCTGCAGATGTTGCACGCAAAAGTGCCATTTATTTGTGTTTGGGACGATCACGAGATCGCGAATGACACCTATGAAGACGGTGCCGAAAACCATAGCGACGAAACGGAAGGTGACTTTTACGCTCGGAGAACCGCTGCCATTCAGGCCTGGTATGAATGGTTGCCGGTGCGGGCACCGCAGGTGGACGCGGAAAAAATCAAAACCTATCGACAGTTTGATTTTGGCTCATTGGTGTCCTTGATGATGTTGGATACGCGCGTTATCGGGCGCAATGAACAGATGGATTACGATGATTACATGACCGCTGAAGGCGCTTTTGATGCCGTAGGGTTTCAACAAGATCTGCTGAATCCGTACAGAACGCTGTTGGGTGCGGCACAAAAAGACTGGGTGTTGCAAAACTTGGCGGCTTCCAAAGCAGACGGTACCACTTGGCAGGTGCTGGGGCAACAGGTCTTAATGGCAAAAATGAATCTACCGGCTTCCATTATCATGCCCGACCCGGAAACCGGCGCACCCGACCCACAAAATCTCATTAATTACCAAATGGCCGTCGGCGCTTATCAACAATTGGCGCAAGCGGTGGTCGCAACCTTGACCGAAAAGGGTACGCTGAACGCCTATGCGGCACAGATTGATGGGTTTGCCGAGTTGTCCGCCGCCGATCAAGCCATTGCCTTGACCGAGGCGGTCAAAGCGATGGATGCAGACCTATATGCGCAAATCCTTGCTGGTTTGCCCGCCGAAGTTCAAACGGTTTTGCAAACCCACGGGGACTTGCTCAATCCAACCCTGAACCCGTCCATACCCTACAATCTGGACGCTTGGGATGGCTATGCTGTGGAGCGCGAAACACTCTTACAAACCGCCAAAGCTTATCAAAGCAATTTGGTGGTGTTGGCCGGTGACACTCATAATGCCTGGTGCAGCCGTTTAACCGATCAAAACAGTGAGCTGGCCGGGGTGGAGTTTGCGACCAGCTCCGTGTCTTCGCCCGGCATGGAAAAATATCTCAGCATAGCCGATGGACAAGAAGCCGCGACCGAAGCGGGCATTGTGGCTTTGGTAGACGATTTGCAGTTTTTTAACAGCGCTCAGCGTGGTTATTTAATCGTGACGTTTACGCCTCAAGACGCTATAGCCGACTGGTATGCCATGCCGCGTGAGGCCGAAAAAGACGCGGTTACCCCAGTCTTCACACGAATCAAACAAGCGCGTGTCGAAGCGGAAACGCTTGCTTTAACCCTCAGCGACTAATCCCGTTGAGATTATGCGGTGATAAGCAAAATCGCCAGGCCTGGTCAAATAAGATTTTGAATCA
>NZ_JBNGDN010000127.1:0-3661 GCF_049975065.1 Hydrogenovibrio sp.
CTTGGCATTAATAACCAGTAATGACCAGGCCTGGCTCAAACGCTTTTTTGAACCACAGAGACACAGCATTATTTGGGCGTTCATCCCGACTCCCTGAACGGTCATCCCGACCGAAGCGGAGGGATCTCATCCGGGCGGATACTGGGCTTTGGGTGAGTGCAAAACCTCACGAGACCCTTCGGCTTCGCTCAGGGTGACAGCATTTTTTGGGCTGTCGCCAGCCGCCTGCGCTAGGCCAGCCACATCAGCGCCAGATAGGGCACCAGACAAAACAGAATAATCGCCAGTTTGTACCCCATCATCCCCGCATAATGCAGTCGGTCAAAGTCACTGACCGTCGTTGAAAACCAGCGACCATGCAGACGAAACAGCCAGTCGTGTGCGCCGATGAACAGCCCCGCCCACAGCAGCAACACACCCCAGTTCAACAGAACACAAAGGCCCAGAAATGTCTGCAATGTTGTTAATGTCACCTTGACCTCCTAGTCATCAAGCGTTGAAGCGTCCTCAGGCGAAACCATGCGATTTTTCAGCGCCGGGCTCAATTGCATAATAAACTCCGGTTGCGGCGTCGCCAGCAAGTACCCTTGCGCATAATCAATGCCCAGCTGCTTGACCAGATCCAGCGTTTCAGTGTTCTCAATAAATTCGGCAATGGTTTTAATGCCCATTGATTTAGCCATGGAGACGGCGCTTTCGACAAACGCCAAATCGATTTTATTTTTCGACATATTGTTGATGAACTCCCCTTCGATTTTTATAAAATCGACCGGAAAACGTTTCAGATACTGGAAGGACGAAAAACCGGAGCCAAAATCATCAATGGCAAAACGGAAGCCCTGCAAGCGCAGCTCGCGCACAAACTTTTCCAGCAAGGCAATGTTGTGTACCGTTTCGCGTTCGGTGATCTCAAACACAATACGATCATGGCTAATGGCATAGGTTTCAGTCAGCGCAATAATGCGTTGAATAAACTCACTGGCCACAATCGCCTTGGGCGATAGGTTGATAAACAAAATCCCTTGATAGCCCCCGGCCTGAATCTGCGCCAGCGCCTTATCAATCAAAATCATATCCATCTGGTTGACCAGCCCCATGTGCTCGGCGGTTTCAATAAAGCGCCCCGCGCTGATCAACTCGCCGTCCTGACGCAATCGCATCAACAGCTCATGCACCTCGATTTCGCCGGTTTCCATGGTGACAATCGGTTGATAATTCGGTTCAATCGGCTCGCCGGTTTCCAAGGATTGCAGAATAAACAGACTCTGGTCATTGGACTCCTTGTAAACCGACACCAAATCCGAGTCATCCGGGTAGGAAATGACGTTTTTGCCGCTGCCCTTGCTGCGATACAGCATATTATCGGCCACCATAAACAGGTCTTCTTTACCCTTAGCGTGATCTGGATACATACTGATTCCGATGGAGCAGGTAATGTGTACCCGATCACCATTCGGTGCGATTAACTCAATGCCATGGGTCGCGTCCTGCACCCCTTGCGCCAAGTGATACACATCATCAAAAGCTGTTTCCGGGAAAATCACGCAAAACTCATCCCCGCCGTAACGGGCAAAAATATCCCCTTCCCGCAATGCCTCTTTCACCGACAACGCAAACGTCCGCAACACTTCATCACCGAACGCATGACCATAACGGTCATTGATCAACTTAAAGTTGTCGAAATCCAGCAACATCAATCCAAAGGCATACCGATGCCGATGCGCCCGCTCCACTTCATACAGCAGCAACTCGTGAAACAGGCGTTGATTAAACAGATGCGTCAAAGGATCACGTGTGGCGTAATACTCCAAATCCTTGGTGAACTTATTGATCGCTTTAATGGAACCGATTACATTGACCAAAGTGGTCAAAATACTCTCCACCACCACCGAACGCGACGATTCTTTCGGCGGCAGCGTCTTCACGCCCAGCCCCACCACGCCACCGATCTTCGGCGTTTCCAGAATCAAACTCTTACTTTGTGTCTGTATGCGTGCTTCCACCTGCAAAGGCTTCGTTGTCGCGTAAGTATGAAGCACTTTAAACACCGAGCCTTTTTCAAAAATCGATACCTGCGCCAAGGTCTCTTTAGCGCTCTCTTCCAGCGCCAGCTCGCTTTCTCGATCCGGCTTGCCCAGCCAGAAAACTTCGATCACATAATGCTCAATGTCATCGGTACGAAACACCACAAACAGACTGTACAAAGGCAGAATCTGATTAATTTCCTCCATCAGCACACAAATGTGCTGCTTCCAATCCTTGACGATTTCTGAGGACAGCACCAGTTTATCCAAAAGCTGAATCTCAAAATCCAGGATGTCACGGTCAATGGCAATGTTCTTGATTTTATCGCCCAGCTGATTCAGGCTGATGTTCAACTGATCAAACTCGGCATAATCAAACACCGACTTATCGTGCGCCAAGTTTTTCAAATCGTCGATCTGATTTATCGACAACACCTGCTGATTCAAATCGTGCACACTGTTAAGCAAGCTTTTGGAAAAGCCACGCCCCACCCAGATCGCCAACAAGACCGGAATCGGCATCAACAACAGCATCCACACCACAAATTCATTGCGTGCCGGTTTCAACACCTGACCAATGTTTTGCTCAATCCCCATAATCCCCAACACAGCCCCCGCCTGCGCCTGAGTGTGACACTGCAAACA
This sequence comes from Hydrogenovibrio sp., assembly GCF_049975065.1. Taxonomy (GTDB): domain Bacteria; phylum Pseudomonadota; class Gammaproteobacteria; order Thiomicrospirales; family Thiomicrospiraceae; genus Hydrogenovibrio. The sequence goes on from NZ_JBNGDN010000127.1 coordinate 2,670, forward strand.
CGCCTGCTGCGCAATCAACGGCCGAAAACTGCGCACCCAGTCATCGGTTTTCACCTCCATCGGCTGCTGGGTTCGCAACACTTCGCGAAAATAGGGCTGCATCGTCTCAGACACATCCGAGGCCAAATAGCCGAACTGATCGTTAACAATCTGCGAACGATAAATCGAGAACGCCATCTGGTGTTCTTCATACGTCTGCTTCAAATCCGCACGAAACGCCAGCAACTGCTCTCGACTCCACCCTTTACTCATCAGCTGGTACATATTATCGAACGACAACTGGCTAAGCGTTTTCGCATTGGCAACGCTCTGCTGGGTATAACTCTGGGTAAAAATCTGCGAGGCCGCAATCAAGGTAATCGTAAACACCGCCAGCGCGGTGACAATCGCACCGATCAGCATGGTCTGTTTCAGATTCTTCTTTTTCAGTTGGGGCTTGGATTCTGGCTTAGATTCCGGCTTAGATTCCAATTTGGATTCGGGTTTGGATGAATTCACATTCACAGCCTATTTCAAGGTTATAGAGTAACACTCAGGCCGACGAATGAACGGCCAGCGTAAAAACACAGCAAAAGAATCAGTATATTTTGCAATGAGTATAATGCAAGAAAAGACCCCCAACCATCAAATAAAACTTATGCCAAATCAATTTATTTTGGGCGATCCGGACGATCATCCCGACCGAATTGAAGGGATCTCAGCCCGACAAACACCTGTCATCCTGAGCGCAGCCGAAGCATCTCGGGCGGGTTTGCAGTGTTGAACGGTTTACGTTTGTCGGTGGGAGACCCTTCGACTTCGCTCAGGGTGACATCGGTTTTTGACCAGGCCTGGTGAAACCGTTTTTTTAAACCACAGAGGGCATATATGTCTTTGTGGTTAGCTTTCCAGGGTTTGCCAGTCGCATTGCACCAAGTTGCGGGCGTGGTTATTGAAGACTAAGCCGAGTTGGTGGATCTGTTGGCCGGTTTGCTGTTGCGCTTGGTATTTTT
>NZ_JBNGDN010000128.1:0-3512 GCF_049975065.1 Hydrogenovibrio sp.
TTTAAACCCATTCATGAAAATCAAGTGGGCTTGTATGTCTGCGGGGTCACGGTGTACGACTATTGCCATGTCGGCCACGCACGGGTGATGGTGGTGTTCGATACGGTAGTACGCCACTTACGCGCTCTGGGGTATGACGTGACCTATGTGCGCAACATCACCGATATTGACGACAAGATTATCCAGCGGGCGTTGGAAAACAAAGAACCGATTCAAGCATTGACGGCGCGTCTCATCGACGCCATGCACGAAGACGAAAAAGCGTTGAATGTGTTGCGTCCGGATAGGGAACCGAAAGCCACGGAGTATATGGCCGACATTGAGCAGATGATCGCGACGCTGGTCGATAAGGGGTACGCTTATCCGGCGGAGAACGGCGATGTGTATTTCCATGTGAAGGCCGATGAGGATTATGGCCGTTTGTCCGGTAAGCACATCGACGAACTGGATTCCGGTGCGCGAATCGAAGTGAATGCCTTTAAAAAGGATCCGTTGGATTTCGTGCTGTGGAAAGCGTCGAAAGAAAACGAACCGGCTTGGCCGTCGCCGTGGGGAGAGGGCCGTCCCGGTTGGCACATCGAGTGTTCCGCCATGTCCACCCAATGTCTGGGGAACCATTTCGACATTCACGGCGGTGGATTGGATTTAAGCTTTCCGCACCATGAAAATGAGATTGCCCAGTCGGAATGCGCCACCGGCGAACACTATGTGAATACCTGGATGCACTGTGGCTTCGTGCGCATCGACGACGAAAAAATGTCGAAGTCGCTGGGCAACTTCTTCACCATTCGCGAAGTCTTGAAGCAGTATCATCCGGAAGTGATTCGTTACTTTTTGTTGGCGAGCCATTACCGCAGTCCGGTGAATTATTCCGAAGAGAACCTGAATGTGGCCAAAGCCAGCGTCGGGCGTTTGTATTCGGCCTTGGAAGCGGTTGAACTCATGGGCGACGCGGAAGGATCAACGCGTTTTACCGACGAGTTTGTCGAGGCGATGAACGATGATTTCAATACCCCGCAAGCGCTGGCGGTGCTGTTTGAATTGGCGAAAGAGGTCAATAAACAAAAATCACCAGGCCTGGCGGTTTTGCTGAAACAATTGGCAAACCGTTTGGGCTTGTTGGAAATGACGCCGGAAGCGTTTTTTAAATCGCAGCCGTCCGATTCTGAATTCACCGATGAGGGGATTGAACAGCTGATTCAGGAGCGTGCCGAGGCGCGACAAGCGAAAAATTTTGCACGGTCCGACGAGATTCGTGACCAGCTTCTGGAGCAGGGAGTCGAGTTACTGGATAGCCCGCAAGGCACCAGCTGGCGAAGAGTTTAGCGGAATCAAATGGTTAGCGTTGGCTAATAACCGTTTTGAAAATATGGAAATAAGTTGCTGTTATTTTTAAACGTTTGTCTTAATTTTGAATATTAGTGTTTGACAATATAAGTTCTTTCTAATAACATAGAGTCATTCATGTTTCTTCATGAGTATCCTCCTCTGATTATTTCTTGTTCTTAAAAGAAATAATGTATTTAAAGCCTCGGTTTGTCCCCGGGGCTTTTTTTTATCTTGAATTTCTCAATCAATTTCTCAATATTTGGGTTAGCGTTCTGGAATCAGGAGCTTGACGTGTTACGCGTTTCGGTTTGTGACAGGGTTTTGTGGTGCCCGATGGGGTGCATGAAATTTTCCAGTCGGTCGTATTTTTTATTCAGCATGGATTTAAAGATGGTGGTGTACTCCATGACCGCCTTGACGTAGGCGCGTGTTTCGGAAAACGGAATGGTGTCAATCCACTGGTCGGCGGCGATCTGTGTACGATCGGGGATCCACTTGTCCACGCGCGAAGGGCCGGCATTGTAGGCGGCGGTGGCCAGGACGCGATTACCGTTGTATTTCTCGCTCAGGTAACCTAGGTAAGCGCTGCCCAGCTCAATATTGGACTCGGGGATGGTTAACCGAGTGTACTGCCGTTTGTTTAAGCCGATTTTGCGGCCGATGTAGCGAGCGGTTTTGGGCATGACTTGCATGAGTCCAATGGCGCCAACCGGTGAACTGATGTCGGGCGAAAAGGCACTTTCACGACGAATGACACCGTACACCCAGGCTGGGTCTAGGGTATTTTTATCGGCGGCCTGCATGATCGGCTCTTTGTAAGGGGTGGGAAAGCGTAACGACAAGTCGTCCCATTTCTGTACGCGTGACACGGTTTGAATCGCTAGGTTGTGTTGCTCTCGCTCGGCCATGAAAACGGCAATGGCTTCAAAATCGTCTCGATCCAGCTGTTTCAACAAATGATACCACTCGCGGTTCAGGCTGATCTTCCAGTCAATGGCAATCAGTTCTTGCATGACTTCGAGCTGAGGGTACTTTTGCATTAAGGTGGCGATGTCCTGAGTGTCACTGGGGCTGGGATTGAATTGATACGGCAGATTTAAACGATCGGCCGATAAAAAACCGTAAAAACTACGCTCCTGTGCCAAATCTTTAAAGATAGGGTTGGCCGCTTGATTGTGTTTGAGTTCGGACAGGGCACGCGCCTGCCAATAGCGCCAGCGAGATTCTTGCTGCTGTTCACTGGGCAGGATTCGATAAATATCGAGATAATTGACCCATTCTGATTCTCTTATGGCCAGTTGCATCTCCCATTCCAGGGTGCGCTCGTCTTTGGCGGCACGGTCGATTTCCGCCAGGTACTCACTGGCTTTGGGGTGGTATTGATAGGCGAATCGAAGGCTGACACGGCTTTGCAAGCGCCCCTCTTCTTCCGCACTGAGACCGTATTGTTGTCCTCTGGATTTGAGGGTCTCCAGAGCTTTTTCCGGATCGGAATAGGCTAGGCGTTGAATCCCCTGTTTGAAAATGGATTTGCGAATCACCGGTGATACATAGGCGGGGACGGTGTTGGTGACCTTGTTGGGGTGTCGATAGACATCGATCCAGTAATTGAGGGCTTTTTGATCCTGTTTTGACAGGTCACGCCCGATGCGTCGAGCGGTTTTTGTGTGGCCTTTGCGCATGGCTTCGCTGGCTTTGGCCCATACCATTGAACCGGTAATCAGCTGGTGCTTGCGCAAATAGCTTTCCAATGGTGAGCAGGCGTTTGGAAGGGTGGCGTTTTCTTGCCAAAGCGTTTGTAAGGGCTGGGGTTGAAATTGTTTGGGCGTTTGTTGTATTTGAGCGCGATAGTAGTAGCAGGTTAAGTCTTTATTACTGTACTCGCCGGGTTGATAATGCTTTAAATAGGACGTCCAGTCCTTGTTTCGCCCAAGGTGTTTTAGCCACTTTCTTTTTAGAAATCGGGGAAGTGGGCTGCTGGGGTGACGGTGGATGAACTGTTCGATTTGAGCGGGGGGAATGTCTTTCAGGTGATAGCTGTAATCGAGATAACGAATGTAGGGCGCCAGTGAGTAGTCTTTGAGTTCCGCCTGATATTTGGCAATCAGTGGGCGGTCATTGGCTTTGACGGCCTTGTAAGCCTGGAGAAATTTTTTCTGATTGTCGGTGAGGTTTTCTCGGTT
>NZ_JBNGDN010000129.1:0-3511 GCF_049975065.1 Hydrogenovibrio sp.
TATGCAGCGGATTGCAAATCCGTGGACCTCGGTTCGACTCCGGGTTCCGCCTCCATTATCGGTTTTCGTAACACTTCTTGATTTTTCACCCGAATGCCCGCCCAGGTGGCGAAATTGGTAGACGCAAGGGACTTAAAATCCCTCGGTAGAAATACCGTGCCGGTTCGATTCCGGCCCTGGGCACCATTACTTGTTTTCACCCAGTTTCAGTTAGTCTCAATAAACCTCAAAAATCCTTTGTAATCAATACTTTTTTCGTCTTGTTTGTCTCATGCCGTTTCATGCAAAATCATTAAAACGCAGGCGAAAGTACGTCAAGGGTACGTCAACGGTTTATGAAATTTAACCATTTCGGGAACCGAATTCGTTCTTGAATTCAAGTTTTAGTTAGAAGGTTATTATGCTTGTACATGTCACAAAAAAACTAGCGGAAAAACTCCCTCAGATTGATTTGAGTAATGACGCCACTCAAAACAGACCTTGGGGAAATTGGCATGCGATTAGAGAAAATACATCGCAGTCCGAAACCCTTTCCCGACGATTTGAATCAGTTGCGTGCGGGTCTTAATTGGCAATATTTGCAATTCAAAAATAACTCGGATGACGGCAAAATTTTCAAAACAGGCTTAGTCATTGATCTGGTCATGCGAATACGGTTGTTAATAGAACAATAGCTAACCCGAAAGGCAACTCCTAGCCCGAATATTTCAGTCTTTGTTAATATCCCTTCCATTCGCGGTGAACTCCTTTATCATAGGGGTTTAGCAGAGTGTGCCCGATTGGGTCCGATTGAGTCACCTAGTCTGCATAAGTCACTTTTTTAGGTTGAACCGATGATGTCCTATTTTGCCTCGCGCAAGGCGTTTTCAAATGCTGTTGTCAAGATCCGCTGGATAGCGGGTTGCTCGCTGGGCTTGTTTTTATTGGCTCTGGTGAATGTCTTGAGCACGACCCATGCCGCAGAGGCGGCTAAAAGCTATGTGCCAGCCTTTAGCGTCTATGTGGATTTCACTCAGACGCTGGACGTTGAGCAGGTGGCTAAATTGCCGGATGCCGATTTTAAGCCGGTTCCTGAAACAGGCTATGTGGGGGGCTATAACCGATCGGTTCATTGGTTGAAGTTCACGCTGCGTCCCATTGCGGATGAACGGTTGTTTTTAAGGGTGGTGCCCACTTATCAGGATTATTTAACGCTTTATCTAGCAAAGCCTTCCGGTGGTTTTCAAGAAATGGCTTCCGGCGAACTGGTGGAGGACTGGCAAACCAAAGCCGACCGAGCTTTTGTGTTTGAGCTTCCGCTGCTGTCTCAGCCGGTGACCGCCTATTTGCGGCTGAAAACCATCAATACCAATACGGTGGTGGCGAAGGTCTATAATGCACCGGCTTATCATAGGGCGCTGTTTATTGACTACACGCTTTCCGGGATTTACATCGGTCTGTTGCTGATTTTGATTGCAATCAATATCGGGCAGGGTAAATGGCGCACGGACTTGGATTTTCGTTACTATTTGTTATTCGTCCTCGCCTCGCTATTTGTGTTTATGTCCGGCAATGGCTGGGTGGCCATGTTGGTGCCCAATGATTGGAAAACCGTGGTGAACTATCTACCACAGCTGACCACCTTGATATATTTGTGGGTTCTGTTGCGTTTTTATCATCAGCTGTTTGGGTTTGATCGCCAGAAAACGCCGATTTTTTATGGTATCTCCAGAGCCATGGAAGCCCTGACCTGGTTGGGGGGTGTGTCGCTGTTGTTTGATTTTTACATCGAATACATGCCGGTGTATATGCCGATGTCCATGTTATATTTGTTGCTCATCACCGGTTTTGCCCTGAAACTGGCCTTGCAGAAACGTCAGGAAGGCCGGTTGTTGTTTTTCGCCGTGGCCTTTGGTTTCAGCGGGGTGCTCGGCACCGCCATGTCACTCGGTGGTTTGGTCTCCGGGGGGGCTTGGTTGCTGTATTCCTACACGGTCGGCACTTTGGCGAGTATTCTGGTATTTCAAAGCATCATCAACCGCCGTATTCGTCAGATTGAAAAAGAACACGTTACCGTCATTTTGGAAAAAGAGCACGCCCAGCAGATGGCTGAACGTGAGAAGAATGAGAAAGAGCAAAAAGCCCAATTTCTCAGCATGTTATCGCACGAACTGAAAACGCCCCTAGCGGTGGTGCGAATGGGCGTGGATCAAAAACAGCTGTCGGAAAACTCGCGCAACCATTTGCTGCAAGCCATTTGCGACATGAGTTTGGTGATCGACCGCTGCTCCGTGTTGGAAAAGGTCGATGACCAGATCCCAGTGTATTGTGAGCCGGTGGATGCGGTGCACTTGTTTAGCGGCATTTTGTCTTATACAAATGAGCCTAAACGAGTCGAAACCGCTTTCCCTGAGAATGCGGTGGTGGTTCAATCGGATGAAGACTGGCTGAAAGTCATTCTCTCCAACCTGTTGGACAACGCCCTAAAATACAGCCCGAAAGATTCCACCGTCCAAGTCGCCTTAACGCGATTTGACCAGGCCTGGTGTTTTCGTTTCGACAATCTCACTTGCGGGGATTTGCCCGATCCGGAGCGGGTGTTTAACAAATACTATCGCACCAAAAGTGCCGCCAAAAAAACCGGCTCTGGTCTCGGGCTGTACATTGTTAAACGGCTTGTCGATCAACTGCAAGCCACGATTGAATACCACGCTGAACCGATCACATCGCCAAATGACATGACCCATGACATGACCGACCCAGACCGACCATTCCACCAAGTGAGTTTTCGATTATGCTTGCCGATCACAAAGTGAATTTGCTGTTGGTGGAAGACCACCAAGCCTTTCGGGAGATGTTGACCGAGTCGCTTGAAGCCAACGGCCACACAGTGAACGCCTACGATTCCGCCGAAGCCGCATTGGCTGATATTGAACATCACAGCGCCACCATCGCCTTGCTGGACATCAACCTGCCCGGCGAAGACGGCTTATATCTGGCCGAGCAGCTGCGACAAAAATTACCAGGCCTGGGAATTATTATGTTAACGGTGCGCAACGCCATCGCCGACAAACTGGCCGGTTACGATTCCGGAGCCGACATCTACCTGCCCAAACCCATTGCACCCGAAGAATTGGATGCCGCCATCAAAGCGTTAAATCGTCGTCTCAATCCCGTCCAGCCAGCGGAACTGATCTTGTATCATGGACGCTCCGAGCTATGTGCTCAATCAGAGGCCGAGTCGCAGTGTGTCGTGCTGACGGATGAAGAAATTCGGCTTTTCACCGCCTTGGCTTTAGCCCCGCAATCCAAGCTGGAGTTCTGGCAATTGGCCGAAAAACTCAATTTAGATCTCGACAGCAATGCCCTGCGCAGCAACCTCGAAAAACGCGTATCGCGCCTGCGACAAAAACTAACACACCTCAACCAACCCGCCACCGCCATCAAAGCCATTCGCGGTTTCGGCTATCGCTTGACGCTGACGGCGCACATTAAATAAGGCTGAAAGCGACTCTTATTCCACCAGGCCTGG
>NZ_JBNGDN010000130.1:0-3051 GCF_049975065.1 Hydrogenovibrio sp.
CCAGCCAAACAACACGGTCATCCCAACTGAACAACCCTGTCATTTCGACCGAACACCCCTGTCATCCCGACCGACACCTGTCATGCTGAGCACCCCAAGGGCATTTGCTTCGCGGCACGCAGCCGAAGCATCTCAGACCGACAAACGTAAACCGCTCAAACAGTGCAAACCCGCTTAAGACCCTTCGACTTCGCTCAGGGTGACAGTCCAGTCATCCCGACCGAACACCCTTGTCATCCCGACCGAACACCCTTGTCATCCCGACCGAAGCGGAGGGATCTCATTCGGGCTGGCACCGTCGGCGGGAGATCCTTCGGTTGTGCTCAGGATGACAACCCTCAAAAAACTTCGTGGTTTCGATCATTCTGTGTCTCTGTGGTTCAAAAAACCGATTTCCCCCAGGCCTGGTGATTTTGTGCGATGAATACAATTTATTTTGTGAATGGTTGTATAATCAAAGCCATACATGTATCTACAAGGAATGCGGAATGAAAAAACCCATTAATATTCGAATGGATTCAACCTTGCTGGCTGAGCTGGACGCTTATGCCGAAGAACTGGAAAGGTCTCGCACCTATTTGATCGAAAAGGCGGTGAGTGGATACTTTGATACACTGGATGAAGCCATTGCCGATAAACGGATTGATGCCTTAAAATCCGGTGCTTCAAGCGTGATTTCAATGGAAGAGGTCTTTAAAAAAGCAGGCCTGAATGTATAGTGTTGCGTTTGAAAAGCACGCTGAAAAAGAGTTTTTAAGGTTGGATAAAACCACACAAGAACGTATTGCGGCCAAAATCATGGATTTAAAAAATGGGCATTTTGCCAATGACAAGCCGCTCAAAGGAAAGCATCAAGGCAAATTCCGAAAACGCGCTGGTGATTATCGAATTGTCTATTGGCGCGAAAATAACCTATTGCTGATTACATTGATTCGAATCGCACATCGCAAAGAAGTGTATTAGCCTGTCATCCCAACCGAACAACACGGTCATCCCGACCGAAGCGGAGGGCTCTCATTCGGGCTGGCACCGTCGGTTGGCGACCTTTCGGCTGCGTGCCGCGAAGCAAATGCCCTTGGGGTACCCAAGATGACAATCCTGAAAAAACTTCTTGTCTTCGTGCCTTCGTGTCTTCGTGGTTCAAAAAACCGATTTCCCCCAGGCCTGGCGGAGAGCCTTGGCCTGAGGGCGGATGGCTTGGCGTTTTTCGTCCGGCATTTTGTCCCAGAAAGACTGGCTTTTTTGATTTTTAATGTGTTGCGTGTTGCGCTACAATGTTCAGGTGATTAAGTCTTTTAAGCATAAAGGGTTGGAGAGGTTCTTTGTATCGGGTAACCGAAAGGGGATTCAGCCGGAACACGCACGAAAATTACAGATGCGATTGGCGGCCATTCATTCGGCGACTGAGATTGAGGACATTGATTTACCCAGTTATCGTTTACATCCGCTTAAAGGTGATCGGGAAGGCATTTGGTCAATTGCGGTCAATGGTAATTGGCGTATCACTTTTGAGTTTGTTGATGGCAATGCTTATATTTTGAATTACGAGGATTATCACTAATGTTAATGTTTGCACCACCGCATCCCGGTGAGTTTATTGCAGAAACTTACTTGGAGCCTTTGAATCTAACGACTCGTGCTTTGGCTCGGCATTTGAATGTTTCTGCTTCTACGTTGAACCGAATTATTAAAGGGCAGAGCGGTATTTCACCGGAAATGGCATTACGCTTGTCTAAGGTATTAGGGCGAACACCTGAGAGTTGGTTGAATTTGCAAGATCAATACGATTTATGGGCTGCTCGCCAAAAAATGGATTTGGATAGTTTACGCCCGCTGCAAAGGTCGTTTGCTTAATCTACGTTACAACATCGTCATCCCGACTGAATCCGAGGGTTCTCATTCGGGCTGGCACCGTCGGTTGGAGATCCTTCGGTTGCGTGCCGCGAAGCAAATGCCCTTGGGGTGCTCAGGATGACAATTCTCAAAAAACTTCGTGGTTTCGATCACTCTGTGTCTCGGTGTCTCTGTGGTTCAAAAAACCGATTTTCCCCAGGCCTGGCGGAGAGCCTTGGCCTGATCGCGAATGGCTTGGCGTTTTTCGTCCGGCATTTTGTCCCAGTGGCGCACTTGCATGCCCAGTCTGGGGTGTTGCGACAGGGTGGGGTAATGACGGTCGATAAACGCCCAATAAAGCGTCGTAAACGGGCAGGCGGTTTCGCCGACGGCTTCTTTTGGGCGGAAAGGGCAGGCCTGGCAATAACCGGACATTTTATGGATGTACTGACCGCTGGCGATATAGGGTTTGCTGGCGGTGACGCCGCCATCGGCAAATTGGCTCATGCCCAATACATTCGGCAACTCGACCCATTCCACCGCATCGACATACATGGCCAAATACCATTGATGCACCGCTTGCGGGTGCGCTTGCCACAAGAGCGCAAACAGCCCGGTGACCATTAACCGCTGAATGTGATGGCCATAACCATAGCGCAATACCTGTTGCAAGCTGTCGCGCAAACAGGCCATGTCGGTGTCGCCAGTCCAGTAGAAATTCGGCAAAGCCTGTTGCGCGTCCAGCGCGTTCCACTCCGACCAATTCGGCTGATAAAACCAATACAAACCGCGCACGTATTCACGCCAACCGAGAAGCTGGCGCACAAAGCCTTCCACCGCTTCAATCGGCGCGGAACCTTGGTGATAGGCCTGTTCGGCGCGTTGAATTACCTCCAGCGGGTTCAGCAGTTTCAAATTCAACGCCGGCGACAAGGTGGCATGAAACAACCAGGCCTGGTTGGGCCACATGGCGTCTTGAAAACGACCAAAATTCGGCAACCGCTGTTGGATAAAGTCGTCCAACAATTCCAGCGCCTGTTCGCGTGTCACCGGCCAAGAAAATTCGTCCAACTCACCGGGATGATCGGCTGCGTTTTGTGCCACCCACGCCATGACCTCTTGGGTGATCGCATCCGGCGCAAAACGCAAGGGTTCGGGAATCGGCGGCGGCCCGGCTTTGCCGAAGGCTTGCCGATTCGCTTTGTCAAAATTCCATTG
>NZ_JBNGDN010000131.1:0-3031 GCF_049975065.1 Hydrogenovibrio sp.
TCCAAAAACACAAAACCGCTAGGCCTGGCGGTTTTTTGTTTTTGGGCTAAGCAACCTCGGTAAATCGAACTTTTGATACGGCACTTTTAGACGACAGACATCACAGATAAGAACAACAATAATCGGCCACTGTCTTCACCTGAATGCCGAACTTCGCATTGGCGGGCACTTCAAAGGTTTCCCCTGCGGACACGGCACGCCATTCGGTTTCGCCCGGCAGCAACACCTCGACCTCGCCCGCCAGCATTTCCATCATTTCAGCCGCTTCCGTTCCGAATTCATAATCCCCCGGCAGCAGAATGCCCAACGTTTTGCGAGTGCCGTCCGCAAACAGCAGTGTGCGGCTGGTGACCTTCCCGTCGTAATAAATATTGGCCGCTTTTACCGCGGTGACATTTTCAAACTGTGACATTCATCATCCCTTTCAAATAAATTAAATGCGCGATGTATTATAGAATCGAAAACGATTATCGCAACGCATGAGAAGCAAAATAAATTTCGCGAATAAAAATCAATAATCCCACAATCAACGCCGCCATCGCCAAAATAAACAGCACCGCGATGATTAAAGAACCGTTAAACGCAAAAAAGGCACTTAAAAACATAATCATAATCACCAGCGCCACCAACAGCCCAGTTAAGGTGCAGGCTAAAATCGCATGATTCAGATAGCGCCGCCGTCGTTCCAGAAAATCCAGCCGCTGACGAATTGTGTTGGATCGCCGATCAATTGGATTTTGCGCCTTCTCCGCAACCATCTGATGATTCAATTCTTCCGCTTTATCCACGATACGCGACAAACGGCCGACCAAAACGCCCAATAAACTGCCAATACCCGCCAGCAAAAACACCGGTGCCACCGACAGTTGAATCAAGTGCGACACCTTGTTAATGGCATCCGAATCGTGAATTAATTCAAACATAAACCGCCTACCTTTGCGCTCATGAATTAATCAACCTATGACACCCCACAGTGGCCTCACCCACGCACATGATCCGCGCCGATAAATTCAATCTGGTAACCGTCTGGGTCTTCGGCAAACGCAATAATGGTGGTGCCCGCATTCATGGGTCCGGCTTCGCGGATGATTTTACCGCCTGCCGCTTTCACCGCGTCCGCCGCCTGATACACATCGTCCACCTCAATGGCGATGTGCCCGTAACCGTCGCCCAAATCGTAAGACGTCACGCCCCAGTTATGCGTCAATTCCAGCACGGTATTGTTTTCTTCGTCACCGTACCCCAAAAAGGCCAAAGTAAATTCACCCTGCGGATAATCCTTGCGACGCAACAGCTGCATCCCCAACACCTCAGTGTAAAACTGAATCGACTTTTCCAAATCCCCCACGCGCAACATCGTGTGCAATAAACGCATTGTATCTTCTCTCCTAAAGTTCTATTTCCCAAAACCGCCAGGCCTGGTCAAATCGCATTTTCCCCAGGCCTGGCAGATTGTCGTTATGCCTTCAGCCAAGGCGCGGCGTTAAACTGCGACCTTGTCCAGCGCCTGCTCGATATCCGCAATAATATCCTCTATGTGCTCAATGCCAATGGACAAACGCACCAAATCTTCCGACACCCCGGCTTTTTCCAATTCTTGCGGGCTCAACTGGCGATGCGTCGTCGTCGCCGGATGGCACGCCAACGACTTGGCATCACCGATATTCACCAAGCGCAGAATCATCTGCAAGGCATCAATAAACTGACCACCGGCTTCGCGCCCGCCTTTAATGCCAAAGCTCAAAATACCGGAACCGGAGCCTTTGGTGGTCTTCACACAGATTTCGTGATATTTGTCATCCGGCAAAGACGCATAATTCACCCAAGACACTTTTGGGTGTTTCTTCAAATATTCAGCCACTTTCAGAGTGTTCTCACAATGGCGCTCCATGCGCAACCCAAGGGTTTCCAGGCCCTGCAACAGCAAGAAGGCACTGTGCGCCGATAAAGCCGCGCCGGTATTGCGCAACGGCACCACACGGCAACGGGCAATAAAGGCCGCCGCCCCAATGTCACGGGTATAACTCACGCCATGATAAGACGGATCCGGCTCATTCAACATCGGGAAACGTTCCTTGTTCGCCACCCAGTCGAATTTACCGGAATCAATCACAATGCCGCCCAAGGTGGTGCCGTGACCACCCACGAATTTGGTCAAAGCGTGAATGACAATGTCCGCGCCCAAATCAATTGGGCGGCACAAATACGGCGTCGCCACCGTGTTATCCACCATCAACGGCAAACCGTGCTTATGGGCGATTTCCGCCAGGCGTGCCACATCCACCACATTCCCAGCCGGGTTGCCGATGGACTCACAAAAAATAGCGCGCGTTTTATCGTCAATCGCCGCTTCAAACGCGTCGTAATCGTCCGCCTTGACCATCCGCACTTCAATCCCCTGACGCGGGAAGGTATGCGCAAACAAATTATAAGTGCCGCCATACAACTGGCTGGTACTGACAATATTGTCCCCCGCCTGCGCAATGGTCTGAATGGCATAGGTAATCGCCGACATCCCAGACGCCACCGCCAAGCCGGCCACACCGCCTTCCATTTCCGCCATGCGTTTTTCCAACACATCACAGGTCGGGTTCATCATGCGGCTGTAAATATTGCCCGGCACCTTCAAATCAAACAAATCCGCACCGTGTTGCGTGTCGTCAAAGGTATAAGACGTGGTTTGATAAATCGGCACAGCGGCCGATTTGGTGGTACTTTCCGATTCATAGCCGTGATGAAGCGCGATGGATTCCAGTTTCATAATCATCCTTTTTTAGAAAGTGGTGACTGTTGCCGCATCATAACAAACATCATGAAGCGTTCTCATAACAACAGAAAAACAATTAATACTTATTTTTCAATAACATAGAAAAATAAACGTGCAATTATACTAAAGTGAAAATCGTCGCCTGTCAAACGACATCTTCGCCCCTTCTGAATATTTTCAACAAATCCACCAGGCCTGGGTAAAAACGCCTTATGCTTTCAGCCGTTTGCAACCCATTTCTGCGCAATGCCGATGGCCAACACC
>NZ_JBNGDN010000132.1:0-1912 GCF_049975065.1 Hydrogenovibrio sp.
AAGGCAAATATCTGGTGCAGAACCGCGTGACCGGCAAAATTTACGAAAGCCCGCAGTTTATTTATATGCTGATCCCGATGAGCCTGTTTGCCCATTACCCGAATGACGCGGAAGCGGGCAAAACGCGACTGGATTACATTAAGCGTTTCTATGATGCGGCTTCCAATTTCAAACTGTCACTGCCCACGCCGATTATGTCGGGCGTGCGCACACCGACCCGCCAGTTCAGCTCGTGTGTGCTGATTGAGTGCGGCGATTCGCTGGATTCGATTAACGCCACCTCTTCCTCTATTGTTAAATACGTGTCGCAACGCGCGGGCATTGGGGTCAATGTTGGCCGCATTCGCGCCATCGGCAGTGAAATCCGTCACGGCGAGGCGTATCACACGGGGATGATTCCGTTTATCAAGCACTTTCAAACCGCGGTCAAATCCTGCTCGCAAGGTGGGGTGCGCGGTGGCGCGGCCACGTTGTTTTACCCCATCTGGCATCTGGAAGTGGAATCGCTCATCGTGCTGAAAAACAACCGCGGGGTGGAAGAAAACCGTGCCCGTCATCTGGATTACGGGGTGCAAGTCAACAAACTGATGTATCAACGCATGATGGAAGGCGGCGACATCACTTTGTTCAGCCCGTCGGATGTCCCCGGATTGTACGAGGCGTTTTTTGACGACCAAAATGAGTTCGAGCGCCTTTACACCATTTACGAAGCCGACGACAGCATTCGCAAAAAGCGCGTCAAAGCCTTGGAGTTGTTTACCCAAGTGGCGCAGGAACGCGCTCAAACCGGGCGCATCTATATTCAGAACGTGGACCACTCCAATACCCACAGTTCGTTTGACCCGAAAAAAGCGCCGATTCATCAATCCAATTTGTGTTTGGAAATCACCCTGCCGACCCATTCGCTGGATTCGGTGGACGACCCGAATGGCGAAATCGCACTGTGTACGCTTTCAGCCTTCAACTTGGGCGCTCTGGAAAACCTGGATGAACTGGCGGAGCTGTCCGACCTGATCGTGCGTGCGCTGGACAGTTTGCTGGATTACCAAGACTACCCCATTGAAGCCGCCAGACGCGCCAGTATGGGACGACGCACCCTCGGCATCGGCGTCACCAATCTGGCGTATTATCTGGCCAAGCACCACGTTAAATATTCCGACGGCTCCGGCAATGCGCTGGTGCACCGCACCTTTGAAGCCATTCAGTACCACCTGCTGAACGCTTCCCTGAATCTTGCGAAGGAACACGGCAAGTGTGAATGGTTTGACGATACCAAATACGCACAAGGCATTCTGCCGATTGATACCTACAAAACCGAATTGGACGAAATCTGCCAAGAGCCGCTCCATCTGGACTGGGAAACCCTGCGCAGCGAGATTCAAACCCACGGATTGCGCAACTCCACCATGACCGCGCTGATGCCGTGCGAAACCTCGTCGCAAATCACCAACTCCACCAACGGCATTGAGCCACCGCGTGGTTACGTTTCGGTCAAAGCCTCCAAAGACGGCATTCTGAAACAAGTGGTGCCCGGCTTTAAGGCGCACAAAGACGATTACGAACTGCTGTGGCAGATTCCTGATAACAAAGGCTACTTGCAACTGGTGGGGATTATGCAGAAATTCGTCGATCAGGCCATTTCCGCCAACACCAATTACGACCCGGCACGATTTGAAGACGGACGCGTGCCGATTAAGCGGATTCTGCAAGACCTGCTCTATGCTTATAAAATGGGTCTAAAAACTCTTTACTATCACAACACCCGAGACGGTGCCGACGACGCCCACGAAGACGACGGCTGCGCCGGAGGAGCCTGCAAGCTGTGACGACCTCAATAACCAAGTCATACTCAAAGCGCTTTTTCGTTTTCTAAATTTGCACGATGGCATTATTGAAAAGGCCGTTTTGGATG
>NZ_JBNGDN010000132.1:1922-3002 GCF_049975065.1 Hydrogenovibrio sp.
TATTAAAACAGTAACCAATATTAAATGATTTTATCAATCAAAGGTTGAAATTTTGTTTTTTTGTCATTCAGCAAATGCTTTTTTGTCTATTTTTTCCAAAATTTACAACGACTTAAAAACAACCTTCGCCTTAGTTTTTCTTTTGATTGCAAAGGCAATATTTGGTTAAGCAAGTTTTTTCAGAGACTGCCGGACTTGCAGCTGACTTGGATTAAAAGCGATTGCCTGCAAGGCTCAAAAGTCGCAAGCCATACGCAAGTTTGTTACAATCTAATTTATTTTTTCGTAGATTTACAAAAGAAGGGTCGCCATGCAAGTACATACCATAGAATTGCCTGACCATGTCAACGACTATGTTCTTCAACGACTGGATGGGCATTTAGAAAACTTGGATGAATATGTTGTGAGCCTTATTGAAGAAGAACATAAAAAACAACAGGCTAAACTTGAATTAAAGGCGCTACTGTCTGAACCGAGCGTGTCTACTCCAAGTGCTTTAACGCTCTCGGACATTAAAGCCCGCGCCTTAACAAAGGTTCAAAATGGGGCACTTTGAGTTATCTGAGCAAGCCGCCAGCGATCTTGAAGCGATTTATATCTACACGCTGGTTCATTTTGGCGATAACCAAGCAGACACCTACTTTAAAAATTTAGACAAACAGTTTACCTATCTTGCGCAACATCCCGAACTGGGGTCGCTTTATACCGACATTCAACCATCGTACCGACGCTATGTTTACCAACGTCATGCGATTTATTACCGCGTTATGCCGAACAGTGTTTTTATCGCGCGCTTACTGCACACAAAACAAGACCCTGGAAGACACTTGCTTTAGGGCACCTCGAATAACCCCCAGTGGATTCTGGCAACGCCAAGTTTGTCAGGTCAAGGCATGGCGCTGCCGGAATGTCTGGACATTTCAAAGCGTCATAACGCCGAGCTGACGAACTTGGCTAAGCCCCTTCGGGCGGGGCTAAAAGGCCACTTCTTCGTTGTTGCGTCTCTTGACCTTAGAATGACTAAGGTCGGCGAGCCGCGCCTAGAATAAGCGGCCTTTTAGTCCCGCAGAATCTCACTGG
>NZ_JBNGDN010000133.1:0-2985 GCF_049975065.1 Hydrogenovibrio sp.
ACCACCGCAGGCGAAGCAATGTCCATTAATTTAGGGAGCCACATAATCAAACCTCAAGAATTCTATCCATCACTCTATGAGACCTTTGCACCAAAAGATCATTACCATCCATTATAGCCATAAGATGTCATCATTATGCAGCGACCTTGCTTATTGCTTGGTTCCACAAGCCATATTTTCTCAGCCGATCATCATCACGGTCACGGATACGACCGACTGAAGAATAGAAGAACTCAACGCCCGAGGGGATAAAGAGATTCAATCAGTAGTTCTTGAGGCAGTAGTTCTTGAGCCGACCAGAGCCGTCACATTTCCATCACACAACTTTTACAATTCGGTCACGCTTTGGCTTGTGTTTCTGGTTAGCATAAGCGCAACTGAACCTTTTAATCCTGCTAGAGTCGATTCAACCACTATGACCACCGCCAGCCCCCAACCCGCCACAAAAGACTTACTGAACTCCGCCGTTAACAACACCTCTTTGCTCAGTCGCAAGGGGATTCTGGATCG
This sequence comes from Hydrogenovibrio sp., assembly GCF_049975065.1. Taxonomy (GTDB): domain Bacteria; phylum Pseudomonadota; class Gammaproteobacteria; order Thiomicrospirales; family Thiomicrospiraceae; genus Hydrogenovibrio. Next base: position 511 of record NZ_JBNGDN010000133.1, read on the forward strand.
CTTGTTTACCAAGTGGTTCGACCGTTTGGTGTATCCGCAAATCTGGGAAGACCCAGAGGTGGATATTCGCGCCTTGGAACTGGATCAACACTCGCGCATTTTCACCATTTCCTCCGGCGGCTGCAATGCCTTAAATTACCTGACGGTGAAGCCCAACTCCATTACCGTGGTGGATTTAAACGAGGCGCACATCGCGCTCATCAATTTGAAGAAGGCGGCCTTGAAGCACCTGCCAGATCACGAATCCTTTTTCGACTTTTTCGGACGCGCCGACCGCGCCAAAAACCTCGATGCTTACGAAATTCACATCAAACCCCATCTCGATGAAAAAACCATCGACTATTGGGAAGGTCGCGAAGCCTTCTGGAAGCCGCGCCGCATTGAATATTTCACCGACGGATTTTATCGCCATGGTCTGCTGGGGCGTTTTATCGGGGCGATTCACTGGGTCAGCCGCCGCTTGGGCTACCACATTGAAAACGTCATGCAGGCTCGCACCCTGGACGAACAGCAACACTTGTTCAACGAACACGTTGCGCCGGTGTTTGACACCCGTTTAATGAAATTTCTCTGCAACCGCTCGGTGGTGATGTACAGCTTGGGCATTCCACCGGCACAGTTTGATGAGATGGATAAAGAGTCGAAACAGACGCAACAGGGCATGCACAATTTACTCAAAGAACGTGCGCGTCGTCTGGCTTGCGACTTTCCGCTGGAAGACAACTATTTCGCTTGGCAGGCCTTCAACCGCGAGTACGACATCAAGCATCGTCGTGCCCTGCCACGCTATCTGCAGCAAGCGCATTTTGAAACCTTGAAACACGAAATCGACCGCATTCAGGTACATCACCAGTCCATGACCGAACGTCTGAAAGCCATGCCCGCTAACAGTCTGAATGCGTATTTATTTCTGGATGCGCAAGATTGGATGAACGAAGCGCAACTATCGGAACTTTGGCAAGAAGTGAACCGCACCGCCATGCCGGGTGCCAAAGTGGTGTTCCGCACTGCGGGTGAAACCTCGCCATTGGAAGCGAAACTGCCGGAAGTCTTGCTGGCGGCTTGGCAAACGGACGTCGAAGCCAACCGTGCTTGGACACGTCAAGATCGTTCTGCCATCTACGGCGGCGTGCACCTTTACACGCGACAGGCGGATTAATGGCCAGACAAGGAACGGATGCCTTGGCTTACGCATCAACGGCTTCTTCAATGTCACCATCGGCCTACCCGCTATCGCCAAAATCGCGCTCGAGCTTGAGTTTTGAAGCAAACCGTTCGCTTCCGGCAGCAAACAAGGGGCACCAGCGAATCCCAGACGCCGTCGCCGCGCATCGCTACTTGGATGCGATAGACGCCTGCGGCGGAGTGCATCAGGCCATTCAAAATGTCGCCACCCGCTTAACGCTGGAAAACATTCAAAACGAATGGGTGCCCGTCACCGTCAACCAGACGGAATACGACAACAGCTACGTCTGCTCACCCTACACGGCCTATATATCCTATGCACGGGATGAGTTGGGGTTGCTGAATAATGTGTTTCTGGAAACCGCCCTGAAAGGCGTCATCGGACTCGGCAGCTTGACCTTAAAACAGGCCAAAATCAACCAAACGGTGTCGCTGAACAACTGGCTGGTGTCCACCAACTTGGTGCCCGACTGGTCGGAGGCCACCTTGCAAACACTGGTCACCGACCTGACCCAGCGTTACCCCGACCACAGTTTAAGCCTGAGATCCCTGAACGCCCGCACCGACGGCGACATGATGGCTCGCCTGAAAGCACACGGCTGGTTGCTGATTCCGGCAAGACAAGTGTATTTGTTCGACAACGAAAACACCGACTGGTGGAAGCGCAATAATTGCAAAAACGACCAACGCCTGTTGCGCAAAACCATTTTGCAATATGCCCCGGCCTCCGAACTGGAATACGAGGATTTTGCTGACATCGAACGGATTTTCACCCAACTGTTCATCGACAAGCATTCCATGCACAACCCGCAGTTCAGTGCCGACTTTCTTTATCATCTGCACAAGTCAGGCCTGGTGGATTTTCATACGTTTCGCGATTCCACCGGAAAAGTGGTGGCCGCCATCGGATTGTTCACGCAACGCGACATTATCACCACGCCGATTCTCGGCTACGACACCCGCTTGCCGAAATCGCTCGGCTTGTACCGTCTGCTGATGGCGGTGTTGTTGAAACACACCTATGAAAGTGGCCAACTGATGAATCTCAGTTCCGGTGCGGCAGAGTTCAAGCGGATGCGCGGCGGACAGCCGCACATTGAATACACCGCTTTTTACGTTAAGCATCTGCCACCCAAACGACGCCACCTCATGCAAGCGTTTGCTGGTTTGGTGAACCGAACGGCACCCAATCTATTCGAAAAACATCAACTTTAAACCCCAACCTTCAAGCGGGTTTGAACGGTTTTCGTTTGTCGGCATGAGATGTTTCGGCTTCGCTCAACATGACAG
>NZ_JBNGDN010000134.1:0-1565 GCF_049975065.1 Hydrogenovibrio sp.
TGCGCGAGTTGTTGGGCGGTTTTCTTATTGTGCGCCAACAGCATCAGGCCGTCGGTGGCTTTGTCGAGACGGTGAATCGGCCAGCAGGGGCGTTGCTGGGGTGCCTTCTCGAAACGGTATTCGCTTTCCACCCAGCGGTACAGGGTGGTGTGGTCGCCCCATTTCGAACCTTGCGACAGCACGCCTTTGGGCTTGTACCAAACGCTGTAGGTCTGTTCGTCCGCCACGAGAACTGGGGTAGGCATCTCGCTGTTCAATACCGCCGGATGGTAGTAAAACGACACCTCGCTGCCGGCTGGGAGGACTTTTTTGGCACGCCGCATTCGGCCAGACCGGGTTAATTTTGGCGGCGTGCCGTTGGTGTCAGGTTTTTTTAACGGTTCGGCCACCCAGACCGCGCCTTGCTGGCAAACGCGTTTTAAGGCTTGATTGGAAAAGACCAGGCCTGGTGGTAAATGCGCTTGCAAGGCATCCAGCAGTGATTGTGCCTGTGTCAGCGTAAAGTGGCATTCAAACGGTGTTTCGGTGGCATTTTCGATGTCGGGTGGTGTGATCATAGGGGCTATTTTACGGGATTGTTAGCCGCAGCGGTGTTGCCATTGCTAAATTGTTGAGGATGACCGTTTTTGCAGTACAATTTGTCGCACTGCAATGAAAGAGTGCAACCGAGTGCAAACATTACAACTGGATACGGAAACCATCGAGGTGGTCAAAACCACCCGCCGCGGGTCGATTGCGCTGAAAGTCGAACCGCATCGCATCGCCCTGATGGTGCCCAGACAACTTTCCGAAACCACCATTGTTTCGCTGGTGGAAAAAGAACGAGATTGGCTGTTACAGCAAATCCGCAAACATCAGGCCGCCATGCCAGCGCAACGGCTGCGATTGAAAGACGACCATGAACTGTGGCTGCTGGGCGAAATAATTCGCTTTAAAGAAGATCATCACACCCCTGTGAACACCCTGTCGGTGGCGTTGGACGGGGCGCATTTGATGGCGTATATGAACACCGCCCGCGCTTTGAAAGACCCGCAAGCCACGCAGCGCAAAAAAGTGGTGCAGTTTTTCAGCGAGCAATTGCACACCTATCTGGCACCGCGTTTGCAGCTGTTTGCCGAGCAAATCGGGGTGCAACCGACTGAAGTGACCATCCGCAATTACAAATCCCGCTGGGGAAGCTGTTACTCCGACGGACGGGTGCAGTTTAACTGGCGCTTGGCAATGGCACCGAAGGATGTGGTGGATTATGTGATTCAGCATGAATTGTGTCATTTGATTCACCCGAATCATTCCGCCGATTACTGGGCGCTGGTGGCACGACATTGCCCGGATTATGCTCAACACAAACAGTGGCTCAAAGCCAATGGCCTAGCGTTGATGGCGTTTTAACTGGAATGCTGAAACCCGCCGCGATGCGGATTCAGTCTGGGCAGCCTTAGAAGAAAGAGAAGGGTTGATTGCGTTGACGTACAAAGGGATAATCCATTGGCGAATTCGGGCTAAAGGGTTAACCGCACTTTAGTTTTTATAAATTTTTCGGGATAGGGTGAACTTTTGGGTGAAAA
>NZ_JBNGDN010000134.1:1665-2945 GCF_049975065.1 Hydrogenovibrio sp.
TGACGGCGCACACTGCGCCACAGTAGCAGCGCCACGGCTAACAGAGCCGCTTGCGAGGCGGCCATCCATTCCAGACTGTGCTGCACCTGCGGCACCAACAAGGCGGCGACCAGCCCCGCCATCCCCATTTGAAACAGGCTTTGCACCGAGCTGGCGAGGCCGCGTTGCGTCGGCAAACAGTCCAGTGCCACCAGACTCAGCCCGGGGTTGGCCATCGCAAAGGCGAAGGAATACAGCACCAGTGGGGCAATGACCGACCAAGCCTGCACCGGAAACAGGTTCGTAAACAGCAGATTCAGTAGCACGCTGATGGCCGCCAGAATAAAGGCGATGTCAATCAAGGTGGCGGTGGCATAGCGGTGGGTCAGCCGATGCACCAGAATCGACCCCAATAACACACCGGTGACCACCGGCACAAACAATATCCAGAAATCCTGCTCGCCGAGTTTTAGATGGTCGAAAATCACGCTGGCGGCTCCGGCCACGTAAATGAAAAAACCGCCGATAATCAGGCCTTGTGCCGCCACCAGTCGTAAAAACTGCGGGTGGGTTAAGCTCTGCCAATAGCCTTGCATAATGCGGCGCGGATGCAAAGACTGCACATGTTCCGGCGCTTGCGACTCCGCCACACGCAATGAAAACAGCATGATAATGATGACGCTGTATATCGCCAGAAAATAAAACACCGAACGCCACCCTAAATGCACTTCCAACCAGCCACCGATAATCGGTGCCAACGCCGGTGCGGCGGTGAACAGCATCATCATCACCGCCATGGCTTTTTGAGCGTCATCCCCCGGGAAAAAGTCGCGGATCATGGCGCGACTGGCCACGAGGCTTCCTGCCAGCATCGCCCCTTGAAGGGCGCGTCCCAGCATTAATGTTTCAATGCTCTGCGCCAATGCGCTGAGAATCGAAGCGCCCAGATAGCCCAGCAAGCTCAGGACGATAATGGGCTTGCGTCCCCAGCGATCCGATAAGGGTCCCCAGATGAGTGTTGCCAGTGCAAAGCTGACAAGATACACCGCCAGCGTTTGGGTCAGTAAATCACGATTGGCCGACAACTCCGCTTCAATGGCTGGAAATGAGGGCAGATAGGTGTCGATGGTGAAGGGCGCCAGCATGCCAATTAAAGCGACAATCACGATGATAAACAGCGGTGACAGCGTTTGTGTGTTGGGTTGTGGCGGTTGTGAGTCGGTTATGGAGCGCATGAGTCGATTCTTGAGGTTAAAGTTGAGGTTAAAGTTGAGGTTAAAGTTGAGGTTAAAGTTGAGGTG
>NZ_JBNGDN010000135.1:0-2920 GCF_049975065.1 Hydrogenovibrio sp.
GTGTCTCTGTGGTTCAAAAAGCGGTTTCACCAGGCCTGGTAATTTTGCAAGACAACGTTATCGGCGTTTTTTTGCTTTTCTTAAATCTTTTTGATGGTTTTTGGCACACTGAATGCTTGTATCTCTTTGACGGATATTCGCTGTGTCGAGAAGTTGACAGGTTCCAAAGCGGCACCTCATAAATCAACCGTTTTACAGTGAATCCCGCTGACTATTTGACAGTCCGTTAACACACAAGGTATTGGGAACCCGACCGTTAGAGTCATTTATAAGCGTTCCTTGGGTGCTTTTTGAAAGCTTGGTTACAACTTTGGAAAGCACCTCATTTTACAGACCGGTAAAAGAAGGATTTTGCAGATGGATCGTATGCTATACATTTCCATGAGCGGCGCGAAAGAGGTGATGCTGTCTCAGGCCAACAATGCCAATAATCTGGCCAATGCGAACACAGATGGTTTTAAGCAGGATTTTAACCAGTTTCGTGCACAGCACATGGAAGGACCGGGTTGGCATACGCGCACCTATTCCATGGATGAGCGTCCGGCCACGGATTTTACCCCGGGGGCGGTGAAGGTCACGGGGCGTGAGCTGGATGTGATGACGCAGGCGGATGGGTTTATCGGCATCATGGCACCGGACGGCGAAGAAGCCTTGGTGCGTTCGGCGTCGATGATTGTGACCGAGCTGGGCGATTTGGTGGACGTGAAGGGCAATCCGATTTTGAATGAGGGCGGTGCGCCGATCAATATTCCACCGGCCAAAGCGATTGAGATTGGCGATGATGGCACCATTTCGTTTGTGCCGGCGGATTCGCCGAACAACTTGATGGTGGTGTTGGATCAGATTCGCATGGTGCAGCCGGACATTAAAGATTTGGAAAAGGGCTTGGACGGTTACATTCGCCATACCGGTGATGCGGCTCTGGATCAGGCACCGATTAAGATGACCAGCGGCGCGTTGGAAACCAGTAATGTGAATACGGTGCAGTCGTTGACGAATATGATTGAGTTGTCGCGCAAGTATGAAATGCAGATCAAAATGATGAGCACCGCCAAAACCATGGCGCAGAAATCGGATGCTTTGGTTAAGTTGACGTAACCTTGACGCAAGCTTGACACCCGTTGAACGAAATTGGCTTGCGTGAAATAAGCGCAGGCGGACAAGGAGTCACCCATGAACAGAACACTATATGTCGCCAAAACCGGTTTGGAAGCGCAGGAATTTAACCTGGCGGCCATTTCCAATAACCTGGCCAATGCAAATACTTATGGCTATAAAACCGGGCGGGCAGAATTTGCCGATTTGTTGTATCAAAACGTTCGTCAACCCGGTGCGCAGGCCACGCAGAATGAAGAGAACACCTTGCCGTCCGGCTTGCAGTTGGGCACCGGGGTGCGTGCCATCGGTGTGCAAAAAATTCACACAGAAGGGAATGCGATTGTCACTGACAATGAACTGGATCTGATGATTGAAGGCAAAGGCTTTTTTCAGGCGTTGGATCAGGACGGCAATATTTTATACACCCGCGACGGTTCCTTTCAGGTGAACCAAAACGGTGATCTGGTGACGTCTTCCGGCTATTTATTGGAGCCGAATATCAACGTCCCCTTGAACTCCACCGAAGTGTTTATTGCCACAGACGGCACGGTGTCAGCGAAAGAGCCAGGCGTGGCGGAACCGGCGCAGTTGGGGCAGATTCAGGTGGCCACCTTCATTAATCCGGCGGGGTTGGAATCCATTGGTAAAAACTTTTATGTGGAAACCCTTGCCAGTGGGCCGCCGAATGTGAAAAACCCCGGTGATGAAGAGGCGGGGCAAATTTTGCAGGGAGCGCTGGAGTCCTCCAACGTGAACACGGTGGAAGAGCTGATTGGCATGATTGAGGCACAACGCACCTATGAAATGAACGCCAAAGCGGTGAGTGCAGCCGACGGCATGATGCAGTATTTAAATAACAACGTTTAACCCAAGCTGAGACGTTCAGTCTGAAACGCTCAAAAAATAACAACAAAACAACATAAAACACAGCACCAAACCTTGTCGCGCAAGACGCAAAGGAGACCGAAAATGACTGGAAAAAACCTGGAACCATTAACTGAAAATCGCACCAAGGCCAGCTTGAAAAAACTGGCCTTGGCCGCCGTGGTATCGTCATTGGTATTGACGGGGTGTTCAACCGCACCGGAGCGGATGGAAAAGTTTTCCTATGAACCGAATTATCCGATGAACATTCCCGAAAAAACCACGTCAAACAACGGGTCTTTGTATCAGGCCAACGATAATCTAAGCCTGTTTGACGATTCTCGCGCCCACAAGGTGGGCGATATTATTACCATCAATCTGGCAGAAAAATTTGACGCCAAGAAAAAAGACGAAGCCAAATACGATAAAACCAATACCCAGAATTTCGGCTTGAACGGTCAGGCCACGGTCGGTTCGAATGCCAGTATTTTTGGTGGGAATGTGAATATACCCGGCCTGGACGGCGGCATTGGCATTGGTTACGGCTCCAACGGCTCCTTTAACGGCAAGTCGGATGTGAAGCAAAACTCCAGCTTGACCGGTTCCATTGCGGTCACGGTGGTGGAAGTGGTTCCGAACGGCAATCTGATTATTCGCGGTGAAAAGTGGATTACCATTCACGAAGGCGATGAGGTGATTCGGTTTGCAGGGATTATCCGCCCACAGGACATCAGTCCGGACAATACCATTCCATCGTCCAAAGTCGCGGATGTACGGTTGATTTATAAAGATGTGGGTGTGTCCGGCGACACGGGTCGTCCGGGTGCTGCCACGCAATTATTGCACAAATACTGGCCGCTGTAATCGAACCGGTGAGGTTGTCAGCCCTGCGTGCCGCCGCAGGTTTCAAAAAGCGGCACAGTTTTACCCCGGCCTGTTTTTTCGGGCACCTCGAACA
>NZ_JBNGDN010000136.1:0-2895 GCF_049975065.1 Hydrogenovibrio sp.
TCGCCGGGCAACACCACCGCCACCTGCTTGACCGAATGGTGCGCCAAAAAAGCGGCCAACGCCTGCTCGAACGAATCAAACGCATGCTCACCGAGTTTTAAATAATGCAATGACCAGGCCTGGTGATTAAGGGTTTGTGCAAAGTGGCGCATCGCGCTAAGAAACAACACCATCCGCTGTTGATGCGATTTCACATGGGTTTGCTCTTGTGGCAGTTCCGCCATCCACACCGCATCCTGTGCCGGATCAAATTCATCGAACACGGTGGAATCGAGATTGAGTTGGTCGCCAAGCACCAGACACAAACGGCGAATTTGGCTGGGGGGATTGACAGATTTCATTTACGATCTCCTTTCGCGATGGTAGGGCGCTGGCGACGACAGCGTTCCGAGCAGTAACGCACCTGCTCCCAATCCTTACGCCACTTTTTGCGCCAGACAAACGGACGACCGCACACCACGCAGTCTTTGCTGGGCAAATCGGCTTTTGCGATGGGTTTCGATGATTTCGTCGATGGTTTCGTCCATGATTTAGTCATCGAACAAGCCCAACTGCATTGAAGATTCCGATTGTGACGATTTGTGCGACCGTGTGACCCGTTTGCGGCTGCCGTGTTTTTGATACACCTGTTTGGCTTGGTTTTTCGCTTGTGGCTGTTTGCGAATCGACGCCAACTTCTGTTTCGCCTCGCGCGCCGCCTGCTCAATGTCCACCAGCGGAAACGGATAGTTTTCGCCCAGATGCACATCGGCTTCTGCTAACCACTCCGGCGGACACGACCAAGGGTCATGGATCCAGTCATCCGATAACCCTGCCAACTCGGGGCACCATTGGCGAATAAACTGGCCGTGTGGGTCCTGGTCGCGCGACTGCTTCACCGGGTTATACACTCGCATGGCATTAATGCCGGTGGTGCCGGATTGCATTTGCACCTGGCTGTAATGAATGCCGGGTTCGTAATCGGTAAACAGCGCCGCCAATTTCGGTGCGGTCAAGCGCCAATCCAGCCACAAATGATAACTGGCAAACGACATCACCATCGCCCGCATCCGAAACGGCAACCAACCGGTGTGGCGCAAACAACGCATACAAGCATCCACCAGCGGCACACCGGTTTGCCCTAACCACCAGGCCTGGAGAAAATCGGTTTGCGAGTCGGCGGCCTCTTGGCGCAAGCTTTCGGTCGCGGTTTGCAAACAGGTAAACTCAATCGACGGCTGAGTTTCCAGTTTTTGCATAAAATGACTTTGCCAGTGCAAGCGTGATAAAAACGCGCTCAGGCTGCGACGATGTTGCGGTGCCACCGAGGCTTGAAACGCTTGCGCCGCCTGAATCACTTCGCGAATCGACAAACTGCCCCACGCCAAATGCGGACTGAGACGCGAACTGCTTAAAGGGGCGGCGTTTGGTTTGGAGATGTCGAACAGATAGCGTTTCAAATGCGTGTTCAAAAACGTGTCTAACCGCGCCAACCCAAGGGCGCGGCCACCGCGCTGAGTGTGTTCCTGTGGCTCGATGGGATGAAACGGCCAGGCCTGGAGGATTTGCCGAAGGCTGGAAATGGAAAGGGGAGGCGTTTCCACCAGGCCTGGTAATTGTGGCGGAGGGGCAGACAGCGGTTGCTGCAAAAAGGTTTCGGCCTGCGCTTGCCACTCATCCCGATTGAGAGCCCCGCGCTGAATCGGATGCTGCGGCGGTTGATGCCAGGCAATCGCTTGAGATTTCAACCACTCTGCCACCTGCTTGTCGCGGGCAAAGGTCCAAGCATTGCCGGTTTCTTGGTGCGACCAAACCGCGTCAATGTCGAAGCTCTGCTGCAACTGCGCCAGCACTTCCGTCACCGAACCTGCGGCAAACCAAAGGCCTTGCCCCAGCGCACGCAAATCGCGATCCAGCGCCACCAGACAATCCGCGACAAAACGCCATTGGCGCAAGCTGGCATCCGGCTGCGCCCAGAGCGCCGGCTCGAACACATACAGCGGCAAGACCGCCCCACGCGCCGCCGCCAGACTCAGCGCCGCATGATCGACCGTACGCAAATCACGCTTAAACCACACCAACTGCACCCAGGGTTTTTGATTGATTTTCTCCATGGTAAATAATTATACAAAACCATTACAATATTGCTACACAATAATCAGCCAGGCCTGATGAATTTGCGTTGGTTGGGTATTTGGCAGCGGGGACGGGGTTTGAACCAATGATCTTTGGGTTATGACTCGAAAAATTAATAATATCAATAAGCTGTAAACCCTCTTTCTATATTCTCCATCAATCGGATCACCTTTAAACGGATTAAATAAATTGACCTTGTTTTAAAAGTATATACAATAAAGTATATATTTTACTTAGAGGGGGGATTTATTATGGAAGCTAGAATTTTCCAATCTGGAAACAGTCAAGCCGTTAGAATTCCGAAAGAATTTCGTTTTGATGTCACGGAAGTTGAAATCTTTAAGCGTGGCGATGAAATCGTTTTAAAGCCGAAACCTAAAAATTTAGGCGCCGCTTTTAAATTGCTTGGCGAGATGCCAGACGATTTTATGGCTGATGGACGCGAAGACACCTTACCTCAAGAAAGAGAGTCTTTTTAAGTATGGTTGTGCTTGATACCAATATCTGTATTTACATTATTAAAAAACAACCGCCGAGCGTTTTTGAAAAGTTCGAGAGTTTACCTTTAGGTTCGGTTTCCATGTCATTAGTGACGTTTGGAGAGTTGGAAGATGGTGCTATGAGAAGTAACAACTCTGAAAAAGCGCTGAATATTCTGGATGAATTGATCAACTATATTCCCGTTTTACCGATGGGAACCGATGTGGCTAAACACTATGCCGATATACGAGCCGACTTAGCTAAAAAGGGAACGCCGATTGGTAATAATGACCTTTGGAT
>NZ_JBNGDN010000137.1:0-2849 GCF_049975065.1 Hydrogenovibrio sp.
ACGCCCGAAGGGGTAAGTCGAGAAACCAATGCTCTGCGCAATCTCAGCACAAATTCATGAATCGAAGAACCGAAGGTAAACATTCGGGTTAGTGATGTCAGCTCAGCGAGTGTGCTTACAGCTTATCTGCATTTTTAGATAAGTAGTCCGCGACGCCTTCTGGTGAGTCCTTCATGCCTTCATCGCCTTTGTGCCAGCCAGCCGGACAGACTTCACCGTGTTGTTCATGGAATTGCAGGGCTTCCACCATGCGCAGCATTTCATCGACATTACGTCCAAGCGGCAAATCGTTGACGACTTGATGGCGAACCACACCGGTCTTGTCGATTAAAAAAGCCCCTCTTAGCGCAACGTTGCCAGGGTGAACGATGCCGTAAGCCTGCATAATACTGCCACCGATGTCGGCCACGAGCGGGAATTTAACCGGCCCTAAGCCGCCTTCATTGACAGGCGTGTTTCGCCAGGCATTGTGCGTGAACTGTGAGTCGATGGAGATGCCAATGACTTCGGTCTCCATGGCTTTGAATTGCTCGACACGGTGATCGAACGCCAGAATTTCCGAAGGACAGACAAAGGTGAAATCGAGGGGGTAGAAAAAGACCACCGCGTATTTGTTTTCGGTGTGACTTTTAAAATTGAAGTCATCGACAATGGTGCCGTCGGCCAGAACGGCTGCGGCGGTAAAGTCCGGCGCTTGCTTGGTCACGAGTACAGACATGGTAGTTTCCTTTGAATTGAACCGGAAAAATTCATAAATTAATCCCCTCTCACTTGTCTTTTGATTCCACAAACTCCATTTTTTCAGTCGGGCGTCATCGCGGAATCGACGCTTTTTTGAAAACTTCCTTGTGAGAACAAAATCCTGAGCGATTTCGGCGCAAATTTATGACATTTCCAGATTGGATGTAAATCACATTCTCGCTGTAGTATAGACAATTTGAGATGGCTTGAAAACTGCTATAGAATCAAATAACCCATTCAACCAAAGGAACTTCGATTATGTTTATCGTTTACACACCGGAAGGACGTAATCGTATTCAGCCAGGCGAGCTGCGTCCTGAGCTGAAGGTAGATCGTTCCAAGCGCATCAATGCGGTGGGTGAATCCGAAATGGATCAGTTGCATTTTGATGAAACGCTTAATCGTATGCAGGATAAACCCAGGCCTGCGGTAAAAGAATACGAATCCATCCAGCATGATCAGCCCCGGCATCCGGTTTTTAAAGTGTTTGATATTATGACGCAACCTGTTATCACGATTTCACACCTTGAATCGCAAGGGCAGGCCTGGTCAAAAATGCTTGAGGCGGGTGTGCATCACTTACCGGTCGTGAATGATCGTGCTGAATTGGTTGGGTTGGTATCGAGTCGGGATATTTTAATGCGCGCGACAGTGGGCGAGAACGGTCAGCTCGAAATTGGTGGCGATGAGCCGGTGGCCAATGTGATGAATCGAAAGGTGATTACCACGAAAGCGGAAACCGATATTCGTCGGGTTGCACTGGTGATGAGTGAATACCGCTTAGGCTGTGTGGTGATTATGTCTGAAGCGGAATCCATTCGGGGGATTGTCACTCAATCGGATATTGTGCGGCGGATTGCGGCCGCGCCGCCGCTTGAGATCTATGCCTGACTGAGAAACGGGTGACGGTTATCCGTCCTGCGTAATGGCGGCGATCAATTCCGCTAAAACGGTTTCCGCCTGTGGCGTGTCGATTTGACAGGTTCCAGCCGCTTTATGTCCGCCACCGTTATATTTTAGGCAAAGTTCGCCCACATTGGTTTGGGCACTTCGATCCAAAATGGATTTGCCGACGGCAAACACAGTGTTTTGTTTTTGGAAGCCCCAGAGTACGTGAATGGATATATTGCACTGCGGGAAGAGGGCATAGATCATAAAACGGTTTGTCGGATGAATGGTGTCTTCTTGACGTAAGTCCAACACCACCAGATTTTGATGAACGCTTGCACAACGTTGAATTTGTTCTTTGGCTTGGCTCTCATGTTCGAAGTACAAATCGACTCTTTCTTTAACGTCGGGTAAATTCAGAATTTCTTCGATAGTGTGGTCGCGGCAGTAGTCGATTAACTCCATCATCAGCTGATAGTTTGAGATTCGGAATTCGCGGAAACGCCCCAAGCCTGTTCGAGCATCCATCAAATAGTTCAATAGCGGCCAACCGGTGGGGTTTAGGATTTCTTCGCGGGTGAACTGGGCGGAATCGCTTTTATCCACCGCTTCCATAATGTCGTCCGAGACTTTGGGAAAGGCTTTAGCGCCACCGTAATAATCGTAGACCACGCGAGCCGCCGAGGGGGCGTTTGCATCGATAATATGGTTGTCCACCGCATCGTTGCGAACGCTTTCGCTCAGGTGGTGATCAAACGCTAGGTGACAGCCTTTGACATAGGGTAGATTGGTGGTGATGTCGTTTTCAGTGATTTCTATTTTGCCATCCTGCATGTCTTTTGGATGCACGAACAGAATGTCATCGATTAAATTCAGCTCTTTTAGTAAAACCGCACAGACTAAGCCGTCGAAATCGCTGCGTGTCACTAAACGAAAGGTGTTTTCCGCCATGAAGGTCTCCTGGGTGTTAAAAAATATCAAATCGAGTCCGGCCGTTTCGGCGTGGCGAATCGACTTGTTCGCTCGGTACATTCATCCCCGTCTTGCCCAGATGTCAATTGGGAGGCAAGACAGGCAAAGTTAGCCCGAATGTTTCATGAATTTGTGCTGAGATTGTGCAGAGCATTGGCTTCACAAGGAAATTTTCGAAGAAGCGTCGTATCCGTGATTACGACCAACTGAGAAAATATTTCTTGTGGAATCAAGGAGCAAGCAAGGTC
>NZ_JBNGDN010000138.1:0-2778 GCF_049975065.1 Hydrogenovibrio sp.
GCTGGTGATGTTTATCTGCAACCACTGCCCCTATGTCAAGGCCATCCAGACGCGCCTGGCCAAGGATGCCCGCATTCTGCGCGACGACTACGGCCTCAACAGCATCGCCATTATGTCGAATGACCCGACCGAGTACGCCGAAGATTCGTTCGACAATATGAAACGCATTGCCGAGACGTTCGATTTTCCGTTCCCGTATGTCATAGACGAAACGCAGGAAGTGGCCAAAGCCTACGGCGCGGTCTGCACACCGGACTTCTTCGGTTACAACGCCGACTTAGGGCTGCAATATCGGGGTCGTCTGGATGCATCACGCAAAGAAACCGCGCCGAAAGACGTTAAGCGCGACCTGTTGGACGCGATGATTCAAGTCGCCGAAACCGGACAAGGTCCCGCCGAACAAATTCCCAGCATGGGCTGCTCAATCAAGTGGAAAGACGCGCACTGACCGAAACATCCAACGGCATTAAACCACATCAAAACGCGGCTGAGTATTAACAAGGATTTACCAGGCCTGGTTACAATCGGGAAAGTCCGCCTTCCAATTGCAGCAAGCGTTTTTTCAAGGCCAGCCCCCATCGAAACCCCGTCAGGGAGCCGTCCGCACCCACAACGCGATGACAGGGAATCATCAGCGGAATCGGGTTCTGTCCGATGGCACCGCCCACGGCGCGCACCGCTTTCGGCTGGCCGATGGCAAGGGCGATGTCTTTATAACTGCGCACCTCGCCATACGGAATCGCCAACAACGCCTGCCAAACCCGCTGCTGAAAATCCGTGCCCTGCGGATTCAGCCGCACATCAAATTCCGTCAGCCGCCCTGCCGCATAAGCTTCTAATTGTATCGCAGCCCGCATCAGGCAGGCTTCGTTTTCCATTCCGCCATCCACTGGATCGGATACTGGAGCCTCCAACTCCAATTGCAGAAATGCCAGTTGTCGAAGTCCACGGTGATCACCCACCAATCGCATTTGACCCAAAGCAGTCGCAACATCAAGACCGTTCATACCCCCCCTTTCAAACTAACCACACTCACTCTCTCCGCCCAACAAACACGAACAAACACGAACAAACTCGAGCATTCGAGTCAATCACCTGCACAAAACATAAGAAACCAATTTAATTATTGAACATTCAATCAACAATTGATAAATTATATCGCACGAATACTTTGATATTTAACTGGAGACGGTCGTGAAATGGATTCAAAAATGGCTCATTCACTATACACGCCCACTGCATGAACAAATACACCACCTAAAACAGCAAATTGAAACCCATCGTATTTGCGAGTCTGAATTACGGCATCGACTCTCAAACATGATGGACAATGCCGCCACATTAGATCAAATCGAATACATAATCATCCAAAACCAGCCCGACACTGCTGAACAGACAATCACCCAGTCACTTCAAGAGCGTCTGGAAAGCTTAATACAAAACGCCCAGGCCTGCGAGAGCGAACGGCTAAAACAAGGCGCTACCTTGCAACAATATCAAATGGATACTATCGATTTAAACCAACGCCTGGTCAATCAAACGCATGCTGTGGACAGCTTACAAAGGCGCTATCAGGCTCTCGAAGCCTCTTACCTTAATTTAAAACGCGACCAAAAGGCATTCATAGATCAGATACGCGAGGCACTGATGGTAATGCATCACACCTTAGAACCAAACACCTCTCAAAAAGAGTCATTGCAAAATAGGGTTCGCCAAGCACTTGAACTGGGTTCCGGTCAGAAAACACGTTTGGCAAAAGGCGAAGAAGCCATGTCTCAAAACAAGACAACCATATACAACATAGTCGATGCCAGTGACCAAATCACGGAAATTGTCGGCTTGATAGACACCATTGCCTTCCAAACCAACTTATTGGCTCTAAATGCCTCGGTCGAAGCGGCGCACGCTGGAGAACAAGGGCGCGGTTTTGCCGTTGTCGCCAGCGAAGTCCGTAAACTATCACACAAATCGACAGAGGCCGCACAACGTATACGAACATTAATCAATAAATCCTCCAAAAGCGCATCACAAGGTTTAAGAGACATCCAAACACTGTCCGACAGTCTAGAAGAAATTAAAGAACAAGCGGGGCGTATGCGCCAAACGGTTACGGCCATTCATCAACTGGCACAAACCGATTCAGACAGAACTCTGAAATTTAAACAAGCTTTAACAGACTTAATGCAACAACTGGATACGACTGTATCCGATCACACCAATTTACGCAGTCATTAAAAATATTCGATTTTTAACGTAATTTTAATTTGCCATTTAAAACAACTTCTGATAAATTATTGAACATTCATTCAACAAGGAATTTGGACATGACCGCTATCCTCGTTCGACTTCAAGCCGTTTTTAACCAATGTTTACAACACTGCGATTTCATCGCAACACTTCCCTTACGCATTTATCTAGCCGCCGTTTTTTGGGTGGCTGGCACCAACAAAATCGCCGGGTTCGAAGGCACAGTGCAGTGGTTTGGCAACCCGGACTGGGGTCTTGGGTTGCCATTTCCTGAACTTATGGCCGGGCTGGCAGTCAGCGCTGAAGTCGGGGGCGCCCTATTACTGCTATTAGGGTTGGCTACACGCTGGGCAACGATTCCGCTCATTGTGACCATGCTGGTGGCGGCTTTCTCGGTTCACTGGCAAAACGGTTGGCAGGCTATTCACGACCCTATGTCGCCTTGGCCGAGCGAGCACCTAAACGGTGCCATGGAACGGCTGGAAGCTGCCCGCAACTTGCTTCAAGAGCACGGTCACTATGACTGGCTAA
>NZ_JBNGDN010000139.1:0-2777 GCF_049975065.1 Hydrogenovibrio sp.
GTGTGCTGTAGGTGTCGATGGCGGCCAGCATTCGGTCTTGATGTTGAATGAAAAAGGCGCGCCATTCGGGTTTCAGTTGCCCAGATTCGTCTAAGAATTCGCCGTCACGCACGGACGTGTCGATGTATAGGGTGTGCGGATGACGTTCGAGTACCGCCGTGAGAAAGGCCGGTGTCGGGCGTGTGCCAAGGTGCGCCCAGATGACTTGAATGTCCGGCGCTATGGCAAAAATGCGATCGACGATCTCCGCATCCCCGTGAATTTGCAGCATCAGATCGCGTTCGGCGGCGATTTCGACAATGCGTTTGAGAACCGGGCTGTAGGTATCCTGTTTGAAAATGTGAAATTCGCCAATGCCTTGGTAGGGGAAGGCTGCCAGTTGCGCTTCTATGTCCTTTAGAGTATCGAGGTCGCGCATCCAGTTGGGTTTATTGGCCTTGGTTTTGTAGAGGCTTAAAAATGGAATAATGCGCTTGGGAGCGTATTGATAAAGGTGTTCGGCCTTTTCCGTCGGTGTGCTGGAAATCATAGCACCCAGCACATGGTACTGATCGTAATAAGAGATGACTTTTGATGGCGATAGGACTCGGCTGTCCGCCAGAGAGTAGTGGGAGTGACTGTCAAAAATCGGCAGCGGTGTGTTGGGGGCGTTTGGCGCTGGCGTGGAAGACGCCAAGGCTAAATGACTCGCTGCGAACAGCACCCCGCCACCGATTAAGTGGAGCGGGCGTCGTAAAGCGAAAGCGCGGGGCGCGTCGAAAAACGGTCTCATAAATAATCCTACAATCGTTCAGCCTTTAAGTCTTTAAGTCTTTTAAGTCTTAAGCCTGAAGGTGGTGTTGTACCAATTGGTCGATGGTTTCCGTATAGTCGGTTTCCGCTGTTGGCGCTTCGCCGATCAAATCCTGCTGTTTCTCTGGATTGTTTAATAACGTATGGAAGGTGCCGACGGTACACTGAGCCAAAGGATTTAAGTTGTAACCGCCACCAAGTGTGAAGCTGATGCGGCCGTTGCATAGGGTGTCTGCAGACTGAAGGCACTTATCGACCAGTTGATTAAAGCCAGCGACGGACAGTTGGTGATTGGCCAGTGGGTCTTGCCAGTGCGCATCGTAACCGGAAAAGACAATAATATGGTCCGGCTGAAAGACTTCCAGCTTCGGCTGAATGACGCGGTCGTAAACGGAAAGATAGGTTTCGTTCCCCGCGCCTTTTTGAAATGGGCAGTTAACAATTGTGCCTTCCGCGGCCTCTCGGCCGGTGAACTTAGCCCCGCCCGTCATCGGCCAATAAGGGTGTTGATGAATGGAAATGGCCATAATCGTCGGGTCATCCGCGACCAGATCCTGAGTGCCGTTGCCGTGATGAACGTCAAAGTCAATAATGGCGACTTTTCCGACATCGCGGTACTGTTGTAACGCGCGTGCGGCAATCACGTCCGAGTTGAAAATACAAAACCCCATCGCCTTGTTGGCCAGCGCGTGGTGTCCTGGTGGGCGCAACAGTGCGAAGCCGCGATTCACCTTTCGGTCGTAAATTGCAAGGTTAAGCGCAATGTTGCTGCCAGCGGCCATTTTAGCGGCATCAAACGTGGCATGGTTTAAATAGGTGTCTTGGCTGTATTGATCGTAATAGCCTCCGCCGCTTCGACTGAGCATTTCGATTTCATCGATATAGTTTTGATCGTGCGCGAACAGAAGCTCATCGTTTTCGGCCATGCGCCCCTTGACCGGGGTGAGCTGTTGCCACAGCCCCTGCCGTTCCATTTCGGCGTCAATGGCGATCAGTCGTTTAGCGGTTTCTGGATGCCCTTTCATATCGTGTTGCAAAAACAGCGGGTCCAGCACAACGCCCACCGAAGGTTGACCAGGCCTGGCAGATTTGTCATTCGCCAGTGCTGCAAAACTAAAGGGGGCTGAAGCGCCCAAAGCACCCAGCGCCGCCAGTCGTTTGATAAATTCTCGTCTTCCAGACATAAAGCCTCCTTTAAAAGCAGAGTGATTCATGGGTGGATAAAAACGCATCCAGTCCATTGAGTGAAAAGGTGAACTTATGTTCGCCAAGCATTCGGTGTGCGACTTGAATTTGGATTTCTGTGCCCTCGCGGAGTTGCGATAAAAGCTGGCGATACTGTTGCTGTAACTGTTGGAATGTTTGTACCGACTGAGGCGGCAGCTCGAGTCGGATTCGATTCTCCTGTCGCTGTTCGGTTGCAGTCGCCTTCAAAACCCCTTGCAAGGGCAGTGAAACCGCAGGATTGGATTTAGGTAAAATTTGATACTGAATCGACATCAGTTTTGGCGTCGAGCTAATAACGGCTTGATCAAACAATAAAATCTGAAGACTGGGCAGGGAATTACCACGGCTGCAGGTTAAACCAAAAAACGAATCGCGCTTTGGGGATTTGGTAAACAGCTCTATGTGATCGGCCTCTTGCGTATAAGGATTGGCATAGGTGGTTAAGCTGTAATCTTCAATGTAAGTGGTTTGTGGCGGGGCGGAAATAACCGAAATCGGCCAGAGCAGAAACGTCATGGCATAGAGATAGATAGAATGATGCGGTTTCGATAAACGTTTTTGAAACATAGCGGGTGTTGTCCATTAAGCGTTAAATGAAATTTTGATTCGTTTATATTCGTTATTATCCACGACTTGAAAAGCCGGAATATGCAATAAATGGGGTTTAAGATGTTGTTTTTACGATGACTGTCACTGAAATGTCAAAAAAACCTCAAAAAAACGCAAAAAAGGGATTGCAAAGTCCGCCAGAAACTATA
>NZ_JBNGDN010000140.1:0-2552 GCF_049975065.1 Hydrogenovibrio sp.
TGGAATCACTCTATTTAAATTTATGAGGTACTCGGCATGTCGATAGCCATCAAACAGCTCATCAACAATCCTGAAATCGGCGATGTTGAAAATCAATCGAGTCTGACCTTATTGATTTAATTGCTTTGTTAGGGCATTGTTTGACCATGCTTCCATAATTCATATTCACTGATGTCAATCTCGCTATTCCAGACTACGGCCACCCCACCTTGCTCGACTTTTACCGCTTTGAACAAAACTGGATTGTTTAATGGGGCGAACATCTCTTTATTTAGGAGCGGAGATACATCATATTTTTTCATTTCGTTATTATCAAACTCAACCATCAAAGTATGATTGTCGATTGCTGATGCGGATTTGATTCTCGGATATTGCATTGCTTACTCCAGAGGTGGTAATTTGTGGAATTCTTGAGCGTCCCACATCTTTTTCAATTCATCTTTATTGACCGTTGCCCATTCGATAACCAACTTCTTTGCTCTCTTTGGTAGATCACCTTCAATCATCTCAAGCGTGTCTATATTGAACAAACCGACATATTCGCCGTACACTGCATGAAAATGCGGTGGTGGATGATCACCGAAGAAAAGCTTTATTACAATTCCATAAAATCTTGCTATTTCTGGCATCCCTGTTTTCCTATTTCCTGTTCTACCCGTTAAGCTGGCCGTTGCAGTTAATGGTTGAATTCAAGCTTCGTAGAAGCTGAAGTGCTCGTTAATATCAAACTCGGCTTCTTTTCGAAGTGTGAGGGCGCAGTGCATTTATGCATTTATTTGGAGACTATTCGAGCTTTGACACTTGACCAGGAAGATCCCATATCGCGGTCGATCTCGAAGGCGTCCAAACGCTTGTCCAGTTCTTTCTTCTGAGGTTCTGTGAGTTCAATTTCTGAATCTTCAGCGACCACGCTATCCCACAGGGTTTCGGCGAGAATAATGCGCTCGGATACGGTAAGTGATTGAATTTCCATTTTCTTTTCCTCGAATCGGCCGACTGTGCGATTTTATCACAAAATCATAATCAAGGCGTCTGGCTGTTTAGCAGATAACGATTCCGTACCGTGCCTTGTGAGCCTCGTCCGTTTGATGTGCTGTAAATCGACTTTCGCCGTCATTTAAAAGCCTTTGACGTGGGCGTTTTCACCCCAGAGGTGGGCGATTTGTTTTTGGAAGGTGTTTAGGTCGCTGTTGGTGTAGAAGGTGATGGGGTTGGCGGGGGGTGTGGTGCTTGGGTTGAGGTGTCCAGCGGTTTGCAGGCGGCGCACCACTTCGTTGGCAACGGGGGTTTCGGTGCGAATGACGGAAACGCCCAGGCCTGCCACTTGTTCGATGACGGGTGCCAGGTGGGTGAAGTGGGTGCAGCCTAGAATGAGGGTGTCCGCGCCTTGGGCGATGAGGGGTTGAATGTAGTCGTGGACGGTTTGATGGGTTTCGTCGTCGTCCAGTTGCAGGTTTTCCACCAGCCGCACGAGTTTGGGACAGGGTTGAATCGCCAGTTGGGCGTTGGCGGCGACGCGCTGGGTGAGCTGATTGAAGGCTTCGCTGGTGAGGGTTTTTTCCGTGGCGAGCACGCCGATGATGCCGCTTTGGGTGTGGATGGCGGCAGGTTTGACGCCGGGCTCGACGCCGATAAACGGAATCGAATAGCGTTGGCGCAGGGTTTGGATGCTGACCATGGTGGCGGTGTTGCAGGCGACGACAATGGCTTTGGCGTTGTGCGACAGCAGAAAATCGGTGACGGCCAGCGAGCGTCGCAGAATATAGTCTTCGGTTTTTTCGCCGTAGGGGGTGTGGGCGGTGTCGGCGACGTAAATCAGGGTTTCGTTGGGCAGCAATTCATGAATTTTTCGGGCGATGGGCAGGCCGCCGATGCCGGAGTCGAAAATGCCGATGGGGTGCGCACACTTCATTGAGTCAGAATCCGCTGGGTTAATTTTGGCGTATTGTAATGGATTTATGGGGGCTGGGATAGGCTTTGCAGGCCTGGGCGTTTTCGCCAGGCCTGGTAAAAGGAGCGATAGGGCGAATTTGTCGGGTTGTGGTCGGCAAAAGCGGTTTTGATGATCGGCGTCATAAAAGATTCAACGTTTTAGGTTCCCTTTTGGCGGGCTGTTGCAATAGAATGGCGAAAAACCCTTTTCGAATAAAGACTTAAAAAAGACTTAGGATTCAACTTTAGGATGCCTCCATGGAATTAGATGCCGCCATTTTGTCCCGTATGCAGTTTGCGTTTACGGTGAGTTTTCACATTTTGTTTCCGTCCATTACCATCGGGCTGGCAACGGCCATTGCCATTTGGGAAGGCCTGTGGCTGAAGACCCGTAACCCGGTGTATCTTCAGTTGGCGAAATTCTGGATTAAGCCGTTTGCCATTACCTTCGGCATGGGGGTGGTCAGCGGGATTGTGCTGTCGTTTGAGTTTGGCACCAACTTTTCCAGGTTTTCGGAAATTACCGGGCCGGTATTAGGGCCTCTGCTGGCGTATGAAGTGCTGACGGCGTTTTTCCTGGAAGCCGGGTTTCTCGGGGTGATGCTGTTTGGTTGGCAGCG
>NZ_JBNGDN010000141.1:0-5411 GCF_049975065.1 Hydrogenovibrio sp.
ATGTTTAGGGCTTGCGCCAAGGCTTGGGTGGCTTCGATATTGACGCCTTGCATCATGCCGTCTCGGCCGATGTCGGTGTAAATGATGGCTTCAACGCCGTCGTTTTCGAATTGTTTGCCCAGCTCGGCCACGTGATGGTCGGTAACGTCCGCCCAACCGTTGATGGCGACCATGCCTTCTTTAGCATCCAAGCCAACCATAATGTGGCCAGGAAAGGCTTGGCAGGCTTCGGCGACGAATTCAGGATTGTGAACGGCTTGGGTGCCGATAATGCAATAACTGACGCCCGCTTCGAGATAGGCTTCGATGGTGTTCAGGTCGCGGATGCCGCCGCCAATTTGTACCGGCAGTTCCGGAAAGGCTTCGCGCACTTGGTAAACGGCGGTGGCATTGACGGGTTGGCCTTCAAAGGCACCGTTCAGGTCAACCATGTGGAGGCGGCGTGCGCCTTCGTTGACCCAGCGTTCGGCCATGGCAACGATGTCGCCGGAAAATACGGTGGCGTCTTCCATCAGGCCTTGGCGGAGTCGTACGCATTCGCCGTCTTTTAAATCAATTGCTGGAATGAGTAGCATGGTGTTCCTTTTCCGTTAAATCTGTTGAATCTTTGAACATTCCGATTCGGTTTACAGTTGGTTCCAATTCAGAAAGTTTTTGAATAATTGCAGTCCGGCGTCGGCGCTTTTTTCCGGGTGAGCCTGAATGGCAAACAGCTTGTTTTTGGCCAGTGCCGAAGCGAAAGTGTCGCCGTGCGTGGTTTCACCGACAATGGTGTCGGTGTCCGTTGGCACCACGTAATAGCTGTGGACAAAATAAAACCGGCTGTCCTGTTCGATGCCGTGCCATAAAGGGTGTTCTTTTGTCTGGTGGATTTGGTTCCAACCCATGTGCGGCATTTTCAGGCCTGGGTGATTTTGCAGATCGAATTGCTTAACGTCGCCGGGCAGGATGTTTAGGCAGTCAATGCCATTGTTTTCCTGACTGTGCGTCATTAAAACTTGTAGCCCCATGCAAATGCCTAAAAACGGTTTTTCAACGGCGGCTTCCATTAAAGTGTGCGCAATGCCGGTGTTGTTCAATGCGTTCATACAGGCTTTGGCCGCGCCTTGGCCGGGGAAAATGACGGCATCCGAATTGCGAATGACCTCGGCATCGTCTGTGATTTGAATGCGTACCTGATCTGGGGCGACGTGCTCCGCGGCTTTGGCAACGGAGCGTAAATTGCCCATGCCGTAATCAATGACCGAAACAAGTTTCTGATTGGGCATGGGCTTACAGTGCCCCTTTGGTGGACGGGAGTTGGTCGGCCATACGTTCATCCGTTTCCAGTGCCATTCTTAGCGCACGGCCAAAAGCTTTGAAAATGGTCTCGACTTGGTGGTGGGCATTTTGGCCGCGCAGATTGTCGATGTGTAGCGTGGCGTGTGCATGATTGACAAAACCTTGAAAGAATTCGGAAACCAGCTCTGTGTCGAACTGGCCGATACTGGCGCGGGTAAAATTGGCGTGAAATACCAGGCCTGGTCGTCCTGATAAATCGATGACAGCGCGTGAGAGGGCTTCGTCCAGCGGCACATAGACGTGGCCGTAACGTTTAATGCCTTTTTTGCTGCCCACGGCTTCGCGCACAGCCATGCCAAGACAGATGCCAATGTCTTCCACTGTGTGGTGGTCATCAATATGGGTGTCGCCTTTGGCGTCAATGCTAAGGTCAATCAAGCCGTGGCGGGCAATTTGATCCAGCATGTGTTCCAGAAATGGGACACCCGTATTCAGGTTCGCCGTGCCTTTTCCATCCAAGTTAACCGTGAGTTGTATTTGGGTTTCAAGCGTGTTGCGCTCGATAGTGGCTTGTCGCATAGCCTGCTCCTGGGTGTTATGTCTGGCGCGGGTCGATGGTGCGCGATAAGCTGCTAGCCCGGGATCGCCTTTTTAAGGGGTGTTATTATAGCGATTTCAAACGGGGTTTAAGCGTTAAATTTGCAAGGATTGAGCAAGGATTAAGGAATAATTAATATGGGTTATAAAAAAAATTTGTCCCAGAAGTTCCGTCTTAAGCTCTATTTTTGCGATAATTAGCGTGTTATTTTTTTTGAGTCAAATCTGCAGGGTGTGACGCCTGTGATTCTTGGTTTGCGTTGTATTTTTGATATAGATTAAGTTTTTGTGAACGTCGAGCCTGACATATTCATCGGGACTTATCTATAATGCGCTCTGAGGAAACAGGTTCTGCGTTTTTGGGATTGGTCACTCAAAAAGCCAATGCAGGCTTGATTAATTTTGACTATAAGGGGGAATCCGACTGATGGATACTACAGCAAAACCACAATATGACAATGGTGTTGTGAAGTACTTAGCTGTGGGCGCGATTACGTTTTTGGTATTGGGAACCTTGATGGGAACCTTTGCTGCAGCGCAATTGGCCTGGCCAGCTTTGAATTTTGATATCGCGGAAATTACGTTTGCGCGTTTACGCGTCATGCACACGAATACGGTTATTTTTGCCTTTGGTGGTATGACATTGATGGCCACCGCATTTTATACCGTGCAGCGGACGAACGGTGTTCGTTTGTGGAGTAACGGGATGGCGTGGTTGACAGCGATTTTGTTCACAATCGGGTTGCTTGCCGTTGTGGTGACCATCTCTTTGGGGATGACAGCCGGTAAAGAATACCATGAGCAAGAATGGCCATTGGCGATTGCGATTGCATTAGTCTGGACGCTGTATACGTTGAACTTTGTGATGACGATTGCCTCACGTAACAAGGACACGCATCCAAACGTTTACGTCTCCAATTGGTTCTTCTTGGGGATGATGATTGCGATTACCTACCTTTATGTTGTGAACGGCCTGGCCATTCCGGTGTCTCTGTTCCGTTCCTATTCCATGTTTGCAGGCGTGCAGGATGCCATGATTCAATGGTGGTGGGGGCACAATGCGGTTGGGTTCTTCCTAACAGCGGGCTTTTTGGGGATTATGTATTACTTTGTGCCTAAGCAGGCGCAGCGTCCTATCTATTCCTACCGCTTATCGGTCATCCATTTTTGGGCGTTGATGTTCGGTTATGTTTGGTTGGGAGCGCACCACCTTCAATATACGGCGTTGCCTGATTGGACCGGTTCCCTGGGTGCGGTTATCTCTTTGGCGATGATTATCCCTTCCTGGGGTGGGGCTCTTAACGGGATGTTAACGCTTTCCGGTGCCTGGGATAGACTGCGTACCGATTATATCCTACGCTTCTTGATCATTGCCTTGGCGTTCTACGCCATGTCCACCTTCGAAGGGCCTGTTATGGCTGCGAAAACCGTAAACGCACTTTCTCACTACACGGATTGGACAGTGGGTCATGTTCACTCCGGTGCTTTGGGTTGGGTTGCGATGGTTTCCATTGGTGCTCTGTATCACATGGTGATGAAGCTGTGGAATACGGAAATGTATTCTATGAAACTGATTAACTTCCACTTCTGGTTGGCCACAATTGGTACGGTTTTCTATATCGTCGCTATGTGGGTCTCCGGTATTATGCAAGGTTTGATGTGGCGTGCTTATGATGAGTACGGCACTTTGGCATACACCTTTGCAGAGTCGGTTTCTGCGATGCATCCTTATTATGTAATGCGTGCCGTAGGCGGTCTCCTGTTCTTCTCAGGTGCGGTTGTCATGCTGTATAACGTTGTGATGACGATCAGAATGGCCAATGCCAAAGAGAGCGTTGCTGCGACAGCGAATGCTTGATAGACAGCCAATCATTTGCGATGGGCGGAGCCTGTCGCAAGCTTTGAAATGATGAGTTTGAGGAGCAATAGACTCATGTCAGAAAATCAAAAACCTAAAAACTTACAAGAACGTCTAGAAAGAAATATCTTCGGGATGTTTATGGTGACGGCTTTGGCTGTATCCATCGCCGGTATTGTTGAAATCGTACCGTTGTTTTATCTAAAAGAAAGCGTTGACTATACGGAGCAAACCGATAAATACGGTAACGTTAAAAACGAAAAATTTCCAGAGTTGGTTTGGGAAAGAACCTTTACGATGGATGATAACGGCAAATTGGTTTCCGATAAGCAATTGTACAAGCAGGATCGAAATGGTCAATGGGTTCTAGCCGATTGGAAACCGGGCGATGGTGTCCGTCCTTATACACCACTTGAACTGGCCGGTCGTGATCTTTATTTAAGAGAAGGTTGCTATATCTGTCATTCGCAAATGATTCGTCCTTTCCGCGATGAGCGTGAGCGTTATGGTCACTATTCGTTGGCCACAGAGTCCATGTACGATCATCCTATGCAGTGGGGTTCAAAACGTACTGGACCTGACTTGGCACGTCTGGGCGGAAAATATTCGGATGAGTGGCATGTTATGCACTTGTTGCGTCCTCAGGATCTGGTTCCGGAATCTGTCATGCCGGCCTACCCTTGGTTGGCTGAAAATCCGGTTTCGGAAGATTTCTTTGGTACACAGCGCGATATGTCAAAACGCCTGTCTGTTATGCGCACTTTGGGTGTGCCCTATACGGATGAGGAAATTGAGAACGCCAATGCGGCCATTGAAGGTTATACCGAAATTGATGCAATGGTAGCTTACCTTCAGGTATTGGGCACCATGGTGAAATTAGACGATAGTAAGGCATATCGTGAGTAATCTTGAAGCGTATTTCGATACCGACTGGTCGGCCATGACGACATCCGACTGGGTAGGTCTGGTCATTACCGTCGGTGTCTTTCTGGGAATGCTCATCACGTTTGCACTGGCACTGCGTCCGAGCAAACGTGATGAACTCGAAAACGAAAAGTTCAAGATTTTAGATGAAGATGATTAAGTTATTCTGAGGAGAATAAGATATGGCACATAATAATCCTTGGCCGGATGAGGGAAACACTGGTCACATTTGGGATGAAGATATTCGTGAGCTGGACAACCCGCCACCGCTGTGGTGGATGCTGTCATTTTATGCCGGTTTCGTGATGATTGTTTTTTACGCTTTGTACTATCCTACCATTCCGTGGAAAGATTCTTGGTTTCCGGGTTTGGCTGGCTGGACGCAGGTTAAAGAGTATCATGAAGAGTATAAAGTGCTTGAGGATTGGCGTAAAAAGCGCTTCGCAGAACAAGAGGAGCAACTCGCCGCTTTGCCCGTGCCTGAGATTCTGAAAAATGAAGAGTTGAAAACCTACGCTGTCAAAACTTCTAAAGTCTTGTTTGGTGACTATTGTGCGGCCTGTCACGCCGCTGGTGGTCAGGGGATTAGTCAAGGTGGAGCGCACTTCCCAGTTTTGGCCGATGATGATTGGTTGTGGGGCGGTAATCCGGCTCAAATCGAAGCTTCAATCGTTAATGGTCGCATCGGTAACATGCCTGCAAGAGGAATGATGGGCAATTTGACTGACCAAGAAGTGGACGAGGTAGCCGA